>DATKEH010000326.1:0-3334 GCA_035546355.1 Thermoanaerobaculia bacterium
CGGCGTGGTCAAGGACCAGCAGGGCAAGCCGATCGAGGGCGCCACGGTCACCGTCGACCTCGACGGCTCGGGCCCCGAGCCCACCACCACCAACAAGAAGGGGCGCTGGAGCTTCCTCGGCCTGGCCCACGGCGACTGGCATGTCGTCGCCCGCGCCGAAGGGTACGTCCCCTCCGAGGGGGGGATGAAGGTCTACGAGTCGGGCGCCGGCCAGGCGCTGAACGTCACCCTGCGCCAGCCGAGCGCCGAGGAGCTGGCGGCCGCCGAGGCCGCCGTCCAGCAGGACGAGGTCCAGGAGGCGGTGGCCCTGCTGGAGCAGGGGAACGAGCACCTGCAGCTGCGCCAGTACGCCGAAGCCCGGGCGGCCTACCAGGAGGCGATGGGGGCGCTGCCGGAGGAGAACCACCCGGTCATCCTGCGCGCCATCGGCAACTCCTACCACGCCGAGGGGAACGCCGAGCAGGCGATCGCCTCCTACCAACAGGGTTTGGAGATCGCCCCGGACGACCCGCAGCTGCTGCAGCCCCTGGTCAGCATCCTGGTGTCCGAGGGGCGCGAGCAGGAGGCGGAGGCGTACATGCAGCGCTTGCCGGAGGGGATCAAGATGGACCCCAACGCGGTGCTCAACCTCGGCATCGAGGCGTACAACCAGGGCGACATGGACAAGGCCTTCGAGTACTTCGACCGGGTGGTTCGCGAGAACCCCGAGCACGCCGACGGCTACTACTTCCGCGGGCTGGTGTACATCAACCAGCAGAAGATGGCCGAGGCGACCGCCGACCTCGAGAAGTTCCTGTCGATGGCGCCGGCGCACGAGAAGGCGGGCGAGGCCAAGGAGTTCCTCGCCTACCTGCAGCAGCAGTAGGGTGAGCGGCCGGCGGCCACCCCTGCTCGGCGCCGCCCTCCTCGCCTGCCTCGCCGCCTGCCAGGGCGGTGAGCCGGGGGACGGCCGCAGCGCAGAGGCGGACCCGGCCGCGGCCGCCGCCCGCGCTCCCGACCTCTCGGGGGCCGACGTGCTGCTGGTCACCATCGACACGCTGCGGGCGGACGCGCTGGGCTTCGCCGGGCGCCAGGGGATCGCCACTCCCGCCCTCGATCGCTTCGCCGCCGCCGGCAGGGTGTTCGACGACGCGCACGCCCACACCGTCACCACCCTCCCCTCGCACGCCAACATCCTCACCGGCCGCTACCCCTACGAGCACGGGGTGCGGGAGAACGCCGGCTTCGTCCTCGGCGACCAGCTCCCCACCCTCGCCACCCTGCTGCGCGACGCCGGCTACGCCACCGCGGCGGTGGTCGGCGCCTTCCCTCTCGACTCCCGCTTCGGGCTCGACCGCGGCTTCGACCTCTACGACGACGACTACCCGCGCGGCTCGGGCAGCAGGGCGCTGCACTTCGCCGAGCGGCCCGGCCACGAGGTGGTCTCCCGCGGCCGCCGCTGGTGGGACCAGCAGCAGGGCCATCGCTTCCTCTGGGTCCACCTCTACGACCCCCACGCCCCCTACGAGCCGCCGCCGGAGCTGGCGCGGCGGCACCCGGGAGCCCCCTACTACGGCGAAGTCGAGGCGGTGGATCGCTACCTCGGCCCGCTGCTCGACCCCTTCCTGCAGGGGCGGGAGCGGCCGGCGCTGGTGATCGTCACCTCCGACCATGGCGAGGCCCTCGGCGACCACGGCGAGCTGACGCACGGGCTGTTCGCCTACGCGCCGACCCTGGCGGTGCCGCTGCTGCTGTGGCATCCGGAGATCGAGGCCGGCCGCGACGGCCGCCCGGCGGGGCACGTCGACATCCTGCCCACGGTGCTGTCGGCCCTGGGGCTGGCGGCTCCCGACGGCCTCCCCGGCCGCTCGCTGCTGGCGCCCGCCGAGCCCGGCCGCCGCCTCTACTTCGAGGCGCTGGCGACCTTCTTCAATCGCGGCTGGGCGCCCCTGCGCGGTCTGCTGGCCGACGGCCACAAGCTGGTGTCCCTGCCGTTGCCCGAGCTCTACGATCTCACCGCCGACCCGGGCGAGGAGGACAACCTGGTGGACGACCAGCGCCGCCGCTATCACGCGCTGCTGGCCGAGCTGCCCGCGACGCCGGAGTGGCCGCCCGGCCAGCGGCGGGTGAGCGACGAGGAGGCCGCGCAGCTGCGCAGCCTCGGCTACCTGGCGGCCAGCCCGTCGACCAAGACGCGGTTCGGGCCGCAGGACGACCCCAAGAACCTGATCGAGGAGGACCGCCTGGTGCACCAGACGGTGGACGCCTACGCCCGCGGCGAGCTCGATCGCGCCCTCGAGCTGGCGCGCGAGCTGGTGCGGCGGCGCCCCGACATGCCGCTCGCCTACGAGCAGGTGGTGATGGTGCTGCGCGACCGCGGGCAGAACCGCGAGGCCATCGAGCTGATGGAGCGGGCGATGGCGCTGGGGGCGGCCGACCACTCCCTGCTGCGCCAGCTGGGCCTGACGCTGGCGGAGGCCGGCCGCGCGCAGGAGGCGATCGGCATCCTCTCGCCCCTCGCCGGCAACGTCGCCGACCTCGAGGCGCGCAACGCCCTGGCCATCGCCTACACCGACGCGGGGCGGCACCGCGAGGCGGTGGAGACCCTGCAGACGGTCCTGGCCGCCGACCCCAACGACTCCAAGGCGCTGGAGACGCTGGGCATCGTGCACCTGCGGATGCAGCGCCCGGCCGAGGCGCAGCGCTACCTGGAGCGGGCGCTGGCGGTCGATCCCGACCTGCCGCTGTCGTGGAACACGCTGGGGGTCGCCCGCGCCATGCAGGGGGACGCCGAAGAGGCGATGGCGGCGTGGGAGCGGGCGCTGGCCCTCGACCCGCAGCTGCTCGACGCGCTCTACAACCTGGGGCTTACGGCGGCGCGGGTGGGGGACACGCAGCGGGCGCGCTCGGCGCTGGTGCGCTCCCTGGCCATCGCCCCGGCGGCGAGCCACGGCGAGGACGTCGCCAAGGCGCGGCGGCTGCTGGAGGGGCTGGGATGAGGCGCCGGCCGCGGGCGCGGCGGGTGGCGGTAGCGGCGCGGCGGGCGCGACCGCTCATCGGCGCGGCGCTGGCGCTGCTGGCGCTGGCCGGCCTCGGCTGCCGCCGCGGCGCCGAGCCGGCCGCGGCGCTGGGCCCCTTCCCCGACGCGCCGGTGGTGCTGATCTCCATCGACACCCTGCGCGCCGACCACCTCCCCGCCTACGGCTACGACCGGGTGGCCACCCCGGCCATCGACGCCCTGCGCCGCGACGCGGTGCTGTTCTCCCGCGCCTGGGCCAACTACCCGCTGACCCTGCCCTCCCACGTGTCGATGCTCACCGGCCTGCTGCCCACCGAGCACGGGGTGCGCGACAAC
>DATKEH010000327.1:0-3107 GCA_035546355.1 Thermoanaerobaculia bacterium
GGTCACCGCCCACCGCCAGGCTGCCGATCTCGGCGATCATCACCGGCTTGCCCAGCGCGGCGAGCGGGTCGTAGCGGTCGCCGAAGATCTGCGAGAACCACCACCACTGCGACCAGCGGGCGACGGTGCCGTAGTTGAGCGCGCCGGTGGCGACCCAGTCGACGTGCTCGTCGCCGGGGTAGAACCACTCGTAGCCGGAGTAGGCGACGTGCGGCGACCACACCCACAGCACGTTGTCGGCCCCCGCGGCGCGGAAGCGCTCGACGACGTGCCGCCAGGCGGCGATGAAGTCGAAGGGGTGGTTGTTCTGCGGCCCCCAGGGGTAGCGATAGGGGTCGTTCATCTCGTGGGCGAAGCGCAGCAGGATCGGGCGCCCGTGCGCCGCCGCCTCGCGCGCCCAGCGATCGACGTAGTGGTCGTAGTCGCCGCGGGCGATGGCGGCGAGGCCCCCCTCGTCCCGCTCCGTGCGCAGCGGTAGCTCGGGGTGCAGGCGGCTCTCGAAGGCGGTCAGCCACGGCTCCCAGGTGACCACCGGCACCGAGCCGAGCGCGGCGACCGCGGTGAGGAAGCGGTGCGGGAACTGCTGCTCGGGCGCGTCCCCCCACGCCAGGTAGACGTGGATGAGCGGCAGCGTGACGCCGAGCGCGCGCTCCAGCTCGAGCAGCCCCTCGAGCGAGCCCGGGATCGCCTCGTGATACGCGCCCAGCAGGACGACCTCGGGCGCGGCGAGCCGCGCCGGCTCCTGGCGATAGGGCTCGAACCAGGCGAGCTCCTGGCGCCGCCCCGGCCCGCGGAGCCGCTCGGCCAGGGTGGCCTCGAACCGCGCCACCGCGTCGCCGAGCCGCTGCAGGGTAGCCGTCACCGGCCCGGCGCTGCGCTCGCCCAGCAGCACCAGCGCCGAGGCCAGGCCGACCGCCAGGGCGAGGGCGGCGAGCGCCAGCGCCAGGCGGCTGCGCCGCCTCATCCCGCCCGCTCCACCGCCGCCGGATCGACCGTGTCCCACGCTCCGCCCGCCGGCGGCCGCCGCGCCTCCCACGCCGCGCGCAGCGATCCGGCCACCAGCGTCGCCGCGACGGTGGCGAAGAGCGCCATCCCCCAGACGGCGCCGCTGGTGAGCACCAGCGCTCCCTCCGGGGCGCGCAGCAGCCGGTGCCACACGAGCCAGCCCAGCGTCGCGAGGTAGAGGGCGAGCAGCAGCAGGTGCGGGGCGGCGAGGGCGAGGAAGGAGCCGCGCACCCCCTCCTTGGCGGTCGGCACGTAGGGGACCTCGCGGCGCAGGACGGCGAGCAGCGTGCCGGCGAGGTAGACGGGCCAGCAGGAGATCTTCAGGGCCAGGCCGCGCAGGTGCAGCCCGCGCTCGCTGCGCGGATGGCAGAGCCAGCGCTGCGCGTAGAGGTAGATGGAGACGCCGAGAAGCGCCACCGGGCCCCCCGCGGCGACGAACCGGGCGAAGCTCATCGCCGCCGGCTGCACTCCCGTCCACAGGTAGAGGTAGGGGATGGCCAGGAACACCGGCGTGGTGACCCCGAACAGGTAGTACGAGCCGATCGTCAGGTACGACAGCCGCTGCCGCCAGCTCAGGCCGCGCCACGCCGGCGCCAGCTCGGCGAAGGCCACCTCCCACACCCCGCGCGCCCACTTCAGCTGCTGGCGGTAGAACGAGCCGAGGTCCTCGGGCACCAGGCCGCGGCTGACGATCTCCGGCACGTACACCGAGCGCCAGCCCCGGGCGTGCAGCCGGATCGCCGTCACCAGGTCCTCCGCCAGCCCCACCCCGTGGCCGCCGATCGACTCCAGGGCGGCGCGGCGGAAGGTGCAGTTGGCGCCGATCGCCAGGCTGGCGCCGTGGCCGTAGAGGCCCATCAGGGTCGGCCCGTAGAAGGCGTAGGTCTGCTCGGCGGCCGCCCGCGCGACGAAGGAGCGCGGCTGGTTGTAGTACGCCTGGCTGACCTGCACGAACCCCACCCGCTGGTCCCCAAAGTACCCCAGCACGCGGTCGAGCAGGCCGGGGAATGGCACGTGGTCGGGGTCGAGCACCAGCACGAAGTCCTCGGCGGTGGCGGCCAGCGCCGCGTTGATCTTGCCCGCCTTGGCCCCGGGCAGGCCGACCAGCTCGGTCCACACCGCGCCGTGCCGCTCGGCCAGGTCGCGGAAGCGCGGGTCGCGGGTGTCGTCGAGCAGGTAGGTGGTGTGAGGGTAGCGGATGCGGGCGCAGGCGGCGAGCGTGGTCTCGAACATCTCCAGCGGCTCGCCGGGCGAGCTGGTGGTGAAGATCGCCACCGACAGCCCCGGCGGCGCCTGCAGGGGCGGCGGCTGGCGCACGGCGAGCAGGTTGACCCAGCCGACGACCAGCCGGAAGACGCCGTACCACACCGCCAGGGACAGCAGCACGAACAGCAGCGGCTGCGCCACGTGCGCGGGGCGGAACCACCAGTCGGCGAAGCGCACCACCGACAGCAGCCCCGCCAGCACCAGGCAGGCGAGGACGAAGCGGTCGCTCGGCCGCACCGGCGCCGCGCGGCGCCACCGCCAGAGGCCCCCGAAGCGGCCGCGCTGCTCCATCGGCCCGCTCAGCGCGGAAAGCGCACCGTCAGGTCGACGAAGGCGCGGGTGATCTCGAAGAACGCCGCGCGATCGTGCTCGGCGCCGAGCTGCAGCGCCAGGCGCGGCGACAGCTCGCCCTGGGCGCGCAGGCGCGCCCGCCACAAGGTCGGCTCCCGCTCCGTGAAGACGATGGCGCCGGAGGGGTCGGCGCGCGGCGCCAGCTCCTCCGCCTGGGCGGCCCAGGCGCCGTCGAAGTAGACCCCCCAGCGGGGGCCGGGCGTGCGGGCGATCGCCACCACCACGCTGTGGGCGACCAGCTCTTCGGGGGTGTAGTAGGGGACGTAGAGGCCGGCGGGGGTGAACCGCGTCTCGTCGGCGTCCTGGCTCTGGAAGGCGTAGCCCAGGCGCAGCGAGCCGCCCGGCCGGCGCACCACCGGCGCCAGCAGCCACGCCCAGGCGGCGGTGACCTCGTTGCCGTCGGGAAAGCGGTCGACCCGTCCTCCCACCTCGCCCGCCCAGCCGGGCGCGCCCGGGCGCCCGAAGCTCGCCTCGAGCGTCTCCAC
>DATKEH010000328.1:0-7787 GCA_035546355.1 Thermoanaerobaculia bacterium
GCGCGGCTCTGCGGGTCGAGCTGGCGAAAGCGGATTCCCATCCCCGCCGGGCGCTCGACCGCCTCGTCCTGCTCCCGCATCCACACCACCTCGCCGATGCCCTGGAGCAGCCCGGTGCCGTCGGCGAGGGCGAGCTCGAAGTGGAACACGGTGCCCGGCGGCTGCGGGTTCGCCGTGCGCAGGAACATGCCGCCGAGCGAGATGTTCCCCGCGTACTGGTCGAGGAAGCCGCGGAGCTCCTTGAACACCAAGGAGACCTTGCCCTCTAGAGGCACCCGCGTGCGCTGCCGGTCGGCGGATTGGGGATCGCTCATCGGGCCATGGCGCCGGTGGCGAGAGTATACCGGCGCCGGCGAGGGGGCGGGCCGCCGGTGCTGGTACACTCCGGCCGCCGCCGGATGTCGCCCCGCTCCGCCCTCCTCGCCCTCGGCCTGCTGTGCGCCGCGCCTCCTGCGGCGGCCGAGGCGCCCTGGTACGTGGCGCCTCCCAGGCGCGATGCCCAGGAACAGCTGGAGCGGGCGCTCGCCTCGGTGCCCTCGGCCCGCAGCCTGCACGACAGCCACGACCTGCTGGCCGGGACGCCGCACGTCACCGGCACCCCCGGGGATCTGCAGCTGACCGCGACCCTCGCCGCCGTCTACGAGCGGCTGGGGCTCGAGGTCGAGCGCCAGGAGCTGCTGCTGTACGTGCCGCGACCGGTGAGCGCCGAGGTGGAGGTGCTGTCGCCGGTGCGGCGCCGGCTGCCGCTGGCGGAGCCCGCCCTCGCGGAGGACCCCTACACTGCCCACCCGGACCTCGACCCCGGCTGGAGCGCCTGGAGCGGCAGCGGCGAGGCCACGGGCGCCGTGGTCTACGCCAACTACGGCCGGCGGGAGGACTTCCAGCGCCTGGAGGAGCTCGGCGTGCGGGTCGACGGACGGGTGGTGCTGGCGCGCTACGGCGGCGCCTTCCGCGGCTACCCGGTACGCTACGCCGAGGAGGCGGGCGCGGCCGCGGTGCTGCTCTACAGCGACCCCGCCGACAGCGGCTACGGTCGTGGCATCCCGTACCCCGAAGGGGGGTGGAGGAACGGCGACTCGGTCGAACGGGGAGCGGTCCTCACCCTGCCGTGGGTCGGCGACCCGCTGACGCCGGGGGAGCCCGCCACCGCCGCCGCGGAGCGCCTCGATCCGGCGACCCTGGATCTGCCGGCGATCCCGGTGCAGCCGCTGGGCTGGGACGCGGCGGCGGAGATCCTCGGCCGCATGCGCGGCCCGGCCGTGCCGGAGGGCTGGCAGGGCGGGCTGCCGTTCGCCTACCGGCTCACCGGCGGCGACGAGCTGCGGGTGCGCGTCCGGGTCGAACAGCACCGCGGGCTGGTACGCACCCACAACGTCATCGCCCGGCTCGCCGGCGCCCGCTTCCCCGAGCAGACCGTGATCCTCGGCTGCCATCACGACGCCTGGGGGTTCGGCGCCTCCGATCCGGCGGCCGGCGGCATCGTGCTGCTCGAGGTGGCTCGCGCCTTCGCCGAATCGAGCCGGCGCGGCGCCCGCCCCGACCGCACGCTGATCTTCGCCCACTGGGCGGCGGAGGAAGCGGGAATCCTCGGCTCGACCGAGTGGGTCGAGGGCAGGCTCGACGAGCTGCAGCAGTCGGCGGTCGCCTATCTCAACCTCGACATGGCGGCCATGGGGAGCGAGCTGCGCGTCGCCGCCTCGCCCACCCTCAAGGCGCTGATCGCCGACGTGGCGAAACGGGTCCCGCACCCGCTGCACGAGGAGACATCGGTGTACGAGCGATGGGCGGGGGTGGCGGGGCCCGAGACGCGCCCCCCCTTCGGGCGGCTCGGCGGCGGCTCCGACCACGTCGCCTTCTACGCCCACGCCGGCATCCCGGCCGCCGGCATCGGCGCCGGCGGCGCGCCCGGCACCGCCTACCACACCGCCTACGACACGCTGGCCTGGTACCGGCAGGTGGTGGGGGACGACTACGCCGGCGCGCTGATGCTCTCCCGGCTGGTGGCGAAGGTGGCGGTACGGCTGGCCAACGCCGACGTGCTGCCGCTCGACCCCGTCGCCTATGCCGTCGACGCCCGGGAGTACCTGGGCGAGCTCGCCGGGCTGGCGCGCGAGGCGGAGGTGGAGGTGGATCTGGGGCCGCTGTACGACGCCATCGACGGCTTCGAGGCGTTGGCGGCGCCGGTCATGGCGGCGCTGCGGGAGGCGGTGGCGCAGCGCGTGCTGGCGGCGGAGGGCCTGGCCGGCGTCAACTGGGAGCTGTTGCAGCTCGAGCGCCTCTGGCTGCAGCCGCAGGGGCTGCCGGAGCGGCCCTGGTACCGCAACCAGTTCGCGGCGCCCGATCCGACTTCCGGTTACGTCGCCTGGATGCTGCCCGCTCTGCGGTACGGCATCGAGGCCGGCGACGGCCGCCTCAGCGACAATGCCCGTGACCGCTACGTGCGGATCTTTCGCCTGCTGGGGGAACGCTTCCGCCTGCTCGGTCGGCTGCTCCTGCCCCCCGCAGCGGGCGACGAGGACGAGAGGGAGGCGGCCGAGAGCGACGAGCTGGAGAGCGAGAACCTGGAGGCCCCGCCGGTGGCGCCCGGTGGGCACCACGCGGCCGGCCTCCGCGTGCGAGGAGGGATGCGACGATGAGCCGAACCGAGGCGATGCTGGCGGTCTTTCTTCTCGCGCCCCTGGCGGCAGGGTGCGCCAGCCTGCATTCCGATGCGCCTGCCGCTGCCGGATCCACGGCCCAGCAGGGGGAAGGGGGCCTGCCGACGGTGGCGGCCGCGGCCGCCGGGCTGGAGACCCGCTCCGGGCTCCTCGACCTGCACATCGACCCGATCGCCGGCAAGCTGCTGCTCGAGCTGCCGCCTCCGGGGCCGGACGGGGTGGTCGGGGAGTACCTCTACGTCGAGGGCCTGCTGACCGGCCTGGGATCCAACCCGGTGGGCCTCGACCGCGGGCAGCTCGGCGAGACGCGACTGGTGCGCCTCCGGCGCGAGGGGCGCAAGGTGCTGATCGAAGAGCCCAACCTGCGCTTCCGGGCGCTGTCCGACGACCCTGCGGAAGCGAAGGCGGTGGCCGAATCCTTCGCCACCTCGGTGCTGTGGGGGGGCGAGGTGGCCGCGCTCGACCCCGACGGGCGGGCCCTGGTCGACCTCACCGGCTTCGTGGTCCGCGACGCCCACGGGGTGGCGCGCCAGCTGGCGGCGACCGGTCAGGGCTCCTTCGAGCTCGACACCGCTCGCAGCGCCGTCGACTTCTCGGCCTGCCTGGCGTTTCCCGACAACCTCGAGCTGGAGGCGCTCCTCACCTTCGCCGGCCGCGAGCCGGGCGAGCAGGTGCGCGCCACCGCGCCGCATCCCGAAGCGATCACCCTGGTGCAGCACCACTCCCTGGTCCGGCTGCCGGGCCCGGGCTACGAGCCGCGCGTTCTCGACCCGCGCGGCGGCTTCTTCGGCATCTCCTTCCTCGACTATGCGGTGCCTCTCGACCAGCCGATGGAGCGGCTGTGGCTGTCGCGGCACCGGCTGCACAAGGTGCGGCCCGGCGCCGACCCCTCGCCGGTGGTCGAGCCGATCGTCTACTACGTCGACCCCGGCACCCCCGAGCCGGTGCGCAGCGCCCTCGTCGAGGGCGCCGCGTGGTGGGCCGAGGCGTTCGAGCGCGCCGGCTTCCAGGACGCCTTCCGCGTCGAGCTGCTGCCGCCGGGAGCGCACCCGCTCGACGTGCGCTACAACGTCATCCAGTGGGTCCATCGCTCGACCCGGGGCTGGTCCTACGGCGGCGGAGTCATCGACCCGCGCAGCGGCGAGATCGTCAAGGGGCACGTGTCGCTGGGCTCGCTGCGGGTGCGCCAGGACATCCGCATCTTCGAGGGCCTGCTGGGCGCGGAGGAGACCGGGCGGGGCGGGCCGGCGGATCCGGTGGCGCTGGCGCTGGCCCGCATCCGCCAGCTGTCGGCGCACGAGGTGGGCCACACCCTGGGCCTGGCGCACAACTTCGCCGCCTCGACCTACGGCCGTGCCTCGGTGATGGACTACCCGCACCCGCTGGTCGCCGTCGGCGAGGACGGAGAGCTCGACGTCTCCAGCGTCTACGCCACCGGCGTCGGGGAGTGGGACGTGCACGCGGTGCGCTACGCCTACGCCGACCTGGCGCCGGAAGCGCTGGATCGGCTGCTGCGCGAGGGGGCGGCGGAGGGTCTGCTCTTCCTCTCCGACGCCGACGCCCGTCCGGCCGCCGCCGCCCACCCGCTGGCCAACCTGTGGGACAACGGCGAGGACGTGGTGGCGGGGCTGCGCGACGTGATGCGGGTGCGGGAGCTGGCGCTCGCGAGGTTCGGGGAGCGCAACATCGCTCCCGGGCAGCCGCTGGCCTTCCTCCAGGAGACCCTGGCGCCTGTCTACCTCTACCACCGCTATCAGACCGAGGCGGCCGCCAAGGTGATCGCCGGCATGGAGTACGGCTACGCCCTGCGCGGCGACGGCACGCCGGCGGCACGCTTCGTCTCCGGCGACGCCCAGCGGCAGGCGCTCGATAGCCTGCTCGCCGCCCTCGAGCCGGCGGTGCTCGACCTCCCCGAAGGGGTGCTCGGCCTGCTGCTGCCGCGCCCCTTCCCCTACCGTGGCAACCGCGAGCTCTTCCCCAGTCAGACGGGTCTGGTGTTCGACGCGCTGGGGGCGGCCGGCGTCGCCGCCGACCTGGTGTTGCGGCCGCTGCTGGAGCCGGAGCGCCTGCAGCGGGTGGTGGACTTCCACCGTCGCGACCCGTCGCTGCCGTCGCTCGAAGAGGTGCTGGATCGGCTGCTGGGGGCGGTCTTCGCCGAGGAGCGCGGCGAGCCGGAGCGGCGGCAGGAGATCCGGCGGCTGGTGCAGAAGCTGTCCGTGGACCGCCTGGTGCGCGTGGCGGCCGACGAAGACACCGCCTATCCGGTGCGCTCGCGGGTCGAGGGGGCGCTCGCGGAGCTGCTTGCCCAACTGCGCCGCTTCCCTGGGCCCGACGGTGCGGAGCGCGCCCACCGGGCCACCATGGTGCGCGACCTCGACCGCTACCTCGAGCTGCGGCAGTGGGACGAGGAGCAGCTCGTCGAGCCGCTGGAGGCGCCGCCGGGAAGCCCCATCGGCGGCCTGGCCTGCGGCGCCGGGGGCGGCTGGTGAGCGGCGAGGGGGTGGGGCCCGGGGGCCTGGATCAGGTCCGCGGCTTCGGGCGCCGGGGGCCGGCATCACCGGCGGGGGAGGAGTTTCGCCCCTGGGTGCCGGCACGGGAGAGCCCGCGGGAGTTCACCATCAAGGCGGTGCTCCTGGGCATCGCCTTCGGCATCCTGTTCGGCGCCGCCAACGCCTATCTCGGGCTGGTGGCCGGGCTGACCATCTCCACCTCGATCCCGGTGGCGGTGATGACGGTGGCGGCCTTCCGCGCCCTGCGCGGCGCTGGAGTCTCCGGCACCATCCTCGAGGCCAACACCTCGCAGACCGTCGGCTCGGCCTCGAGCTCGGTGGCGAGCGGCGTGATCTTCACCCTGCCGGCGCTCTTCCTGTGGGGCCTGCCGCCGAGCCTGTTGCAGATGACGCTGCTGGCCCTGTGCGGCGGCATCCTCGGCGTCCTGTTCATGATCCCGCTGCGGCGGGCGCTCATCGTCAACGAGCACGGCAACCTGCCCTACCCCGAGGGCACCGCCTGTGCCGAGGTACTGGTGGCCAGCGAGGTGGGCGGCGGGAGGGCGCGCAACGTGTTCCTGGGGCTGGGCGTCGGCGCCGGCTTCAAGCTGCTGGTAGACGCCCTCAAGCTGTTCCCGGGGGTCGTCCACGCCCGCATCCCCTTCCTGCCCAAGGCCGAGGTGGCGGGGAGGGTTTCGGGCGCTTTGTTCGGGGTCGGGTACATCCTCGGCCCCCGCATAGCCGCGGTGATGGTGGGGGGCGGTGTGCTCTCCTGGCTGGTGATCATTCCGGCGATCGCGATGTGGGGGGCGGATCGCGCCACGCCGCTCTACCCCGAAACGCTGCTGCCGATCGCGCAGATGGCGCCGGACCTGCTGTGGGAGCGCTACGTCCGCTACATCGGCGCCGGCGCGGTGGCGATGGCCGGCATCGTCACTCTCGTCCGCAGCCTGCCGACGATGGTCCAGAGCTTTCGCCTGGGAGCGCGGCAGATCCGCGAACGGATGGGGAAGGGCGTGGCGGCGTTGCCACGCACCGATCAGGACCTGCCGCTGAAGGCGCTCGGGATCGGCATCCTGACCCTGGTAGCCGCCATGACCCTGGTGCCGCAGGTGTTCTCGGCCCTGCAGTCGCCGGGGCAGCGGCTGGTGGCGGCGCTGCTGGTGGTGCTGTGCGCTTTCTTCTTCGTCACCGTCTCCTCGCGCATCGTCGGCCTCGTCGGCGTCACCTCCAACCCCACCAGCGGCATGACCATCGCCACCCTGCTGCTGGCGTCGACGGTGTTCCTCGCCGTCGGCTGGGTGGGTGACATGGGCAAGGCCGCGGCCCTCACCATCGGCTGCGTGGTGGCGATCGCGGCGTCGATCGCCGGCGACGCGTCACAGGACCTGAAGACCGGCTTCCTGCTCGGCGCCACGCCGCGGCACCAGCAGGTGGGCGAGATCCTCGGGGTGCTCACCTCGGCCGTCTTCGTCTGCGCCACGGTGATCTGGCTCGACGGCGCCTACGGCTTCGGCACCACCGAGCTGCCGGCGCCGCAGGCCACCCTGATGCGGGTGGTGATCGACGGCGTCCTGGAGCAGAGCCTGCCCTGGGGGCTGGTCGCCATCGGCGCCGGCATCGCCCTGGCCTGCGAGGTGGCGCGCATCCCCAGCCTGCCGTTCGCGGTCGGCGTCTACCTGCCGCTGTCGACCATGGTGCCGGTGTTCCTGGGCGGGCTGCTGCGCCTCGCCGCCGAGCGCACCGCTCGCAGCCCCGAGGAGGCGGCGGGACGCAGGGAGCGCGGCGTGCTGTTGGGCTCCGGCCTGGTGGGGGGCGAGGGGCTGCTCGGCGTCGGCGTCGCGCTGTGGGTCGGGATCGCCGGCAGGGCTCCCCAGGGGATCTGGGTCGACTGGGCGGGACGCCTCGCGCCGCTGGTGGCGGTGGTCGCCTTCCTGCTGCTGGCGGGGTGGTTCTGGCGGCGGGTGGTGAAGCAGGGAGCCCCTCCGCCGTGATCCCGTGGTGGCGGGCGGCGGCGCTGGTGGTCCTGGCCGCCGCCGGCGCCGGCACCGGTGCCTGGGCGTGCCGCGACGGGGGCAGCGCGCGCGAGGCTCCGGTGGCGGCGACCGAGCGCCCCGACGCCGGCGGCGGAGGCGCCGCCGCTGGCCGTGGGCCGGCGGCGACCGCCGCCTCGCCGCCGGTGGAGCGCCTGCGGGTGCGGGTCGTCGCCAGCTACCCGCACGATCCCGATGCCTTCACCCAGGGCCTGTTGTGGCACGACGGGGCGCTCTACGAGAGCACCGGGCGCTACGGCAGGTCGAGTCTGCGGCTGGTCGATCTCGCCACCGGCGTACCCCAAGTGCAGGTGCCCCTGCCCCGCGATCTGTTCGCAGAGGGGCTGGCGCTGGCGCATGGACGGCTGGTGCAGCTGACCTGGCTGAACGGGCGCGCGCTGGTGTGGTCTCTCGACGGCCTCACCCCGGTGGGGGAGCACCGGTACCGGGGGGAGGGGTGGGGGCTCACCTTCGACGGCCGCTCGCTGGTGATGAGCGACGGCAGCGCCGTGCTGACGTTCCGCGACCCGCAGAGCTTCGCCGTCGAGCGAAGGCTGAAGGTGCGGCTGGAGGGCCGGCCGCTACGGGCGCTGAACGAGCTGGAGTGG
>DATKEH010000329.1:0-7727 GCA_035546355.1 Thermoanaerobaculia bacterium
ATGGGCGACGTCTACCGCGTCGAGGACACTCGACTCGGCCGGGAGGTGGCGCTGAAGGTGCTCAAGCCCGAGATCGCCTCCGACCCGGACCGGCTCGCGCGGTTCCGGCGCGAGGCACAGGTCCTCGCCTCCCTCGATCACCCGGGGATCGTCAGCGTGTACTCGGTCGAGGAGGCCGACGGCGTCCACTTCCTCACCATGCAGCTCGTCCAGGGGACTCCTCTCGATCGGACGATCCCACCGGACGGAGTGCCGCTCGATCGCTTCTTCGACGTCGCGATCCCCCTCGCCGACGCGGTGGCCGCCGCCCACGAGCGGGGTGTCGTGCACCGGGACCTGAAGCCTTCCAACGTGCTGTGCGCGGCGAGCGGCGGCGTCAAGGTCCTCGACTTCGGGCTGGCAAAGAGGACGGGATCGGCGGAGCTGGAGATCGACCGCGACGCCTCGACCGCCTTGATGACGCGGCAGGGAATGATCCTCGGAACCCTGCCCTACATGTCCCCCGAGCAGGTCTCCGCCGATCCGACCGATCATCGAACGGACGTGTTCTCCCTCGGCGTGGTGCTGTTCGAGCTGGCGACCGGTCGACGACCCTTCGGCGGCGAGACGCGAGGCGAGCTCATGCGATCGATCCTCTCGGACCCACCGGAGGCGGCCCACGAGCTCCGGCGCGAGGTGCCGCGGGAGCTCGCAGAGATGATCGATCGCTGTCTGGCGAAGGACCCGCGCGACCGGATCCAGACCGCCCGCGAGGTCTTCCACCGGCTCCGGCTGATCCGTGACTCGACCTCTCGTGGCGCCGACGCAGCCACTGGAGAGGAGCGGGAGCGGTCGGTGGCGGTGCTGCCCTTCGAGAGTCTCGGAGGGAGCGACGGCGCCGCCTTCACCGAGGGTGTCCACGGCGACCTCCTCATCCGGCTCTCGAAGCTGTCGGGCCTCCGGACGATCGCTCGCACCTCGGTTCGGAGATACCGCGATTCGGCCGCGCAGATCTCGCAGATCGGGCGCGAGCTCGGCGTCTCGTGGGTGGTCGAAGGCGAGGTCCAGCAGGCCGGCGGGCAGGTCCAGGTGAACGTCCGGCTGATCGAGGCGCAGAGCGATCGTCAGCTCTGGGCCGAGCGCTACCGGCGCACGCTCACGGCGGAGAACCTCTTCGACATCCAGGCCGAGATCACCAGGGAGATCGCCGCCTCGCTCGAGGTGCGCCTGAGCCCCGAGGAGGAGCAACGGGTCGCGCACGCCCCGACCGCCAGCCTCGAGGCCTATCATCTCTACACCCAGGGGCGGATCAGCCTCGACCTGAGGTCCGAGTCTGGAGCCCAGCGAGCCGTCGCATCGTTCCAGGGAGCGATCCGCAGGGACCCGGGGTTCGCGCTGGCCTGGGCCGGGCTCGCAGAGGCCGTGACCGTCGCCGAGTACTACGATTTCCCTCTCCCGGACGCTGCTCCCGAGGCGATCGACGCCGCACGTCGGGCGGTCGAGCTCGAGCCGGCGCTCGGGGAGGCGCGCGCCTCGCTCGGCATCATCCAGGCGGCTCGTCGGGAGGGCCCGCCCGCGCTCCGGGAGCTCGCGCGGGCGATCGAGCTCGCGCCGGGCCACGCCGAGCCCCATTCGTGGCTCGCCTGGCTCCTCCTCTGTCTCGGCCGACCCGAGCGGGCGCTCGCTCCGGCGCGCCGTGCGGTGGAGCTCAACCCGCTCGCCCCTGCGTTCCGCGTCTTCCTGGCGGAAGCCCTGCTGGTCGCCGGCGACGCCGAGAGGGCGCTCGAGGAGGCACGACGCGCCCGCGAGATCCAGCCGGAGTACGCGCTCGCACACTTCACCGAGGGTCTCGTCCTGCACCGTCAGCGGCGCCTCGCCGAGGCGTCGCAGGCTCTCGAGCGCTCGCTGGCGCTCGTCCCCGAGAGCGGCACGCCGACGAGGAGCGAGATCCACGCCGCCCTCGCGGTGTGCCTGGCGGCGGCCGGAGACGAAGCGAGCGCCCGGGACCAGGCGGGGAGAGTCGACGCCCCTGCGTCCCCATTCTCCGCCGGGCTGGCGCGGGCGTCGCTGGGAGAGATCGAGCAGGCCCTCCTCCTGTTCGACCAGGTGGCGGAGCTCCACTCCCCTTCCGTCGAAGAGCTCCGCTACCTGTTCCCCGAAGTGCTCGACCCCCTGCGAGGAGAGCCCCGCTTCCGCGACCTCGTGGCGCGGGTCAATCGGAGCTGGGGCCTCCAGGCCGACGGCAGCCTGCCCCCCTGAACCCAGGAGCCTGCGCGGCGGCCCCACTACAATGGGGAGGTGGATTCCCATTCCCGGCTCGACGACGCGCTGATCGCGTCTCTCCGGGGCGTGCTCCGCGGGCCGGTCATCGCCCCGGGAGATCCCGTCTACGACGAGGCCCGTTCCGTCTGGAACGCGCGCATCGACCGCCGTCCCGGGGCCATCGCGCGCTGCACGGGCGCGGCCGACGTGATGGCCGCGGTGAGGCTAGCCCGCGACCACGACATCCTCCTCGCCGTGCGGGGCGGCGGGCACAGCTATGCTGGGCTCGGCTCGTGCGACGACGGGCTGGTGCTCGACCTGTCGCCGATGGACGGCGTGCGGGTCGATCCGCGAGCCAAGACGGCGCGAGTCGGTGCGGGCGCCAGGTGGGGCGCGGTCGATCACGAGACCCAGGCGTTCGGGCTCGCCACGACCGGGGGCACGGTGTCGACCGTCGGCGTCGCCGGTTACACCCTCGGTGGCGGCAGCGGCCATCTCTCGCGTCGCTTCGGCCTGGCCCTCGACAACCTGCGCTCCGTCGACGTGGTGACCGCCGCCGGCGAGCTGCTGCGGGCGAGCGAGCACGAGAACGGCGATCTGTTCTGGGGCATCCGCGGCGGAGCCGGCAACTTCGGCGTCGTCACGTCGTTCGAGCTCGTCCTCCACGAGGTGGGCCCGAGGGTCCTCGCCGGTCAGGTCATCCACCGGCTCGACGACGCCGCCGGCGCGCTGCGCTTTTACCGCGACTTCATGGCCTCGGCCCCCGACGAGCTGCAGTGCTACCCCTTCTTCCTCCGGCTCCCGCCGCTCGACGAGCTGCCGAGCGGGCTCCACGGCCGCACCGGGCTGTCCCTCGTCGTCGTGTACTCGGGCGATCTCGACCGGGGCGAGGAGGTGCTCGAGCCCCTCCGCGACTTCGGCGAGCCGCTGCTCGACGTCGTCGCGCCCCAACCCTACGCAGCCTTCCAGCAGCTCTTCGATCCCGGGATGCCGAAGGGTCTCCGCTGGTACTCGAAGTCCCACTACCTCCGGGACCTGCCCGACGAGGCGATCGAGGTCGTGGTCGGCAGGGTCGACTCGCTCCCCACCCCGACGAGCGTCGTCTACCTGGAGACCCAGGGCGGCTCCATGGGCCGCGTCGACCCCGCCGCCACCGCCTTTCCCCACCGCGACGCCGCCTATCTCTTTCACGTCTTTCCGGGATGGGAGGACCCGGCTCGGGACGAGGAGATCATGGCCTGGGCGCGGGACTTCCACGATGAGATGGCGAGGTGGGCGACGGGCGGCGTCTACGTCAACATGCTGAGCCCCGACGAGCGGGATCGCATCCCCGCCGCCTACGGCGCCAACCACGAGCGCCTAGGGCGGCTCAAGCGGGAGGTCGACCCGACCAACCTGTTCCGGGTCAACCACAACGTGGAGCCGCTCGCCGACTAGCGATCGCCACGACCATCGGCTGCTCGCCCTCGAGGCCGTGCTCCCCTTCGAGGGGCTTCCAGCCGGCGGTTCCCCCGCGCGGGCTGAGAGCACCGCGGCGTCACTCGAGCAAAGGGCGGAAGGTCTCTTCCGCCGCCGGCGCCACGTCGGCGTGGTCCCTGATGAAGCGGGCGCAGGCGTTCCAGCGCAGGATTGCGTCCTCGTTGTCGTGGGGAGCGAGCGCGGCCGCCCGCTCGAACAGCTCCATCGCCTCGCGTAGCCCGTCGTAGGTCGGCGGGCCGGAGCCGGGAGCGCCGCGGCGGTGGTAGGCCTTGGCCCAGCGCTCGTGCAGGATGCCGCTGTAGTAGAGCCGCTCGTATTCGCTCACCAGCCGGCCGATCGCCGTGCGGGCCTCGTCGAAGGTGCCGCGCTTCCAGCGCACCAGCTGGTCGGTCAGCGCCAGCACCAGGGTGGCGAGGGCCTGCTGGTTGTCGGGTTCGAGCTCGAGCACGTCGCGGCAGATGCTCACCGCCTCTGCCGACTCGTTGAGCAGCCGATAGCGCAGGGCCTTGTCGAGGGACCGGGGGATCGCCTCCCGGGTGAGTGGCTTGAGCTCGAACATGGCCGTCTCCTTCATGGCGGGCACCGGTCGCGGCTCGCCGCCATCAGCCGGCCGCCAGGGCCCAGGCGGCAGCGCCGCTGAGGGCGATGGCGCCGCCGTAGCAGATCGTCGCGATCAGGGGCCCCAGGTGGTAGAGCTGGAGACCGTCGTAGAGGGTGAACCGGAAGCGGTGCGCCCAGTGGAAGACAAAGAGGGTGACCAGCAGCCACAGACTCGCCCGCACCGCCGGATGAGCGAGCAGCGCCGCCAGCCCATCGTGGGAAGGCGTCGCGAAGAGGCCCAGCGGCCCCCCCAGCCAGAGCGCCACCGCCAGCGCCGGCAGGGTCAAGGCGGCGAGCATCCCGCCGCTCGAGAACAGGGCCCAGAAGAACGGCTCGTTGGCGCGCGCCACTCGCTACCTCCCCACCAGCAGCCAGAAGACCAGGGCCGAGATCGCCGCCCAGGCGAGGTAGTGCGCAACGGTGATGGCCAGGTCCGGCAGCCGGCGGCCACCGACGCGCAGCACCAGGGCCTTGGGGGCGAGGTCGAGCCACGTCACGGTGTGAAACAGCAGCACCAGGAGCACGAAGCCGTGCAGCGCGATGACCCACGGAGCCTGGAGCCACTCGACGAACGCGGCGTAGGCGGCGGGGCCGCGCCGCACTGCCGCGGCCTCGACCACCAGCAGGATCGCCGCGTAGGCCACCCCCAGGCTGGTCAGCTCGCGGGTGATGAACTTGGTGTAGGAGAGGCGGCCGAGCCACCAGAAGATGGGCATGCGGCGCTGATACCGCGCCGGCTGGTAGGGCCGATAGTCGGGGTTGGCTGGCGGCCCGGCGCTCACGACTTCCCCCGCCAGGGCATCAGCAGCGACTGGAACCACTCCGCCGTCGCCTCGACCTTGTAGCGCTGGATGGCGCCCGCCGGGTCGACGTCCTTCGGGCAGACCACCGAGCACTCGCCGACGAAGGTGCAGGCCCACACCCCGTCGTGCTGCGACAGCACGTCGAGGCGCTCGGCGTTGCCCTGGTCGCGGCTGTCCAGGTTGTAGCGCTGCGCCAGGGCGATCGCCGCCGGGCCCACGAAGTCGGGCTCCAGGGGCACTATGGGGCAAGCGGCGTAGCACAGCAGGCAGTTGATGCACATGCTGTACTGCTTGTAGTCGGCCAGCTGAGCCGGGGTCTGCAGGTACTCCCCATCGGCCGGCGGCTCCTCCTGCCGCAGGATCCACGGCTTGACCCTGGCGAGCTTGGCGACGAAGCCGCTCATGTCGATCACCAGGTCGCGGACCACCGGGAACGCCGCCAGCGGCCCCACCCGCACCGGCCGGTCGCGGGGCAGCGAGTCGAGGTAGGTGGTGCAGGTCAGCACCGGCTCGCCGTCGACCGTCATCCCGCAGCTGCCGCACACCCCCATACGACACGACCAGCGGAAGGAGAGCGTGCCGTCGAGCTGCTCCTTGACGTAGTTGAGGGCGTCGAGCACCATCCACTCCTTGCGCACCGGCACCTCGAAGCGCTCCCAGGTCGGCTCGCGCTCCTCTTCGGGACGGTAGCGCTGCACCTCGAGAGTGACCGTGTCGCGGCTCATGCCTCCACCTCTCTCTCCGCCGCCTCCGGGCCGTCCGCCCCCGGCGCCTGCTCGCGGCCGTACACCCGCTCCCCCGGCGGCCAGCGGGTGATGGTCACCGGCAACAGCCCGATCTGCGGATCGCCCCCTTCGCGGCGGGTGGCCATGGAGTGGGCGAGGAACCGTTGGTCGTCGCGCTCGGGGTGGTCGCGGCGCTGGTGCGCCCCACGCGACTCGGTGCGGGCCAGCGCCGAGTGGATGATGGACTCGGCGACGGCGAGCATCATCTCCAGCTCGAGAGCGGCGATCAGCTCGGTGTTGAAGGTGAGGCTCGAGTCGTCGAGGGCGAGCCGCCGGGCTCGCCCGGCAAGCTCCCGCAGCGCCGCGACCCCCCGCTCGAGCCCCTCGCGGTCGCGGTAGATCCCGGCGCTGTCCTCCATCACCTGCTGCATGGCCTGACGCAGGTCGGCGATCCGCTCGCCACCGCGACCTCCAGACCGCAGCGCGGCGAGCCGGCGCTCCTCGTCGGCCGCCAGGGCCAGCACCCCCGGCGACGCCTCCCCCTGCTCGCCGGCGTACCGGGCCGCCCCGCGCCCCGCCCGCGCGCCGAAAACCAGCAGCTCGGTCAGCGAGTTCGAGCCCAGACGATTGGCGCCGTTGATCGACACGCACGCCACCTCGCCGGCGGCGTAGAGCCCCGGCAGCGGCGTCGCGCCCTCGAGGTCGGTGTGGACGCCGCCCATCATGTAGTGCACGACCGGGCGCACCGGGATCATCTCGACGACCGGGTCGAGGTTCTCGTACTTGCGGCAGAGCTCGCGCACGAAGGGCAGCTTGCCGTCGATCACCTTGGCGCCGAGGTGGCGGATGTCGAGGTGCACCACCGGACCGTAGCGGGACTCGATGGCGCGCCCCTTCTCCACTTCGTGGACGAAGGCCTGGGAGAGGCGGTCGCGCGGGCCGAGCTCCATCGAGCGCTTGACCGGCCGTGGCTCGGGCTTGCCGAGGTCGTAGTCCTGCAGGTAGCGGTAGCCGTCCTTGTTGAGCATCCAGCCGCCCTCGGCGCGGGCCGCCTCGGTGATCAGGATGCCGGTGAACGGCAGCCCGGTCGGGTGGTACTGGACGAACTCCATGTCCTTGAGCGGCACCCCCTCGCGGTAGGCCAGAGCCATGCCGTCGCCGGTCTTGATGGCGGCGTTGGTGGTGAAGGCGAAGACGCGACCGCATCCTCCGGTCGTCAGCACCACCGCCTTGGCCAGCAGGGCCCAGACCTTGCCGGTGGCGAGCTCGATCGCCACCGCCCCCTGGCAGCGCCCGTCTTCCACCAGCAGGCGGGTGACGAACCACTCGTCGTACCAGCGCAGGGCCCGGTGCCGCAGCGAGGTCTGGTAGAGGGAATGGAGCATGTGGAAGCCGGTCTTGTCGGCGGCGAACCAGGTACGCTCGGTCTTCATGCCACCGAACGGGCGGACCGCCACATGGCCGTCGTCGGTGCGGCTCCACGGGCAGCCCCAGTGCTCGAGCTGCAGCATCTCCCGCGGCGCCTCTTCGACGAAACGCTCGACCGCGTCCTGGTCGCACAGCCAGTCGCCGCCGCTGATCGTGTCGTAGGCGTGGGCGTCGAGGCTGTCGTCGGGGCGCAGCACCGCCGCCGCGCCGCCCTCGGCGGAGACGGTGTGGCTGCGCATGGGGTAGACCTTGGAGACGACGCCGACCAACAGCTCGGGCCGCTCCTCGGCGATGGCGATCGCCGCCCTCAGCCCGGCGCCGCCGCCGCCGACGATGAGGACGTCGTGGGTCGCTGTCTCCACCAGTCCCTCCGCAGGTTCGGCAGGGTGCCTTCCCTACCGTCCGGAGCTCACCGGGAGTCGGTCGCGGCGCAGTATAACAACGGCGTCGG
>DATKEH010000330.1:0-3321 GCA_035546355.1 Thermoanaerobaculia bacterium
GCCAGCACCGGCACCTCGGCGCGATCGTAGACCTCCCCCTGCAGCAGCTGCACGAGCTGGCTGCGGTAGCGGCGCGGGGCGATGAAGCGGGTGAACAGCACCTGCAGCTTGTAGTAGATGCGGATGAACTCGTACCAGATCTCGGTACCGGCGCGCAGCCGCCCCTCGTAGGCGGCGATCGCGGCGGCCTCGTCCTCGCCGCGGCGCACCGCCGCGATCACCTCGGCGGCCGAGCGCGCCGAGGCGAAGGCGACGCTCACCCCGGAGGAGAAGATCGGATCGACGAAGCGCGCCGCGTCGCCGGCCAGTATCCAGCCGGGCCCGGCGAAGCGCCGCATGACGTAGCTGTAGTCCCCCTCGGTGATGGGACCCTGGACCATGCGCGCATCGCGCATGGCGCGGGCGAGGCCGGGGGAGGTGGCCACCTGCTCGGTGAAGTACTCGTCGATGCGCCGCTTGCTGTTGCGGAACACCTCCTTCTCGGCGACGACGCCCATCGAGGTGACGGTGGGGGTGATGGGGATCTGCCAGGCCCAGCCGCGGCGCGCCGGCAGGAAGTAGGCGTGCAGGTAGTCGGTCTCGGGCTGTGGGCCGCGGTCGACCCCCTCGAACCAGCCGGCCACGGCGTACTGGTCGAAGTGCGGGTCGGGGGCCTTGAGGCCGAGCTGGCGGCCGAGCAGGGTGGCGCGGCCGCTGGCGTCGACCACCGTGCGGCAGCGCACATCCGCGCCGCCGTCGTCGGCCAGCCTGACGCCGACGGCGCGGCCGCCGTCGAACAGCACCTCCCGCACGCGGGTGCGCTGGCGCACCTCGGCGCCGAGCCGCTCGGCCTGCTGCAGCAGCAGGTGGTCGAAGCGCGCCCGGTCGACGTGGTAGCTGTAGGGCTGCTCGATCCCCGGCTGGTCGACCTCGGCGAAGCGCACCGAGAAGGTGCTGTCGTCGGTGTAGTTGTGCCAGGTGGCGCCGTACTTGTGTACGAACCCCTCGGCCTCCATGACCGGCAGCATGCCGATCTCCTCGAGGGTGCGGGTGGTGGCGGTGACCAGCGATTCGCCGACGTGCGGGCGGGGGTGCTCCACCGCCTCGTAGATCGTGCACTCGATCCCCGCCTGGGCGAGGTAGCAGCCGAGGGCGGAGCCCGCCGGGCCGCCGCCGATCACCACGACGTCCTTCATCGGCTCTCTCCCTCCTCCTCGCGCTTGGCGCGCACCAGCGCGACGATGGCGTCGATCGTGTCCATGCGGTCGGGCCCGATCTCGTGAGCGGCGATCTCCACCCCCAGCTCGTCCTCGAGGAACGCCACCAGCCCGAGCACGTCGACCGAGCTGAGCAGGCCGCTCGAGATCAGGCGGTCCTGCGGCTCGATGGTGCGCTCGACGCCCTTGGCGGCCAGCTCGGCGCGCAGGTGCGCCGCGATGCGCCGCGCGAGCTCGTCGTCGGTCACGGCGCGCCTCCAGCGAAGTCCTCGGGAGCGGCGGCGAGGCCGGCCCCCAGCAGAGGATCGTGGCGCCGCAGCGCCTCGTAGAGGGCGGCGGCGAGGCGGGCGTGGGCGGCGGCGCCGGGGTGGTGGTCCCAGGGGGTCGCGAACAGCACCTCGTGCCGCTCGTCGGCGAATAGCCCGGAGAGGTCGACGACGAGGAAGCCGTGGCGCGCCGCTGTGTCGGCGATCCGCTCCAGGGGCTCGTCGTCCGGGCTCTGGGCGAGGTTGGGGAAGAGCACCGCCACCGGCCGGGCGCCGGCGGCGCGGGCCGTCCCGGCGATCTCGCCCAACGCCCAGTCCACGAGGTCGACGCCGCTGCCGGCGATCTGCTGCGCCGCCGCGCGCAGCGGCCGGGTGTCGGCGAGGTCGATCTCCGCCGTGTGCGGCCGCAGGTGCTCGGGCAGCGCCAGGCCCAGGCGATGCCAGCGCACCAGGTCCTGGGCGGCGCGCCGCTCGTCCCCCTGATGCAGCACGACGAGCAGCAGGTCCGGCGCGAAGCGCAGCGCCTGGTCGCGCACCACGTGCACCGCCTCCAGGGGTCCGAGGCCGGGGATCGAGTGGTTCAGCACCTCGTACGCCGCCCAGCGGCCGCCGGCGTGGTCGCGGGAGAGGCGCTCCTCGAGCCGGTGCTCGAAGACCTCGGCGTCGGCGACGCCGTAGCCCATGGCGTCGGAGGGGCCGACGACGGCGATGCGGAACGTCCCGGCGGCCTTGCGCAGCGCGTAGTCGCGGTCGCGCATCCCCCACGCGTTGGAACGAAAGCTCTTCCCCTGGTAGACGGTGCTCACCGACGGCCGCAGCGCGCGCCGCAGGTAGCCGTCCTGCTCCACCACCGGATCGGCGCGGCGGTCGCGCCACCGCTTGGCGCGGTAGAACCAGTGGCGCTCGCTCAGCCGCGGCGTCTCCTGCAGCTCCTCGTAGTAGCCTGCCCGGGCGCGATCGGCCTCCCTCTGGGCGAAGCGCGCCTCGGTCAGGGAAAAGAGCAGCTGCGTCGCTGGCGCCGGCAGCCGCACCTGGAAGGGGGAGAACCCGAGCAGCGCAAAGGCGGCCGCGGCGCTGCCGGTTACGGCGGCGCGCCGCCAGCGCCAGGAGTCGGGCGCGGCGGGCTCGGCGGCCGGCCTGTTGCGCAATGTCCAGGTGACGGCGGCGCCGCCGCCCACCAGCAGCGCCACTCCCGCCGCCACCGCGGCGAGCTGCTCGGGGCTGGCCACCCGACCGCGCGCCAGCGTGGCGAGCCAGGCGCCGACCGACTCGCTGGTCCACAGCGACCAGAGCAGGCAGGTGGCGGCGAAGGTCAGCAGGACTTTCACCGCGTGCCGCAGGCACTGTCGTGGCGCCCGCGGGTCCGGTCGCGCCCGGCGCCGGCTCTCGAGCAGCGCGTTGACGGCGACGGCGAGGCCGAAGGCGCCCCAGAACAGCGCGTCCACCAGCCCCAGCCGCACGCGCCCCAGCAGCCAGAACCACTGCCAGGCGTGCAGCAGCCAGGTGGCGACAAACACCCAGCAGGTGGCGAGGAAGAGCGGCTGGGCGACGCCGCGCCGGCGCAGCCGCTGGAAGGCCGGGTAGAGGAACAGCTCGACCATGAAGTCGCGCCAGTAGACGTTGGCGCGGCGCCAGTAGTCGGCGAAGCCGGAGGCGAGGAAGTAGAGGTACTGCGGCCGCGGCAGGTTCCAGCCGAACAGGCAGAGGATGCCGATCGCCAGGTGGAACTGCCCGGAGATGCGCAGCAGCTGGCAGTAGCTGGTGACCAGGAACTGCAGCAGGCTCGCCAGGTCGTGCACCGCCTCGCGGGTCGGCATCAGGTAGTAGGCGACGACGCGGTAGAGGACGAGGTGCGAGGC
>DATKEH010000331.1:0-7696 GCA_035546355.1 Thermoanaerobaculia bacterium
TCGGCGCGCTCGGCCTCGCCCTCCCCTGGCTCCTCGCCCTCCTCGCCGACCATGGCGACGACGGCGCCGACCGCCACCGTCTCCCCCTCCTGCTGCTTGATCTCCAGCACCACGCCGGCGGCCGGGCTGGGGATCTCGGCGTCCACCTTGTCGGTGGAGATCTCGAACAGGGGCTGGTCGCGCTCGACGCGGTCGCCGACCTTGACCAGCCACTTGGTGATGGTCCCCTCGGCGATCGACTCGCCCATCTGCGGCATGACGACTTCGCTGGCCATGGATCTCCTCCGTATCGGGCCGGGCGCCGCGCGGCGCCCCCGGCCTGCGTATCAGACGTGGATGGCGGCGCCGTGGGAGGCGTGGGCCGCCTCCGCCATCGCCTCACCCAGCGTCGGGTGCGGGTGGATGGTGCGGAACAGCTCCTCGGCCGTGGTCTCGAGCTGCAGCGCGGCGCACGCCTCCGAGATCAGGTCGGTGGCGTGGGCGCCGATGATGTGGACGCCGAGCACCTCATCGTACTTCGTCTCCCGCACGATCTTGACGAACCCCTCCGGCTTGCCGGCGATGCGCGCCTTGCCCAACGCCGAGAAGGGGAACTTGCCGACCTGCACCTCGTACCCCTGCTCGCGGGCCTCCTTCTCGGTCAGGCCGACGCTCGCCACCTCGGGGTGGCAGAAGGTGACCTGCGGCACGCGGCCGTAATCGAGCGGCCGGGTGTCGTGCCCGGCCATGTGCTCGACGGCGACGATGCCCATCGCCGAGGCGACGTGGGCCAGCCAGGGGACCCCCTTGACGATGTCGCCGATGGCGTAGACGTGGGGCACGGACGTGCGCATGTACTCGTCCACGGTGACGTACCCGCGGTCGAGCTCGATCCCCTGCTCCTCGTAGCCCAGGCCCTCGGTCACCGGTGCCCTGCCGACGGCGACCAGCAGCATCTCCGCCTCCAGCGTCTCGCTCTTGCCGCGGCGCTCGACCTGCATGCGCACCCCGCCCTCGCGGGCCTCGACCTCGCTCATCTCGGCGTCGGTGAGCGACTTGATGCCGCGCTTGCGGAAGACGCGCTCGAGCTCCTTGGAGACCTCCTCGTCTTCGAGGGGCAGCAGCCGGGGCAGCATCTCGACGAGGGTGACCTCGCTGCCGAACGAGCGGAAGGCCGACGCGAGCTCGGTGCCCACCGCGCCGGCCCCGAGCACCACCAGCGACTTCGGCACGCGCGCGTGCTCCAGCACGTGGTCGGAGTTGACGATGCGCTCGCCGTCGGTCTTGGCGAACGGCATCTCGCGCGGCACCGAGCCGGTGGCGAGCAGGATGTTGCGTGCGCGCAGCACCCGCTTCTCCCCCCCCTGGTCGACCTCGACCTCGTGCGGGCCGGCCAGCCGCCCCCACCCTTCGACGATCCCCTCGACCTGGTTCTTCTTGAACAGGAACTGCACGCCCTTGGCGTTGACGTCGACCATGTTGCTCTTGTGCTGCCAGGCCTTCTCCACGTCGAGCTGCGGCTCGGCGAGCACGCCGAACTGCTCGCCGTGCCGCGCGTGGTCGAGAAGCTCGGCGGTCCACAGCAGGGCCTTGGCGGGGATGCAGCCGCGCAGCAGGCAGGTGCCCCCGAACCGCGAGTCCTTCTCCACCACCGCGGTCTTGAGGCCGAGCTGCCCGGCACGGATGGCGGCCACGTAGCCGCCCGGGCCGCTGCCCAGCACCACCAGGTCGTAGTCGTAGTCCCCCTCGGTCGCGGCGGGCGCCTGCGACGGCTCCCGCTTCTTCGCCTCGTCGGCTTCGTCGGCCTCGGCGGCTTTCTCGGGCCTGTCGGCCTCGGCGGGCCTCTCGGCCCTCTCGCGCTCCTCGGCCTTGGCGGCTTTCTCGGGCTCGTCGGGCTGCTTCGCGGCCGGCCGCTCTTCGCCGTCGGCCTCCCCCTCGGTCGCCTCGGCATCCGACGGCTCCTCGCCCGCCTCGCCGAGCAGCGCCACCACCTCGCCGACCGGCACCGTCGCGCCCTCCTGGTGGCGGATCTCGAGCAGCACGCCGCTGGTGGGGCTGGGGATCTCGGCGTCCACCTTGTCGGTGGAGATCTCGAACAGCGGCTGGTCGCGCGCCACCTGGTCGCCCTTCTTGACCAGCCACTTGGTGATCGTCCCCTCGGCGATCGATTCCCCCATCTGCGGCATCACGACTTCGGTGGCCATCAGTTCCCTCCATGGGCAGGATCCACGCCCGCCACGACCGGCGCCAGCCGATCGGCTCCAGTTCCTGTCGTCACCGCCTCGGCGCGGTAGCGCCCGGGACGGTCGTCCGGGCGGAGGCGGGCGAGGGGCACCTCCGGGTCGTGCTCGAATACGCACAGCCAGTCCCCCGCCGCCGCCCGCCGCAGCCAGTCCCGCTTCTGTTCCATGGTGGTCACGGGGTAGAGGTCGAACCCCATCACCCAGGGGACGGGCAGGTGGGCCGCGGTCGGCACCAGGTCGGCGAAGAAGACCGCCCCGCACCCTTCGCCGCCGCCGTCCACCGTCACCACGCACATCCCACGCGTGTGGCCCGGCGCCCGCACCGCCTTGATCCCTGGCGACGGCGTGGCCTCGTCGTCGAAGAGCTCCACCACGCCGGCTTCGAAGAGCGGCTCGAAGTTGCGCGGGTCGTAGCTGGGGGCGCTGCGCGGGTCGGGGGAGCGGGCGTGCTCCACCTCGTCGCGCTGCAGCCAGTAGCGGGCGCGGGGAAAGGTGGGCAGCAAGAGCCCGCCCTCCTCTCGGGTGTTCCAACCGCAGTGGTCGAAATGGAGGTGGCTGAGCACCACGTGCGTGACGTCGTCGAGCTCGCAGCCGGCGCTGCGCAGCCGATCGGGCAATCGCGGTATCCCGTCGGGGATGGCATGAAGCGCGCGCGACTTGGCGTCGAGCTTGTCCCCCAGCCCGGTGTCGACGAGCACCACCTCGTCTGCGGAGCGGATCAGGAGACAGTTGGTGGCCATCGCGATCCGGTGCCGCTCGTCGGCCGGTTTGACCCGCTCCCAGAGCACGCGCGGCACCGCCCCGAACATCGCCCCCCCGTCGAGCCGAAACGGGGCATCGGGAACCACCGTCATCTCGAATCGCCCCAGCTGCACCACGCAGCGGAGTCTATCGGATGGCCCAGCACGGAAGGCGAGGGGAAGGGACGCGCGCGCGCCGAGGTCCGCCGTGCGGCCATCGCGCCGGTCTCTCCACCGGGTAACCCTTTGCGTTGTTGCCGGTTCCGTGCACAATAAGGCGACGATGATCCTGACCCTGGTCAACAACAAGGGGGGCGTCGGCAAGACGACCACGGCGGTCAGCCTCGCCGCGGCGCTCGCCGAGCAGGGGCTGCGGGTGCTGCTGGTGGACGTCGACAGCCAGGCCTCCGCCTCCCTGTCAGTGGGTCTCGGCCGAGCCGAGCTCTCCCCCTCGGTCGCCGACGTGCTACTGCGCGGCAAGCCGTCCGAGCAGGCGATCCGCTCGACCACCACGCCCGGGCTCCACGTGTTACCGGGATCCGTGGACCTCGTCAGCGCCGAGGAGGACCTCTCCACGCTGCCTCGCAAGGAGCTGCTGCTGCGGCAGGCGCTGGAGCGCGTCCGCGGCGACTACGACTACGTGTTCGTCGACTGTCCGCCTGGTCTGGGGCTGTTGACCCGCAACGCGCTGGTGGCCGCCGACGGTTTCCTGGTGCCGGTGGTGCCACACTTCCTGGCCGCCGAGGGCGTCGAGGGCCTGCTGGAGGCGGTAGGCCGTCTCGCCTGGCGCACGCAGTCGAAGGCGCGGCTGGTCGGAATCCTGGCCACCATGGTCGACATGCGGACCCGCGCCGCGCGCGAGACCCTGGACGCGCTGCGCTCGCGCTATCACGATCGCGTCTTCGCGCTGGAGATCCGCGGCAACGTGCGACTCGCCGAGGCGCCGTCGCTCGGGCGCACCATCTTCCAGCACGATCGGGAGTGCGTCGGCGCCCGCGCCTACGCCCTGCTCGCCGAGGAGCTGCTGGCCCGGCTGGGGCGGCCGACGCGCGAGGACGCGGCGGTCACCGACCGCCGGCCCGCGGTGGCCGCGCGGCCGGAGCCGTCCGCCAGCCTCAGGTGGGCAGGCGAGCGTTGAGCGACGGGGGCGTGGCTCCCGTCCCGGAGCGGGCGGGGGGGCGCGTCGCCCTGGTGCTCTCCGGCGGCGGCGCCCGCGCCGCCTATCAGATGGGGCTGCTCCGCTACGTCGGCCGAGTGTTGCCCGACTTCCATTTCGACGTCGTCTGCGGCACCTCGGCGGGGGCGATCAACGCCGCTTTCCTGGCCGCCCACCATGGCACCATGGCCGAAGCGGCGGCCGCCCTGTCGCAGCTGTGGCGTACGCTCTCCTTCGAGAACGTGTTCCGGGTCGACGTCCCGAGCCTGGGGGGCAGCGTCGCCCGCTGGGGGTTGCGCCTGCTGTCGGGCGGCAGCCCTGCCACCCCGCGTATCAAGGCCCTGCTCGACACCGCGCCGCTGCGAGACCTGTTGTCGCAGGTGATGACCACGGTCGACGACGAGCTCATCGGCGTCGGCGAGAACGTCCGCCGCGGACGGCTCGGCGCGCTGGCCCTGACCACTCTCAACTACGCCACGGGCCGGACCGTCACCTGGGTCCAGGGGGACCACGTCAAGAGCTGGGAGCGGCCTCACCGCCGCAGCGTGGCGGCGCGCCTCGGCGTCGACCACGTCATGGCTTCCTGCGCCCTGCCCATCCTCTTCCCCGCCATCCGTCTCGGCAACTCCTGGTACGGAGACGGCGGAGTGCGCCAGTCGGCGCCCCTGGCGCCGGCGATCCACCTCGGCGCCGACCGCATTCTCGCCGTATCCACCCGCTACCCGCGCAACGCACAGGAGGCCGCGCAGCCGGCGATCCACGGCTACCCGCCACCCGCCCAGATCCTCGGCGCGGTGCTCAACGCCATCTTCCTCGACGTGGTCGAGCAGGACGCCCTGCATCTGGCGCGCATCAACCACCTGATCGAGCGGCTGCCTCCCCGCGACCGCGGCGCTCTGCGACCCGTCAGCCTGCGGGTGCTGCAGCCGTCGCAGGACCTCGGCAGGCTCGCCAGCGGGTTCGAGCGCGAGATCCCCAAGGCCTTTCGTTTCCTCACCCGCGGGCTCGGCACCCGCGAGACGACGAGCCCGGATTTCCTGTCGCTGCTGATGTTCCACCCCGGCTACATGGAGCGGCTCATGGCGATGGGCGAGGCCGACGCCGAGGCGGCGCGCGACGAGCTGGTGGACTTCCTGCAGCCGCAGCGGCGAGCCGCCTCGGCCGCATCCTGAGGCTTCGGTTCACGCCACCGTGATCTCGTCCGCCAGGTAGACGTCCTGGATGGCTTGCAGCAGCTCGACCCCCTCGCGCATCGGCCGCTGGAAGGCCTTGCGGCCCGAGATCATCCCGCAGCCGCCGGCGCGCTTGTTGATCACCGCGGTGCGCACCGCCTGTGCCAGGTCGTTGGCTCCGGCCGCCGCGCCGCCGGAGTTGATCAGGCCGATCCGCCCCATGTAGCAGTTGACCACCTGCCATCGCACCAGGTCCACCGGGTGATCGGAGGTGAGCTCGTCGTACACGCGCTGGTGGGTCTTGCCGAAGCCGATGGCGGTATAGCCGCCGTTGTTGGTGGCCTGCTTCTGCTTGATCACGTCGGCCTGGATGGTGACGCCGAGGTGATTGGCCTGGCCGGTCAAATCAGCCGCGGCGTGGTAGTCGGTACCCTCCTTCTCGAAGGCGCTGTTGCGCAGGTAGGCCCACAGGATGCACGCCAGGCCGAGCTCGTGGGCGCGCTGGAAGCATTCGGCGATCTCGACGATCTCGCGCCCCGAATCCTCCGCGCCGAAGTAGATGGTGGCGCCGATCGCGGCCGCCCCCATCTCGAACGCCTGCTCGACCTGGCCGTACAGGATCTGGCTGAACTGATTGGGGTAGGTGAGCAGCTCGTTGTGATTGATCTTGGCGATGAAGGGGATGCGATGGGCGTAGCGCCGCGACACCGCCCCCAGCACGCCCACCGTCGAGGCCACCGCGTTGCAGCCGCCTTCGATGGCCAGCTCGACGATCCTCGCCGGGTCGAAGTACTCGGGGTTGGGCGCGAACGAGGCGGCGCCGGAGTGCTCGACCCCCTGGTCGACGGGCAACACCGACAGGTAGCCGGTGCCGCCGAGCCGGCCGTGATCGTGGATGCGCTGCAGGTTGACCAGCACCCGCGGGTTGCGGTCGGTGTCGATGAAGACGCGTTCGACGTGGTCCGGCCCCGGCAGCTCGAGCTGCTCCTTGGGGACGCCGCGGCAGACGTGCTCCAGGAGGCGTCGCGCCTCCTCCCCCAGCAGCTCCTCGATGCGGTCGATGGCGGTGCGCTCGATGATGGCCATGGCTCTGTCTCCTGACGTACTCGGCGGGTGCGAGGTCTCGTCCTCTCTATCCTCTACTCTATCGCGCCTCGTCAACCGCCGGCGGCGCTCGCATTGCTTTGGTGGAACGAGGCCGGGCCGAAGCCTCCGGGCGCAGGACACGCCACCCGCCGCTCTCGACGGACCGCTCGGGCACCCGACCGGGCTCCGGCGACAGCGCTTGACAGCCATGATAAAGTTCTGCCAAGAAACCTTTCGGTTAAGGAGGTCGAGTGCCATGCAACGCTACGTGGTCGGTCTGTTGATCGGAGGGCTCGTTCTGGCATCGGCCGCGGCAGGCCAGGTGGTCGTGAACATCGACGCCACGGCCAACGACACCTCCAACCCCGTCACGGCCTTCCTCAGCGCGGGCAGCTACGTGGCCGTGCCGTTCGACAACAGCGGCGGCGGGGGTTTCATCGCCTGGAGCGCCTGGGACTCCACATCCGGCTGTGACGGCGAGGGAGCCAATTGCTCGCAAGGTTGGCTGAACACCTACCGGATAGCAGGGCCTGGCCAGCCGGAGGTTAGTGCTGGCGACGGCGGTATTTACGAGACCCCCGAGCTGGCGCTGGCCAATGCCGAGAGCCTCCCCTTCACGACCACCGCGGACGGCCTCGTCCAGTTCTACATCTCGGACACCCCTCTCACCGACAACAGGGGAGGTATGTCGCTCCTCATCGAGGTCGCCGCCGGGCAGGCCGGGCGGTGCACCATCGACCAGGTGCCGGCGGCGACGCTGCTGCTGCCCTACTTCGAGGTCGACCTGGCCTGCGACGGGACGGGGATCACCACCCTGTTCTCGGTCAACAACGCGTCGGCCGCGGCGGGCATCGCCCACGTGGTGTTCTGGACCGACCTGTCGGTCCCCACCCTCGACTTCGACATCTACCTGACGGGCTTCGACGTGGAGACCGTCAACCTGCGCGACGTGTTCTGCGACGGCAAGATCCCGGTCACCGCCGACCAGGGCGAGGACACGGCCACGGATTCGATCAGCCCGCAGGGCATCTGGTCCGAGGACGACGACTTCCCGGGTGCTTTCGGCCCGTGCGGCAACGTCTACCCGAGCCCGGCGCTGAACCAGACCTACCTGACCAACCACCTGCGGTCGATCCACACCGGCGGCGCGTCGTCCCTCTACGGCGGCAATTGCGGCGCCGAGGTGTTCGGCGACAACCTCGCCCGGGGCTACATCACCATCGACAACGCCCTCCGCTGCAGCCTGCTGTTCCCGTCCGACGAGGGCTACTTCGCGGGCGAGGAGGGCGTGGCCAGCAACGTCAACCAGCTGTGGGGCGA
>DATKEH010000332.1:0-2939 GCA_035546355.1 Thermoanaerobaculia bacterium
GTTGGCGGTCGATGCCTTCCGCCGCCTCGCCGCCGGCCTCGGGCAGGGGGAGCTGCCCGAGGCCTCGCAGGCGCTGTCCTCACTGGCTCCGGCGCTGCTCGTCACCGCCCCCTATCTCGCCGCCTTCCTTACCCAACACAAGGACGAGCGCACCATCCGGCAGGTCGCGGCCCGCTTCCCGGCCTCTCGGCTGCTGCGCGACAAGAGCGGCCGGCGCGCCTGGTTCACCGACAGCGCGGGCCCCTGGGGCACCGGCGAGCCCCTCCTCCAGGGCTGCCTGCAGGCCCTGGGCCGGCGCGACTCACTCACCGTGGTCAGCAGCCTGGCGCAGGCGCCGAGCGGGATCCCCACGTGCCGCAACCTGCCGCCGATCGGCCACGTGGCGCTGCCTGGCACCCCGGGCCATTCGCTGCCCGTGCCGCCACTGCTCGACCTGCTGGAGCTGTGCGAGAGGGAGGGTTTCGACGAGATCGTGATGGCCACCCCCGGGCCCATGGGTCTCGCCGCCCGCGCGGTCAGCCGGCTGCTGGGCATTCGGCTGGTGGCCACCCACGAGGTGGACTTGCCGGCGGCGGTCGAGGCGGCGACCGGAAGCTCGGGGCTGCGGGAGATCGCCTGCGCCTACCTCCGCTTCCTGCTCCGCGGCGCCGACGCGGTGCTGGTGCCGGATGCGGCCGCCGCCGGCGACCTCGCCGCACACGGCGTCGAGGCGACGCGCCTCCGCCAGCTGCCGCGGGCGATCGATCGCGCTCGCTTCCACGCCGGCAAACGCCTCCCCGGCTACTGGCAGCAGCGGCTGGGGCTGCCGCACGGCTGCACTCTCCTCCACGTCGGCGCGATCGCCGCCACCGACGGCGTCCCCGCGCTCCTCGCAGCCGCCGACGAGCTGAGCCGCCAGGAGGTGCCGGTCAACCTCGTCCTGGTCGGCGACGGCGAGGACCGCGCCCAGCTCGCGGAGCGCTGGCAGTCGCCCCGCATCCGCTTCGTCGCCGACCTCCCTGAGGCGGAGCTGCCCCGTGTCTACGCCAGCGCCGACGTGCTGGTCGCGCCGGGCACGGCCGACGCCGCCGGGCACCGCCTGCTCGAGGCCCACGCCTGCGGCCTGCCGGCGGTGGTGGACGAGCGCAGCCCCCTCCGGCATCTGGTCGAGGCGGCCGGCTCGGGGGAGGTGGCCGCCGGCCGCCACGGCCTCGGCGCCGCCCTGCATGCCCTGGCGACCGACGCCGCGCGCCGCGCCGCCAGGGCCCGCGGCGCCGAGTCCGCCGCCGCCGCCGCCGCGACCTGGGACGAGGTCGTGGGGGTGTTGTGGACGGCAGGCGAGCTGGTGGCGGCGCCGGCCGCACCGAGGGCGCGGGCCGAGCGGCCCGCGAAGGAGGATCGCACCCGGCGCCTCGCCTGACGGGCCCCGGGAGCGTCCGCCATGACCGCGATCCGCCTGCACGCGCACGCCGCCTTCGAGCGCCTGCTGCTCCTCGACATGGCCCTGTGCCTGCTGTGCCACCACGGAGTGCGCCGGCCGCTGCGCCGGGGCTTCGCGGTGGTCAGCCGTCTGGGGGACGGATGGTGGTGGCTGGCGGTGGGGGCGATCGTCCTCGGCCTCGAAGGCCCAGCGGCCTGGCCGACTCTCGGCCGCATGGCGGCGGTCCCCCTGCTGGGGCTGCCGGCCTACAAGCTCCTCAAGCGGCGGACGGCGCGGCCCCGGCCGTGCGCCGCCGGCCACGGCGTCGAGGCCGTGGTGCCCGCCCTCGACCTCTACAGCTTCCCTTCCGGGCACACCCTGCACGCGGTGGGCTTCACGGTGGTGCTGGCGGCGAGCCTGCCCGAGCTGCTCTGGCTGGCCGCCCCCTTCACCGCCCTGGTGGCTCTGTCGCGGGTGGTGCTGGTCCTGCACTACCCCACCGACGTGGTGGCCGGCGCCGGCCTGGGAGGCGGCCTGGGCGTGCTGGTGAGCTCGCTGTGAGCGCCCGCGGCGCGCCACCGGCGGCCGGCGCGGCGGGGGGAGGCGCCCCGCGCCGTCTCCGCGCCCTCTTCGTCTCCGACGTCTACTTCCCACGCATCAACGGCGTGTCCACCTCCCTCGACTGTTTCGCCGACGAGCTGCGGCGGCGGGGGCACACGGTAGAGCTGCTTGCCCCGCGCTACGGCGACGAGGCGGTGCGGCTCGGGGTGCTGCGGGTCCCGTCCCGCCGCGTGCCGTTCGACCCCGAGGACCGCATGATGAAGGCGCAGCGGGCGCTGGCCCTGGAGGCGACGCTGCGCCGCTACCGCTTCGACCTGGTGCACGTCCACACGCCCTTCGTCGCCCACCACGTGGGGACGCGGCTGGCGCGGCGCCTCGGGCTGCCGCTGGTGCTGACCTACCACACCTTCTTCGCCGAATACCTCCACCACTACGTCCCCCTGGCGCCGGCGCGCTGGCTGCGGGGCCTGGCCCGCACGGTCTCGCGCCGGCAATGCCAGCAAGCCGATGCGGTGGTGGTTCCCTCCTCGGCCATGCGCGACGTGCTGGCGGGCTACGGCGTCACCACGGCGATGGAGGTGCTGCCCACCGGCCTGCCCCTGGCAGAGTTGGCCGGCGGCAGCGGCGCCGCCTTCCGCGCCCACCACGGCATCCCCGCCGAGCGGCCGACCCTGGTGCACGTCGGGCGCATGGCGCACGAGAAGAACGTCGGCTTCCTGCTCGAGGTGGTGGAGCGGGCGCGCCGCCAGCGGCCGGACGTGCTGCTGGTGCTCGCCGGCGAGGGCCCGGCCCTGCCGGCACTGCGCCGCCAGGCGCGGGAGATGGGCGTCGGCGCCAACACCCTCTTCGTGGGCTACCTCGATCGGCGCCGCGAGCTCCTCGACTGCTACCGCGCCGCCGACGCCTTCCTCTTCGCCTCCCGCACCGAGACGCAGGGGCTGGTGCTGCTGGAGGCGATGGCCCTCGGCGTGCCGGTGGT
>DATKEH010000333.1:0-3544 GCA_035546355.1 Thermoanaerobaculia bacterium
CTGTACGTGATCTCGACCGGCGAGCTGGTCGCCTCGGTGATCGCGCCGACGGGCGACCAGACGGACCTCCGCACCTTCGGCACCGGGCAGGTGATCGGCGACTCCGCGCTGCTCGAGCACCGCCCCTGGCCCGCCGACTTCCGGGCGCGTACCCGGTCGATCGTGCTGAAGCTGGACCCGCAGGGACTGGAGGTGTGCCTGACGGGCAACCCGGACCCGCGGGGCTTTCTGGAGGTGCTGCGCCGGGAGCACAACGACCAGGCGGTGCTGCACATGGTGGCCAGCATGGAGCACCGCTAGGGCTTCCAGGAACCGAGAGTACCCCCTGAAACTCCGATGGCCGTGCTCCCCATCCGTGTCTACCCCGACCCCGTGTTGCGCGTGCGCTGCCCCGAGGTCACGGCTTTCGACGGCGAGCTCGAGCGGCTGGCGCGAGACATGGTAGAGACCCTGCACGCCGCCCCGGGCATCGGGCTCGCCGCACCCCAGGTGGGGGTGGAGGCGCGACTGGCGGTGGTCGACATCACCGTCGGCAGGGAGCCCGAGGCCCTGCACGTGCTGGTCAACCCGGTGATCCGCGAGCGGCGAGGGGAGGTCGTCGAGGAGGAGGGGTGCCTGTCGATCCCCGAGCTCTCCGACAGGGTGGCCCGCCCCTATGGTCTGCGGTTGGAGTACCAGTCGCTGCAGGGAGAGCCGGCGGCGCTGGAGGTGGAGGGGCTGCTGGCGCGGGCCGTGTGCCACGAGGTCGATCACCTCGACGGAGTGCTGTTCGTCGACCACCTCAAGGGGCTGCGCCGGGAGCGGGCGCGGCGTTTCCTCCGCCGCATGGCGCGCGAAGAGGTGGGCGTGTGAGCGCGATCGCCGGTGCCGGTCGGGGTGGGCGCCTCTTCGCCCTCGCCCTCTCCCTGTCCCTCGCCGCCTGTGGCGGCGGCGGGAGCGGCGGGGGCGGCGGCGGCGGCGGCGGCGGGATCACCGACCCCACTCCCGGCGTCACCTTCACGCCCTCGGGCGGCGGCGCCTCGAATTCCATCACCCTGGTCCGCGACGCGGCCGCCAGCTCCGGCGACACGCTGGTGTTGCAGGTGCAGGCCAACGGCGTGTCCGACCTCTACGGCGTCGCCTTCGATCTGCTGTTCCCGGCGCAGGTGCTCGCCTTTCGGGAGGCCCGCGACGGGAGCTTCCTGTTGGCCGGCGGCGCGGCCACCTCGCTGCAGGTCAGCGAGTCGTCGCCCGGCAACCTGGTGGTGGGGCTGACGCGGCTCGGCGACGCCGGCGGCGCCAGCGGCAGCGGCATGCTGCTCGACCTGCGGTTCCAGGCGACCGCCAGCGGCAACGGCTCGCTCTCCTTCACGCGCAACCGCGCCTTCCGGCCGGACGGGACGGAGATGAGCCTCAGCTGGCACGGCGGCACCGTCACGGTGGTGCGGTAGACGGGGCCGTGGCCAGCGTGCAGCCCCGGTTCTTCAACACGCTCGGGCGGAGGCTCGAGCCGTTCGCACCGGCCGAGCCGCCGCGCGTGCGCATCTACACCTGCGGACCGACGGTCTACAACCACGTCCACATCGGCAATCTGCGGACGTTCCTGTTCGAGGACCTGCTGCGCCGCAGCCTGCGCTTCCTCGGCTACCAGGTCGAACAGGTGATGAACCTGACCGACGTCGACGACAAGACCATCCGTGGCGCCCAGGAGCAGGGCTTGCCGCTGGACGACTACACCGCGCCCTTCATCGACTCCTTCTTCGCCGACCTCGACGCGCTGCACGTCGAGCGCGTCGAGCACTACCCGCGGGCGACGCGGCACATCCCGCAGATGATCGCCATGATCGAGCGGCTGGTGGCCAACGGCCACGCCTACGTCACCGACGAGGGCTCGGTCTTCTTCCGCATCGCCAGCGACCCGGATTACGGCAAGCTCTCGGGCTTCGACCTCGCCGAGGTGCAGCAGGGCGAGCGGGTGGCGAGCGACGAGTACGCCAAGGAGGACGTCCGCGACTTCGCCCTGTGGAAGGCCGGCAAGCCCGGCGAGCCGAGCTGGGACTCGCCGTGGGGGCCGGGGCGGCCCGGCTGGCACATCGAGTGCTCGGCGATGAGCATCGCGTACCTGGGCGAGGCCTTCGACCTGCACTGCGGCGGCGTCGACAACATCTTCCCCCATCACGAGAACGAGATCGCGCAGAGCGAGTCGGCCACCGGGCGCCCCTTCGTGCGCCACTGGCTGCACGCCGAGCACCTGGTGGTGGACGGGCAGAAGATGGCGAAGTCGGCGGGGAACTTCTACACCCTGAAGGACCTCCTCGAGCGGGGCCGCGACCCGCGCGCCATCCGCTACCTGCTGCTGTCGGTGCACTACCGCCAGAAGCTCAACTTCACCTTCCCGGCGCTGGAGCAGGCGGCCAACGCCCTGCGCCGGCTGGACGAGCTGCGCTTCCGGCTGGGGCACGCCCCCGAGGCTGGCGCGGCGCGACCGGCGGTGCCGCAGCTCGCCCGGGCGCTGCGCGACGACTTCGCGGCCGCCCTGGCCGACGACCTCAACCTGTCGGCGGCGCTCGCCGCCCTCTTCGGCTTCGTCAGGGAGGTCAACGTGCGGATCGAGGGGGAGGGGCTGGGCGAGGGCGACCGGCAGCGGCTGTTCGCCGCGCTCGCCGAGGTGGACGGCGTGCTCGGAGTGCTCGACCCCGAGGAGTGGCAGCTCGGCATCGCGGCCGCCGAGGGTCTGGCCGACGAGGAGGTGGAGCGCCTGGTGGCCGAGCGCGCGGCCGCTCGCGCGGCGCGGGACTTCGCGCGCGGGGACGCCCTCCGCGACGAGCTGGCGGCCCAGGGCGTGGTGCTCGAGGACACCCCGGCCGGCACCCGCTGGAAGCGGCAGTGAGGGGGCTCGGCGGCTTCTCCCGCCGCCGCGATCCCGGCGGCCGCGGCAAGGTGGGGGAGGCGGCGGCGCGGGGCTGGCTCGCCTCTCGTGGTTACCGCATCGTCGAGACCAACGTACGCAACCACGGCGGCGAGATCGACGTCGTCGCCTGGGACGGCGACACCCTCTGCTTCGTCGAGGTCAAGGCGCGGGCCTCGGCGCTCTACGGCCTGGCCGTGGAGGCGGTCGACTGGCGCAAGCGGCGCCGCCTGGTGCGCGCCGCCAACCTCTACCTGACCCGCGTGCCGGAGGGGACGCCCTGCCGCTTCGACGTCCTCGCCCTCGACCGGGGGGCGGGAGGGGAGTGGGAAGCGACCCTGGTGCGGGACGCGTTCCAGGCGGAGTAGGAACGGAGCGGCGCCGGCCCGAGGCTCGCGGCCGCCTCGAGACCCGGCGCCGCCGGCGCCGGGCAGGCGCCCTGCGGTTCTATTGACACCCCACCGGCCGGCCGCTATCCTTCGCCCCGCGAGCGGGAATAGCTCAGTGGTAGAGCACAACCTTGCCAAGGTTGGGGTCGCGGGTTCAAATCCCGTTTCCCGCTCCAGCTCCCACCCTTCCCGGGGCGACGTAGCCAAGTGGTAAGGCAAGGGTCTGCAAAACCCTCATTCGGCGGTTCGAATCCGCCCGTCGCCTCCA
>DATKEH010000334.1:0-8150 GCA_035546355.1 Thermoanaerobaculia bacterium
GCGGCGGACAGCGCCGATGGAGCTCAGCCGTGTCGATTCCGGCTCACAGGATCCAGGCGTAGCCGACCTTGACGAAGAAGGTGCGGTCGCTGCGCGTCAGGTCGACCTGGTCGAAGCCCACGCTGGTGTCGGAGTAGCCGAGGAACAGCACCGTCTGCGGGTTGACCTTGTAGGAGAACAGCAGCTGGGTGAACAGGTCCTCGCTCTGCGCCGCGACCGGGAAGGAGTAGAGCGCCGGGTCGCGCTCGACGTCGGTGTACTGGAGGATGGCGCGGACCAACGAGCGGACGGTGAAGTTGTAGACCGCCCGCAGCTGCGTCAGCTCAGCCTCGAACAGCTGCCGCCCCCCGAGCACCTCGAGCTCCTGCAGGGCGTGGTCGAGCTTCAGGTTGAGATGCCGCCCGAGCTTGAGCTCCATCGCCGGGCGCAGGAAGAGGGCGTCGGCCGGGCGGTTGTTGGCGAAGTCGATCGCCTCCCGCACCTGGCCGGAAAACGACAGCACGACGCTGCCCGTGGGCTGTATGGAGGCGAACAGGTTGACGCGGTCGAGGTCCTCGTAGAGCACGCCGCCGAAGCGCGTCTTCTCCCGCGCCAGGTTGGCGTTGAGCACCGACTGCAGCGGCCCGTTGACGGTGCCGAACAGCCAGTACCCCTCGTCGGTGAGCTCGCCGTCGTGGTCCTCGACGCGCTCGTAGCTGGTGCCGACGAGCAGCGAGCTCCACCACGCCCCCTCGCGCGGCCACAGGCGGCGGATCAGCCCGAGGTCCAGGGATCGCAGGTCCACCCGCGGCACGAAGCCGCTGTCGGCGCGGAAGCCGGGATCGAAGTCCTCGTAGTCGACGCTGGCGACCCAGTTGCGGCTGAAGTGGTCGTACCCGACTACCAAGCCGTCGCCGCCGAAGCTGCCCGCCGGCTGGGCGAAGCCCGTAGCGAGAGCGTCGGGGTAACGGGTGTCCGAGCGCAGGTACTGCAAGCGCACCGAGTCGGTGTCGGTGAGGCGCAGGAAGCCGTCGAGGCCGCCGACGCGGTTGTGGTAGTCGTCCCCCTCGCGGCCGGCGTAGAGCACGCCCAGCGTCGAGCGCTGCCCGACGTCGCGGCGGTAGCGCAGCACGCCGGCGGTGACCTCGTCGTCCAGGAAGGCGAAGGCCGAGCCCTGGTTGGAGGGGAGGATCAGGCTGTTGACCTCGTCCTCGGTGACGAAGACGCCGAAGGCGTGGGGACCGGTCTTGCCGGTGGTCTTGACGCCCCAGCCCGGGTCGACCACGGTGCGGGTGAAGACCGCGTCGATCGGCGTGTCGAAGAAGTCGGCCCCCTCGAGGAAGAAGGGGCGCTTCTCGGGGAAGAACAGGGCGAAGCGCTCGTTGACGGCGAGCTGCGCCACGTCGGCCTCTACCTGCGAGAAGTCGGGGTCGACGGCGCCGATGAGGGTGACGCTCGGGGTCACCCCCCAGCGGACGGTGAGCCCCAGCTCCACGTCTTCGTTACCCGATTCCAGGTCGCCGGCGGGGAAGTCGCGGCGCACGTCGGTGCGGGTGGCGGTGGCCGTCGGGTCGAGCTCGAGATTGCGCCCCGGCTCGAGGCCCGAGAACCCGGCGAAGCGGTGGTACTGGCACAGGCCGCAGCCGCGGTCGCGGTCGGTGGGGTGGTCGGCCATGCGATGGCGGACGTTGCGCGGCCAGGAGCGCCCGAGCCCCATCAGCCAGGTCTGCTCGCCGGAGGTGGCCGGGAAACGGAGCTGCTTGAGGGGGATGGCGATCTCGACGACGTAGCCGTCAGCGGTGATCCTCCCGGCGGAGTCCCAGATCAGGTCGAACGACCAGTCCTCGCTGCCGTCGACCTCGCTGTTGAAGGCGTCCGCCTGCACGCCCAGCGGGTTGACCCGAAACTGGTAGGCGCGCCGCTCGTCGGCGAAGGTGTCGACCAGCAGCGACACGTGGTCGTCCTGCACGAAGGTCTCGATGGAGTCGCGGTCCATGAGATGGGCGCGGATCCTCCCCGGTTCGGGGTCGTGCGCCCGCCAGGCGACGTACAGGTGGTCGTCGTCGTAGGTCACCAGCGCCTCGGTGGCCACCGGCGGCGGCGCGTTGTCCCCCGGCGTCCACTCGTAGAGGATCGGCACCTCCAGGGCCTGCCCCCACGCCGGCTCGTCGAGCACGGCGTCGACGTCGATCGACGAGGCGGCCCGTGGCACCTGGAAGGTCTGGCGCCCGGGCAGCGGCGGCGCCTCCTGGGCGAACAGGGGGGCGGCGGCGAGAGCTACGAGCAGGGTGGCCGGGCGCATCGGGTATCCCTCGCGAGATCGCCTCGTGCTGTTCTACGGAAGGAGCGGCTCGTAGGTTATCAGCGAGGGCGAGCCCGCCCGCAACGCGGGCGCAGGGCGCGGCGCAGCAGGCGTACCCAGGGCGACCAGCGGCGCTGCGGGGGGTCCCCTCCCAGCGCTCGTTCGGCGCGGTCCAGGGCATCCTCGAGGAGCGCGTCGTGCAGCGGCCGGAAGACCAGCGGCCAGCTGAGGCGGGCGCGGCCGTCGGCCTCCATCTCCAGGACGTGGCGCAGGAGGGTCTCCTGCGGCCCGAGGGCCTCGACCTCCAGGCGGTGGTGACCGTGGAAGCCGCGCGGCGCGGTGAAGCGGAAGCGCACGCGGGCGCCCGGCGCGTACTCCTCGACGAGGTAGCGGATGGGGCCGTGGCCGCCGGCGGCGCCGGGCGCGAGGCCGCCGGCGAGGCGCATGGCCGGCCAGCGGTCGTGCGGCCAGAAACGATCCTCGTCGGTCGCCAGCGAGTCGAGCAGCGGCCCCACTGCCGCGGCGGCCGCCGGCAGCCTCCGGGCGTGGACGTTCGTCACCCGCATGGCGCGCTGCCGCGGAGATCGGCGACGCCTGGCGCTGTGGGCGCCGCGGCCTCGCCGCCGAGCACGAACTCGACCGCGCGGTCGACCACCCCGGGGTCGCGAAGGATGCGGTTGTGCCCCAACCCCTGGGTGCGCTCCAGGCGCGCGCCGGGCCAGCGGGCCACCAGCTCCTCGACCGGCGCCAGCGGCGCCTCGCGGTCGTCGCGGTCGTGCAGCGCCAGCAGCGGCGTGCGCAGCGACGGCGCCATCCGGCGGGGATCCAGCTCCTCCCACGCGACGCCGATGCGCGCCTCCACCCGGCGCCGCAGGCGCTCCGCGAAGTCGGCGCCGAGCCCGAGCTCGGCGGCGAAGCGCCGGGCGTAGGAGGGCAGGTCGGCCCCGGCGGCGAGAAACACCGCACGCCCGACGGCCAGCCCGCGGCCGAGGGCGCGGGTGGCGGCGACCGCGCCGGCCGAATGGGCGACCACCGCCACGAACGGCCCGTAGCGGGGGCCGGCGGCCTCCAGGCCGTCGGCCATGGCGACCAGCGAGGAGGAGCGGCCGGGCGAGGCGCCGTGCCCCGGGGCGTCGAGGGCGACCGCCGACAGCCCCGCCTGCCGCAGCGCCGGCACGAAGGCCGAGAGCTGCGAGGCGCGCCCCTCCCAACCGTGCACCAGCAGCACCGGCGGCCCCGCGCCCCAACTCCAGGCGGCGACGGCGCCGTGCGCGGTCGGCACCACCGAGCGGTGCGCCTCGCGCAGCGTCCGCGACTCCCGCTGCGGCACGCGCCGGCGGCGGGTGGCGAGGAAGAGCCGGGCCGAGATCCCTGCCGCCGCGGCGGGCGCCAAGCGGCCGACGAGGGCGAGGGGAGCTCGGATCGCCGCCGGCAGAAGAGAACGATCGTGCTGTTGGGTCGGTCGACGCATCGCGACTACGGAACCGCTCATGGATCCCCTCCGGTTCAGGTGGGCCGCCGGCAGGCGCCCATCAGGTCGCTGAACGCGCGGCGGGCCCGGGCCTCGGCTCGCGGGTCGCGCATCAGCCGGCTGAAGTGGTGGAAGGCGAGGATGATGGCGTACAGGTCGTAGGCGAGCTGCTCGCCATCGAGGTCTTCGCGGAAGTGCCCCTCGCCCACCCCCAGGCGGGCGGCGGTGGCCAGCGCCTCGATCCAGTCGCGCTGGTAGGCGACCAGCCGGTCGCGCACCGGCCCCGGCCGGTCGTCGAGCTCGTTGGCGGTGGCGATGAAGACGCACCCCCCGGGCAGGAACGGCGCCTGCTCCCACTCGAGCCAGCGGTCGAACAGGGCGCGCACCCGCGGCTCGCCCCGCGCCTCCTTGAGCGCCGGCGCGATCACCGTGTCGACGAAGCGCGCCACCGCCTCCTCGAGCACCTCCAGCTGCAGCTGCTCCTTGGAGTGGAAGTGGGCGAAGAGGCCGCTCTTGGACATCCCCACCTCGCGCGCCAGGTGGCCGATGGACAGCGCCTCCAGCCCGAGGCGGGACGCCGCCGCCAGCGCCTGGTCGAGGATCGCCGCCCGGGTCGCTTCGCCCTTGGTCGCCATCGGCCGAGAAAATAGCACGACCGTTCGTATACTGTCAACCCTCTTCGAGGAGAATCGGCGCATCCCGGTTGATGGATCGTCGCGGAGAATCGCGTCTGTAGCCGGTGACGAGATGCCGCCAGGATCGCAGCGCGTTCGTCCTCGCCGGCGGAGAACGGAGGGCGTGCGCACCGCAGCCTGGGATCGAAGGAGGAGAATCGATGCGAAAATTCGAGTCCGCATTAGCGGCCATCGTCGCGGCGGCCCTGGCCGTGCCGGCGTGCGCCGCGCCCCCAGCCACCGCCCTGATCGTCGACGGCGCCGGCAAGGCGGTGCTGCGCGTCGAGCTGCCGGAGCTTCGCGAGGTGGCGCGCGGAGATCTGCCGTTGCCGCCCCACGAGGCGGTGCCCTCGCCCGACGGCGCGCGCCTGGCGGTGCTCCACCGCGGCACGGGCAGCATCTCCTTCTGGGCCGAGACCTATCAGCCCGAAGCGCCCGCCCACCTCTACCTCCTCGACCCCACGACCCTCGCGGTCGCCCATGCGGTCCCCCTCGGCTGGGGCACGCCGGCGGTCGTCTGGAGCCCGGACGGCGGCCGCCTCGTCGCCTTCACGCCCGGCTTCACGCCGCGGCGCAAGGGCAGCCCGGTCGCGGGCGAGATGGTCGCCGTCGACGCCACCACCGGCGCCGCGCGGCGCCTCGACCTCGGCCGGCCGGCGCAGGCGTTCCTGCCGCTGCCGGGAGGCGGTGGGGCGGTGGTCTTCTTCGAGGCGCTCACCGGCAAGCAGGGCTCGCGCCCTGCGGAGCTCGCCTTCGTCGACCTCGGGACCCTCGAGATCGCGGCGCGGTTGACGCTGGCGGGCAACCCGCAGGCGCCGGTGACGCTGGCCGGGGACGAGCACCTCTACCTGATCGACCCCGGGCAGCGCGGCGCCCGCGGGGCACTGCTCGTCGTCTCGACCGTGCAGCGCACCCTCGCCCGCACCGTCGAGCTCGGCATGCGCCCCGAGGTCGCCGTCCTCGACGACGCCGGCGGGCGACTGCTGCTGTTCGCCATGGAGGGCAAGGACGTGCCGCTGCGCGACCGCATGGGGCTGTTGCACGTGGTGAGCGGCGGCGACAGCCGCGCCACGGTGCGGGTACCGTGGCAGCCGGCCCAGGTGCGCCTCTCCGCCGACGGCGCCACGGCGTGGGTGCTGGGCGCGCTGGCGGTGTCCACCGTCGACCTGGCGAGGGGCACGGCATCGCCCCAGCTGGCGGTGGGCAACGGCAGCTTTGCCCTCGCCGTGACCGACGACGCCAGCCGCGCCTACGTGCTGCGGCTCACGAACGAGGTGTGCTGCGCCATGACGGTGGTCGACCTGCCGGCGCTGCGCGAGGTCGAGAAGCTCTCCACCGGCAGCACCGGCGAACGCATCTTCCAGGCGCTCGGCGCGGCGGCCGCGAGCTACGCCTCCTACCAGGTGGAGAAGGAGCGGGCGGTCGAGCGCGGGCGCTCGACTTTCTACTACACGATCTACGCGCCGCGGGTGGCGACGCCGGCCGTCGCGCCGCTGGTCGCCGGGCCGGACGGCACCGCCTTCGCCCTCGACGTGCAGACCGACGACGTCACCGTCGTCAGCCGTGAGGGGCAGCGGCTGGCGAACGTCGACGTCGCCGCCGGCGGTCGGTGGCTCCAGTGGCTCTCCCCGCAGCAGGTGCTGGCCGCGGTCGGCCAGGAGGCGGTGACCCTGATCGACGCGGCGACCCGGCAATCGATCCAGACGCTGTCGTTCCGGTGGCGCGCCCAGGACGTCGTCACCGCTCCCGAGCACGGGCTGGCGCTGATCCTCGGCGCCCACGAGGTGGTGGCCGTGGAGTCGGCCAGTGGCCGCACCCTCGCCCGCCGCGACGGCTTCGGCTCCCTGGCGCAGGTGCTGGTGGAGGGCGGCCCGTAGACGGAGTGGAATGGACTCTTCGCCGCGCCTGTTGTAAGCTGTGCACGCGAGAGCCAGGGACCCCTCTACTACTGGGGGCGTCGCTGCGACCAGAAGAGCCCGAGTCCTTCCCGCCGCTGCCGACAAATCCCGCGAACCCCACAAGGCGAGCACGAGCTCCCGTCCAAGAGGATTCCGAACGTCGGAATCGATTCGTGACGGGGACATCCAGTCCCCACTTCGAGAGAGAGCAGATAGATCATGAAGAAGCTTTACGTCGGTAACCTCCCGTTCAGCGCGACGGAGCACGAGATCCGGGAGCTGTTTGGACAGCACGGTACCGTGGACAGCGTCAACGTCATCACCGACCGGGAGACCGGCCAGCCCCGAGGCTTCGGTTTCGTCGAGATGAGCGAGGGTGGCGACACCGCCATTCGCGCCCTCGACGGTGCCGAGATGGGCGGGCGCAACCTGAAGGTCAACGAGGCCCGCCCGCGCGAAGATCGCGGTGGCGGTGGCGGCGGCCCCCGCCGTCAGCGCTGGTAGCGTGCTGCGCCGCCGGGGTTACTCGGGTCCCCGCCGGCGCATAGGACGCTGCCGATCCTCCAGATTCCATCAGATCATCCAACCAGATCCTTTTTCGGGCCCCTCCCTCGAGGGGCCCGGTTCTTTTCGGGGATCGCGACTCGGCTAGAGTCGGGCGCCGGAGGTGCCATGCGCTCGATCGTCCCGCTGCTGCCCGTCGCCCTCGCCCTCGTCGTCGTCGCGCCGGCCTTGCCGGCCGCCGAGGAGCCGCCGCTCCCCTCCTTCATGGAGTACGACCCGCCGTCGACCCTGGTCGTCCCCGAGCACCCGGTGCCGCGGGCGAAGTACCCGTTCGTCGACGTGCACAGCCACCAGCCGCGGATGGCCGAGCAGGACCTCGCCGAGCTGGTCGCCGCCATGGACGCGCTGCACATGGCGGTGATGGTCAACCTCTCGGGGCGCGGCTTCCGCCGCACCGAGCTGCCCGACGGCACCGTCCAGTACGGCCTGCACGGCCCCGAGCAGCTCGCCGCCGCGGTGGCCAACGCGCGCAGCTCCGCCCCCGGGCGCTTCATCGTCTTCACCAACGTCGACTTCGCCGGCATCGGCACTCCCGGTTGGAGCGAAGCGGCGGCGGCGCAGCTCGCAGCCGACGTCGCCGCCGGTGCCGCCGGGCTCAAGATCTACAAGAGCCTGGGGATGTCGGTCACCGACAGCGAGGGGCGGCGGGTGGCGGCGGACGACCCGCGCCTCGACCCGATCTGGGCGAAGGCCGGGGAGCTGGGCGTCCCGGTGCTGGTCCACACCGCCGACCCGGCGCCGTTCTGGCAGGCCCGCGACGGCGACAACGAGCGCCTCTACGAGCTGATCGAGCGGCCCGAGCGTTACAAGGGGCCCGACGCGGAGCCCTCCTGGGAGCAGCTCATCGTCGAGCAGCACGCGGTGTTTCGCCGCCACGCCGACACCGTCTTCATCAACGCCCATCTGGGCTGGTTCGGCAACGACCTCGCGCGCCTGGGCGCCCTGCTCGACGAGCTGCCCAACGTCTACACCGAGATCGGCGCGGTGCTCGCCGAGCTCGGCCGCCAGCCGCGCTTCGCCCGCGACTGGCTGACCCGCTACCAGGACCGGGTGCTGTTCGGCAAGGACAGCTGGCAGCCCGACGAGTACCCCACCTACTTCCGGGTGCTCGAGACCGCCGACGACTACTTCCCCTACTACCGGCGCCGGCACGCCTTCTGGCGCATGTACGGCCTCGACCTGCCCGACGAGGTGCTGCGCAAGATCTACTTCGAGAACGCGCTGCGCATCATCCCGGGGATCGACCGCTCGCTGTTTCCGGC
>DATKEH010000335.1:0-2845 GCA_035546355.1 Thermoanaerobaculia bacterium
AGGTGTACTCGAACGTGAGGTTCCGAACCGTCTGACGGGCACCGCTCAGCCCGATGCCGTGGCAGGCGAAAGTGGCAGCCCACTGATCCTTGAAGGCGTCCGCATCACAGCCGCGGATCGTCGTTCCTTCGGCATGTCCGAGCAGCGTGATCTCTGAGGTCGTGACGGGAATGATCGGACCGATCAGGTACGTGCCCGGCGCGAACCGGACCGTCCCTCCCGGCTCGACCTTCTGCAGGGCGGCCAGGATGCTCGCTCGGTCCGTCGCCTTCTCGCCCGTTGGCGGGGCGACGTGCACGATCCCGGCCTCCTGTGGAGTGGAAGACGGCGCGCTCTGGCCGGTGGCCGCGTGCATGGCGCCGAGGGCCAGGAGCGGCAGCGACCCCCAGATGCTGGCCAGCACCGCGACGAGGAGCCGCCGGGCTCCGGGTGGAGCGTCGCGGGGTCGCATCACCGTTTCTTCCCCGTCCCCAGCAGATCGGCCACCTCCACGTGCCAGTTGGTGACCAGCACCATGTCGTGCTCTCTGCGGTCCGGCATCCGCACCATGAGGAGGCGGCCATCCGGCGCGATGTCCCAGGCGTCGCCGCGGGTGTCCCAGGCCCCGGCGAAGTCTCCTTCCGCGACGGTGGTGGGGCGGCCGATCGACACCGCACCTTCGGTGGACACCGAAGCGGCGAGGATCTTCTGCCCTTCTCGATAGAGGATCTCGCCGCCGTCCGGCGCCCAGCGGGGGTGCACGCCCCCGGTCAGCGAGACCTGCCAGCGCCGGTCCATCTCCGGGTAGGGGGCGAGGTAGACCTCAACGCGCCCGCTCTGGTCGGAGGTGAAGGCGACGAAGCGTCCGTCGGGGGAGAAGCGTGCCGTCTCCTCGTGGGCCGGCGTCTCGAGCAGTCGCTGGAGCCTCGGCTCCCCCTCCATCGTGAGGGTGAAGAGATCGGCGTTGCCACCGGCAGCAGGGTGGACCTCGAGGAGGAGCGTCCGGCCGTCGGGGGACCAGTCCTCGGCGACCAGGGTCCTCTCCGGATCCTCCAGCAGGAGCTCCGGCGACCCGGCGCCGAGACGGAGCCGGAAGAGGCTGCCGTTGCTGCCGCTCCAGGTGGTGAAGGCGAGGAGACTGCCATCGGGGGACCAGATCGGGTTGACGTCGGCTCCGGGAGGGTTCGGGAGCGGAATCACGGCTCCCCTGGCCAGGTCGACCAAGTGCATCTCGGGAGGACGACCGCGGTCTTCCTCGATGCCGACGGCGATGCGCTGCCCGTCCGGCGCGATCCTCAAGGTGTCGAAGATCGCAGGAGGGATGCCCACCGGCGCCTCCTCCCCGTCGCGCCCGATCCAGATGAGCTCCCCGGCGACGCCGAGATCCAGCCCCGGAGCGTCGTAGACCAGCACACCGTTGCGCGAGACCACGTACGCGTGCACCCGCTCCTCGCCCAGCGCGGCCAGCGGCTGCCCGGTCAGCCGCAGGCGATCCACGTCCAGGGCGGCCACCATCAGGGCATCCTCCGGAGTCTGAAACATCAGGTAACCGGGGGAGAGGAAGGCGTGCCAGTCTCCCGCCACCAGCGGCTTCAGCGCTCCGGTGTCGATATCGACCGCCACGACCTCGTTGGCTTCGCGCCCATGGCTCCCCGCCATCGCCAGCGGCCGCACGGTGACCAGGACGACCCTGCGGTCGGGAAGCAGCTGCGGCCCGAAGAACACGAGGTCTTCCTGCGTCTCGACTCGCACCTTCTCGGGTACGCCCCCGCTCGCGGACACTCGCCACAGACCCTCGGGATTGCAGGCGAACACGATGGTGCCGTCTTCGCTCCAGGAGGCGCCCGCGATCCAGCAGGAGCGGAGCTCTCTGACTATGGTGAGCGGCGCACCGCCCCGAGCGGGGATCTTCTCGAGCCGGTCTCCCTGGAAGTAGCCGATCCACTCCCCGTCCGGGGAGAAGAACGGCTCGCGGGCCGACTCGGTGCCACGCAGCGCGCGGGTGTCGAGCGAGTCGAGCAGGCGGACGAAGAGCTGCCGCGTTCCCTCCCGGAAGAGCGCCATGGCCACCGCCCTGCCGTCCGGCGAGATCGCCCATCCCGTCAGCTCACCCGTGGTCAGATCCGGCGGCAGCGTGATCAGGCTGCGGGTGACCAGGGGCTCGGGCTGCGACTGGCGGAGCCAGGCGGCGCCGAGCCCGAGGGCGGCCAGCGCCAGGGCGCCCGCGATCCCCCACGCCAGCCGCTCGCGGCTCCTGCGGCGCCTCGCCAGCGGCGCGGCGACGCCGGCCTGCGAGCCGGCCTCGGCGATCCAGCGCAGGCCGACCGCCACGTCCTTGGCGCTCTTCCAGCGCTCCTCGGGATCCTTGGCCAGGCAGCGGGAGACCACGTGGTCCAGCGCCGGCGGCGCCACCGGCTGCACCTTCGACAGCGGCTCGGGCTCGGCGCGCAGCACCGCCGCCATCACGCTGGCCGCGCTCTTGCCGTCGAAGGCGCGCTTGCCGGTGGCCATCTCGTAGAGCACCGCGCCGAGGGCGAAGATGTCGGCGCGGGCGTCGGCCTCGGCGCCCTCCACCTGCTCGGGAGCCATGTAGGGGTAGGTGCCGCGCACCGTCCCCTCCTCGGTCAGCGGCCGCCCGGCGCCCATCGTCATCGTCGGCAGGTCGGCGCCCGCCTCGGCGCTCTCGGCCGCCAGCCGCGCCAGGCCGAAGTCGAGCAGCTTGACCCCCGAGCGGGTGAGCATGACGTTGGCGGGCTTCAAATCGCGGTGCACCACGCCGCGGCGGTGGGCGGCGTCCAGCGCCTCGGCGATCTGCGCCCCGTGGCGCAGCACCTCGGGCAGCGGCAGGGCGCCGCGCGCGAGCCGC
>DATKEH010000336.1:0-2003 GCA_035546355.1 Thermoanaerobaculia bacterium
CGCCAACGACTTCGTGCGGCGCTTCGACTACCCGATCCCGCTGCTGGTCGACGACATGGACGACGCGGCGAACGCCCTCTATGCCGGCTGGCCGGAGCGGCTCTACGTCATCGACGAGACCGGGAGCATCGTCTACAAGGGGGACCCCGGCCCCTTCGGCTACCACCCCGAGGAGGTCGAAGCCTGGCTGGCGGAGCGCTTCCCGGAGGGCGCTGCGGCGGCGACAGAGGGCTGACGCCCCTGTCGCCCGACGCAGCTGCGCCCTGCCTAGTACCACCATGAGCTTCCAGCGAGCGTTCAGCGGCGCGCCCTGGGAGGCGCGGGTCGGCTACTGTCGCGCCCTGCGCGCCGGCGACCAGGTATTCGTCACCGGCACCGCGCCGGTGGGTGACGACGGAGGGGTGGTCGCTCCCGGCGACGCCTACGCCCAGGCCCGGCGCTGCTTCGCCATCATCGAGCGCGCCCTGGCCGAGCTCGGGGCCGACCTCGCCAGCGTCGTCCGCACCCGCATGTTCGTCACCGACATCTCCCGCTGGCAGGAGTTCGGCCGCGCCCACCACGAGGTTTTCGGCGCGCACCCGCCGACCACCACCATGGTGGAGGTGCGGGCGCTGATCCACCCCGACATGCTGATCGAGGTGGAGGCCGACGCGGTGATGCTCTCCGACGGCACTCGGCGGTCCTAACCCGGGAGCTTGAAGAACGAGCGGATCCTCTCGAGCAGGGAGCTCTCGGCCTGGATCTCTTCCACCGTGCGCTGCCGCTCGCGACGGTCGAGGCGCGCCCGAACCTCCGCCTGGCGCTCGATCACTGCGGCCGACAGCTGCTCGGCCATCCCGGGGTCCGCCGCGAGCAGTGGCGCCAGGGCCTCGCGCGGCAGCACCAGTACCTCGACGGGGCCGTCGGCGGTGACCGTGGCGCTGCGCGGCTCGCCGGTGAGCAGCGACATCTCGCCGAAGAAGCCCCCCGGGCCGAGGGAGGCGAGATCGATGGTGCCGGTGCCCACCATGGCGCCCGACTTGGTGATGACCACTCGCCCCTGATCGATGACGAACAGCGAATCGCCGCGCTCCCCCTCCCGCACCAGCACCTCGCCGTGGTCGTAGTGCTGGTGGCGGGCGGCGGCGGCCAGCTGGCGCGAGGCGTCCGGCGCGAGGTCGCGGAAGAGGGGCAGGTCGGCGAGCAGCGCGGTGGCGCGCTCGCGGAAGGCCGCCTGGTCGCGGCCGGCCTCCTCCTCTACGTGGCGCAGCATCACGGTGCGTATGGGGAACGGGATGGTCAGGCCCTGGCGCTTCAGCTCGTACCAGACGCGGCTGTTGACGGCGTCCTGGAAGCGGCCCAGCTCCCCCACCTGCCGGGTCCACACCCGCAGGCGGTAGAGGATGGCCGAGTCGCCGTAGCTCTCGACGATGGCCTGCGGCGCCGGGCTCTCCAACCCTCCGGGGGCGGCCCGCGCGGCGCGCAGCAGGGCCTCCTTCACCCGCGCCGGCGGCGCCTCGTAGGAGACGCCGACGCGGAAGGTCAGCGCCATCGGCCGCGCACCGGAGCCGAGGTTGGTGAGCCGCGCACCGGAGAAGGTGGCGTTGGGCTCGTAGACGTCGAGGCCCTCGAGCGTGCGCAGCTTCACGCTCCGCCAGGAGGTCTCGAGCACCTGTGCCGGCTGGCCGTCGAGGAGCAGCCACTCGCCGCGATCGAAGGGCTTCTCCAGCTCCAGCGCCATGCCGGCGAACACGTTCTTGAGCACGTCCTGCAGCGCCAGGCCGACCACCGCCGAAAGCACCGTGGACGACACCAGCACCGCCGGCAACGGCTGGTCGAGGATGGCGGTGGCGGCCACCAGCACGGTGCCCGCCAGCACCCCAACGCGCAGCACGTCGCGGGCGAGCTTGGGCATCATCGGTCCGCGCGCCAGGTTCCATGGCCGCTGGAAGACCAGCGAGTCGAGCAGCGAGAAGAGCACCCAGGCGGTGAGCACTGCCGCCACCGATGCGGTCGCCTTCCAC
>DATKEH010000337.1:0-6536 GCA_035546355.1 Thermoanaerobaculia bacterium
GGCAGCTCGTCCTGCCAGTCGCTCCACCACCAGGTGGGCCGGCTGCGCCACCAGCGCTGGTACTTCACCGGCGCGAGGGGGAAGACGTGCACCGCCTCGCCCCGCACCGCCGCCAGCTCCTGCACCGGCAAGACGTCGACGATCCAGACGCTGCGGCCGTGGGTGCCGGCCACCAGCTCCCGCTCGCGGGGGTGGACGACGAGGTCGTGGACCGGCGCGTTGGGCATCCCCGATCCCAGCGCCTGCCAGCTGCCGCCGCGGTCCAGCGACACGTAGACCCCGCGGTCGGTGCCGACGTAGAGGACGTCGGGGTTGACCGGGTCCTCGCGGATGACGTTGACCGGCTCCGCCGGCAATCCGGCGGCGATGGAGCGCCAGCTGCGTCCGAGGTCCTCGCTGACGTGGAGGTAGGGCCGCAAGTCGTCGTCGCGGTAGCCCGATTGCGAGACGTAGGCGCGCTCCAGCACGTGCCTCGAGGCCTCGACGCGGGTGACCCAGCGGTCGGCGGGGAGGCCGGCGGCGGCGGCGCGCCACTCGACGCCGCCGCCGTCGCTGACGTGCAGCTCGCCGTCGTCGGTGCCGACCCACAGTAGGCCGAAGCGCAGCGGCGACTCGGAGATGGTGGTCACGGTGCCGAAGGGGACGTCGCCGCGCAGGGTGCTGGCGGTGAGCTCCGGGCTGATGACGGCCCAGTCGGCGCCGCGCGCACCGCCCCCCTCGAAGGAGCGGTAGAGCCGGTTGGTGCCGAAGTAGAGGATGTCGCGATTGTGCTCCGACAGCAGGATCGGCGTCGACCAGTTGTAGCGCAGCGCCGGCTCCTTCAGCGCGTCGCGGGGTCGCACCATCACCCTCTTGCCCGAGGAGTCGATGCGGAAGTAGAAGCCGAACTGGAAGCCGACGTAGGTGGTGCCGTCGGCGGGGTCGATCTGCACGTGCATGCCGTCGCCGCCGCCGAGGAACTGCCACTCGTCCTCGCCGGGCCGCGAGCGGCTCGAGCCCTTCATCGTGCCGTTGTCCTGCAGGCCACCGTAGACGTTGTAGGGCTCGGCCATGTCCACCGCGACGGTGTAGAACTGCCCCACCGGCATGTCGTCCAGGCGCCGCCAGGTGACGCCTGCGTCCCAGCTCTCGTCGATGCCGCCGTCGTTGCCGAGCAGCAGGTGGCGGGCGTCGGCGGGGTCGATCCACAGCGCGTGGTGGTCGACGTGCACGGCGTCGTCGGCCAGGCTCTCGAAGCTGCGGCCGCCGTCGGACGAGGCCACCAGCGGCACCCCCAGCAGGTAGATGCGGTCGGCGTCGTCGGGGGCGACGCGGATCTGGCCGAAGTAGTAGCCGTAGGTGTAGACCACGTCGCGCAGCGGCTCGTCGTGCATCAGCCGCCAGGTGGCGCCGCCGTCTTCGGAGCGCCAGACCTGGAGACCGCGGATGTCGCTGGCGAAGAGGTTGGCGTTGGCGTCGTCGAGCTCGCCGAGGATCTCCTCGAGGGTGATCTGCTCGCTCTCGATCAGGTCGATCAGCGTCTTCGCGGTGAGGCTGGCGTCGAGGTCGCTCGCGCGGATGAAGTCCTCGATCGCCTCCGGGTCCTGCTCGAGGAGCTCCTCCCGGTTCATCCGCCGCAGCCGCTTGGCGGTCACCGCCGCCCCCCCGAGGTCCCACTCCTCCTCCGGCAGCAGCTCCTGGTTATCGAGGGCGGCGTAGACGATCTGCGGATCGCTGGGGGCGATGGCGAGGCCGATACGGCCCACGTGCTCCCCCTGCGGCAAGCCGCCGCCGAGGCGCGTCCAGGTGTCGCCGCCGTCGGTGGACTTGTAGATGCCGCTGCCGTCGCCGCCCTCGACGAAGTCCCAGGGGCGGCGGAAGCGTTCCCAGGCGGCGGCGTAGAGGGTGTCGGGAGCGCGGGGGTCCATCACCAGGTCGACGACGCCGGTCCTCCCCTCCTCGTCGGCGGTGTCGAGCACCAGCTGCCAGCTGGCGCCGCCGTCGGTGGTGCGGTAGAGGCCGCGGGGGCCGCCGGGGGTGTAGAGGCGGCCCAGCACGGCGACGTAGACGCGGTTGGAGTCCCGCGGGTCGACGAGGATGCGGCCGACGCGGTCCGAGTCGCCGAGCCCGACGAAGCGCCAGGTCTCACCGCCGTCGTCCGAGCGGTAGACGCCGAGCCCGCCATAGGAGGAGCGCGACGAGTTGTTCTCGCCGCTGCCCACCCATACCCGGTCCGGGTCGCGGGGGTCCACCGCCACGTCCCCCATGATCACCGTCGGCTGCTGGTCGAACAGCGTTCGCCACGACAGCCCGTGGTCGTCGGTGCGCCACAGCCCGCCGGAGGCGAAGGCCGCGTAGTAGCTGCCCGGCCGCCCGGGTACCTGCTCGATGTCGACCACCCGCCCGCCCTGGCGATTGGGGCCGATGCTGCGCCACTCGAGGTTGCGCAGCTCGGACTCCCGATCCAGGCGCTGGTGCTGCTCCCAGGCGGCGAGCCGCGCCTCGAGGGTCGAGGGCGGCTCCGGCGCCGGCCGCTGGCCGGCCGCCGGCCCGGCTGCCGCGATCCCGGTCGCGGCGGCGACGACGATCCACAGGCGGTGAGAGCGGGCGAGGCAACGGCGGCGATGGCGCATGTCGGAACCCTCCACAGCGGACGACGAGGATGGGCGCGCTGCACGGGAGCGCGGCGACGACGATTCTATGCACCCGCGGCGCGAGCGACCGCGCCACCGCGCCGGCTCACCTCGCCAGCTCCTCCAGGCGAGCCCGCCAGGCCACGTCGCCGCAGGCCTGCTCGGCCAGGGCCAGCTCGAGGAGCAGCTGATCCCCAGGGGCGATCCAGCTTGTCGAGGGAGGCCCATACCGGCCGCGCCCCGCGAGAGCCCGCGGCGGTCCGACGCGGAGCCTCCCTACGGCGGCGCGTCCGGCGTCGCCTCGCCCACCTCGAGCGCTCCGTCGGTGAGCCAGTGGGCGAGGCCGGTGCGAATGCGGTAGGCGTCGGCCACCACCGCCTGTTCGCACTCGAGCGGGCTGGCGCCCCCCTTGACCCGGGTCCACAGCTCCCGCAGGAAAGCCCCGTCCCGCTCGTGCTCCGGCGGCGTGGGGCGCTCGCCGGTGGCGCGCAGGAAGGCGTGGTCGGGCGCCAGCGCGCGCGCCCGCTGCAGCTCGTCGTAGCGCCGCATGCCCTCCATCAGCAGCCCCGTCACGTCGCGGCAGGGTCCGTCGGGCACCGCCTCGGCCGGCTGGCGGGTGAACTCGAAGCTCCGCGCCCGCGGCACTTCCAGCAGCTGGCAGAACGCATCGGGCATCGGCAACTCTCCGACGCGGGCGTCGCGCAGAGCCCCCTTGCGTAACACCAGCTCGCCGACCACCGAGCGGTCCGGGGCGCGCAACAGCAGGCGCCCCGAAGCCTCGGTCTGCGTCAGGGTCTGCAGCAGCTCGGGCAGGCCGAAGGCCTCGAGGTCGCCGGCCAGGCTGGCGGCCGCGGCGGCCCCCCCCAGCACCGCCGCCGAGGCCCCCGCCGGCACCGCTTCGGAGGGCGCATCGGGAACCGTTCGCCAGCTCGCCAGCGCCGCCGCCGCCGCCTCGCCGAAGGGCTCCTGCGGAAAGCGCGTGGCGATCTCCTCGAACGCCTGCCGCACCGGCTCGCAGCGCGTGCTGTGGAGAGCGCGCACCAGGTGGAGCGGAGCGACGTTGCGGCGCAGGCTCATCCCCAGGACGCGCAGTGGCAGCTTGGCACGCAACGCCGCCACCAGCCGCTCGACCAGCGCCGGGTCCTCGGCCAGGTCGACGGCGCCGAGCTCGACCAGTCGCTCCATGGCGTCGCCGAGGTGCGGCTTCTGCGACAGCCCGTGGTCGAGGACTGCCCTGCGGGCGCTCTGCGTGCCATGGCGCACCAGCCCCGACACCACCATGCCGAGCATGCGGCGCAGCTCCGGCGGGTCGTAGGGCGCGTTGCCGGGTTGCTCGAGCAGGCGCTCGAGCTCGCTCAGGCGCTGACGCAACACGGCCTCGGCCTCGGGGTGCTGCAGGAGGCCGAGGTGGGTCAGCGCCTCGCGCACCAGCTGCGCCAGACCGCCGAGGGCGGCGCTGCGGGCCGACAGCTGGACCTCGAGCGCCACGTCCTCCCCCTCCGCGGGGCGAATCCGGTGCAGGAGGTAGACGAAGTTGCGCCGCAGCCAGGGCAGGTGGGGGTAGGCCTCCCCCAGGTCGAAGGAGCTCTCCAGCCGCTCGAGGGCGGCGCGGCGGCCGGCGGCGCCGTGCGCCTCGACCAGGGCGAGCCACAGCCGGCGCCGCGAGCGGTCGGGCTCGTCGTCCAGGGCCACCAGCAGGCCGTGCGGCGTCAGGACCGGGTAGCCGTCGAGCAGGCGGCGCAGCTGCGGCAGGCTGCCGGCCTGTTGGGTCTGCGCCATCAGCCGCCCCGGGTCGAGGTCCTCGTGCGCCTTCTCCAGGATGAGGTGGGCCATGGTCCGCTCCACCTTCCCCTCGGCCAGCAGCCGCCGCGCCACCTCCTGCACCTGGACCGCGCGGGCGAGAGACCCCTCGTTGAACAGCTTGGCGACGGTCTTCAGCAGCTCGCGGAAGTGGACGGCCGCCTTGGATGGATCCTCCGCCAGCTCGACGATGCGCTGCATCGCCTGGACGGGGGCGCTCTCGTAGACCGGCTCGCCCGCCTCGCCGCCCACCCACCAGTCGGCGACCCCCTGGCTGAGGGTCGAGAACAGCTCGGAGTAACGGGACTCGCTCATCAGGCCCGCCCGGCTCAGGCTGGCCAGCAGTTGCTCGAGCTCGCCCTGGGAGCGGGCACTCTCGGTCGCGGTCACCAGCAGCTGGGACGCCAGGCCGCTTCCCGCCGCCAGCCGCTCCCGATCGCCCGCCGCCTTCCCCTTGCCGCCCCCCCCCAGGCGGGTGAGCAGCAGCGCGAACTGGCGCATGCTGGCGGTGATTTCGGGCGGGGTGGCAGGGGCGCCGACGCCGATGGAGCCGACGGCGCCCGGGCGCGCCGCCCCGGCCGGCCGGTGCAGCACCTGGACGCCGACGGCGAGGTTGGCGTCGGCCTCGCTCGCCTGGCGCAGGTGGGCGCGCAACGCCGGGACTTCGGCCTGGGGCACCTGCGCCACCAGGACCTCGATCAGGTCGTCGACGTACGCCTGCAGCCGCTTGCGGTCGATCAGCCGCAACTTGCCCAGCAGCTGGATCTTGTTGACGGCGTGGAAGAAGTAGTCGCCGAGGGTGGTCGCGCTGCCCGGCGCCCGCACCTGGCTGGTGGTCCAGCCGAGGATCGTCTCGGCGCCGAGCGCCACCGGCTGGCCGAGCAGCACCTCGACCGCATCGAGGACCAGCAGCGGCGCGAGCTGATCGGAGAGGTACGCCTGGACCTCCTCCACGGCCTGCCGGATCTCGGCGGCCAGCACCCGATCCTGCATGGCGAGCCGGACGATATGTGCTCCCAGCTCGAGATGCAAGGCAGCGCGTCACAGCGGCCCCTGGCGCGGTGGGCTCGCGGCCGGTACAATGCCGGGGCTCTTCCGCGCATCCCCCGCACCATCCATGATCGGGCGCACCCTCTCCCACTACCGGATCACCGACAAGCTCGGCGAGGGGGGGATGGGCGAGGTCTACGCCGCCGAGGACACCACCCTGGGGCGGCGGGTGGCGCTCAAGGTGCTGCCCCCCGAGATGGCGACCCGGCCGGAGCGGCTGAGCCGCTTCCGCCGCGAGGCCAAGGCGGTGGCGGCGCTGAACCACCCCAACATCGTCACCCTCTACTCGGTGGAGGAGGCGGACGGCCAGACCTTCCTGACCATGGAGCTGGTGGCGGGCGAGCCGCTGGCGCGGCGCATCCGCCCCGGCGGGCTACCGCTGGCCGAGCTGCTCGCCATCGCCATGCCGCTCGCCGACGCCCTCGCCGCGGCCCACGACGGCGGCATCACCCACCGCGACCTCAAGCCGGCCAACGTGATGGTGGGGCCCGACGGGCGGCTCAAGGTCCTCGACTTCGGGCTGGCCAAGCTGCAGGAGGACTCGAGCGCCGGCGATCACCAGGCCACCGCCGCGATGACCGCCGGCCTCACCGCGGTGGGGTCGGTGATGGGCACCATGCCCTACATGTCGCCCGAGCAGGCGGAAGGCCTCGCCGTCGACCACCGCTCCGACCTGTTCTCCTTCGGCATCATCCTCTACGAGCTGGCCACCGGCGAGCGCCCCTTCCGCGGCGAGACCTCGGCGCAGCTGGTCTCTTCGATCCTGCGCGACCGCCCCAGGGACGTGGGGCAGATCCGCGGCGACCTCCCCAGCCACCTGTCACGGATCCTCCGCCGCTGCCTGGAGAAGGACCCCGACCGCCGCTACCAGGGCGCCCGCGACCTGCGCCTGGAGCTCGAGGAGCTCGAGCGGCTGGGCGGGACCGCCGGCGCCAAGGCGCCGCCGTCGGTGGCGGTGCTGCCCTTCCTCAACATGAGCTCGGACCCCGAGCAGGACTACTTCTGCGAGGGGATCGCCGAGGAGCTGATCAACGGCCTGGGGCGGATCGAGAACCTGCGGGTCGCCTCCCGCAC
>DATKEH010000338.1:0-19187 GCA_035546355.1 Thermoanaerobaculia bacterium
GTGGCCACCCCGGCCATCGACGCCCTGCGCCGCGACGCGGTGCTGTTCTCCCGCGCCTGGGCCAACTACCCGCTGACCCTGCCCTCCCACGTGTCGATGCTCACCGGCCTGCTGCCCACCGAGCACGGGGTGCGCGACAACGTCGGCTACCGCTTCGACGCCGCCGCGCATCCCTACCTGCCGCGGCTGCTCGCCGAGCGCGGCTTCGCCACCGGGGCGGCGGTCTCCACCTGGCTGCTACGCGCCGACAGCGGCCTGGGAGAGGGGTTCGACTTCTACGAGGACGCCGTCGACCACTCGGCGGGGATGGGCCTGGCGGAGAGCCAGCGGCGCGGATCGGTGACGGTGGAGCGGGCGCTCGAGTGGCTGCGGCAGCAGCAGGGGGGCAAGTTCTTTTTCTTCCTGCACCTCTACGAGCCGCACACCCCGTACGATCCGCCCGAGCCCTACCGCTCCGCCGCCGCCCACCCCTACGACGGCGAGATCGCGCTGGCCGACGCGCTCGTCGGGCGGGTCCTCGACGCCCTGCGCCAGCAGGGGGACTACCCGCGCGCGACGGTGATCCTGCTGTCGGACCACGGCGAGGGGTTGGGCGACCACGGCGAGCGCGAGCACGGCATCCTGCTCTACCGCGAGGCGCTGCAGGTGCCGCTGCTGGTCAAGCTCCCCGGCAACCGCCGCGCCGGGGCGACGGTCTCCGCGGCGGCGCAGCTCGCCGACGTCGCCCCCACCGTCGCCGCCCTGGCCGGCGCGCCGCAGCCGGGGCGGACAACGCTGCTCGACCTGATGGCGGAGGCCCCGCCCGAGCGGCAGATCTACGCCGAGACCCACTACGCGCGGCTGCACTACGGCTTCAGCGACCTGGCGTCGCTGGTGGACGGCGACCTGCACTACATCGAGGGGCCGGACCCGGAGCTGTACGACCTCGCCACCGACCCCGGCGAGCGCCGCAACGTGCTGCGGGAGCGGCGCCGCGACTACGCCACCCTGCGCGACGCGCTGCAGCCGCTGCGCCGCGAGCTGGCGGCGCCGGCCGAGGCCGACCCGGAGACCCGCGAGCGCCTCGCCGCCCTCGGCTACGCCAGCGGCGCCGCCGCCGTCGGCGACGGGCCGCTGCCGGACCCCAAGACGCAGCTCCACCTGATCGACGACCTCAACGCCGGCCTCCGCCTGGCGGGCGAGAAGCGGCACGGCGAGGCGGTGGCTCTCCTGCGACGGGTGCTGGCGGAGAGCCCCGGCCTGACCGACGCCTGGGCGAGCCTGGGATCGTCGCTCGCCGACCTCGGGCAGTACCGGGAGGCCGAGGCGGCCTACCAGCGGGCGATGGAGCTCAGTGGCGGCAGCGACCACCTCGCGCTCGGGCTCGCCCAGCTGTACCTCGAGTGGGCGCGCTACGAGGACGCGCGGCAGCACGCCGAGCTCGCCCTCGCCACCAACCCGGCCATGGCGCACCAGGTGCTCGCCGAGGTGGCGCTGCGCGGCGACGACTGGGAGACCGCCGAGCGGCACGCCCGGGAGGCCCTCGCCACCCGCGAGGAGCACATCCCCGCCCTGCTGCAGCTCGCTCAGGTGGCGATCCGGCGCGAGCGGCTGGACCAGGCGCGGGGGTTCGTCGAGCAGGCGGAACGGGCGCAGGCGCGCCGCTCGGGGGAGGGCGTCACCGTCGGCCTGCACCTGGTCAAGGGGGAGCTGCTGGCACGGCTGGGCGAGGGGGAGGCCGCCGCCGCCAGCTTCGAGAAGGAGATCGAGCTGCACCCCGGCGACATGCGGGCCTACAGCCGGCTGGCGCTGCTCCACGCCCTGGTCGGGGAGCCGCAGCTGGCGGTGGCCACCCTGCGGCGGATGGTGGAGGCCAACGAGTCCCCGGCCGCCTACGGCGCCGCCGTCGAGACCCTGCGGGTGCTCGGGGACCCCGGCTCGGCCGGCCGCCTGCTGCGGGTGGCCCGCGCCCGCTTCCCCGACGACCCCCGGCTCCTGGCGCTGGCCGAGGAGTCGACGTAGGAGGCGCCCGGCCCGTGCGGGGACGGGGCCCCGCCTCGCGTCCCGGGCGGCCACGGAGGGCCGCCCCTACGATCGGACGCGACACCACGAACCGTCGTAGGTGCGCACCGCCAACCGCCGCTCACAGCGGATGGTCGTAGGGGCCGGCCTCTGCGCCGGCCCGGGCGGGCCCCGGCTGCGGCACCACCAGCACGCGCCGCGCCGGCAGGCCCACGAAGCGCTGGCTGCGACCGTCGGGCCAGCGCAGCTCCAGACGCTCGATGGCCGCCGCAGTGCCGACTCCGAAGTGGAGCCGGACGTCGCTGGCCGAGAGGTACGAGCCGCTGCGCGTCGCCTCGCGCCGCTGGGTGCGACCGGCCACGGTGACCAGCCCGCGCGTCCCCTCGCCGTCGCTGGGGCCGCGCCCGAGCAGGGCCACCTGCAGCCAGGAGCCCGCCGCCTCCCCTGCTTCGTTGCGCAGCAGCGTCGGCACCTCCCCCGCCTCCACCACCAGCAGGTCGACGTCGCCGTCCCCGTCGAGGTCGCCGGCCGCCACGCCGCGGCTGCAGGCCGGCCCGCGCGAGCGCACGATCCGCTCGGGGGCGGGCGTCAGCTTGCCGGCCCCGTCGTTGAGCAGCAGGTGGTCGGCCTGCCGCAGCGTCTCCTCTCCCGCCGCATCCACCTCCGGGTAGATGTGGCCGTTGGCGACGTAGAGGTCGAGGTCGCCGTCGTGGTCGAGGTCGACGAACCGCACGCCCCACGACATCTCCCGGTAGCCGGCGCCGCCGAGCCCCGAGGGGTAGCTGGCGTCCTCGAAGAGCCCGCCCGGTTGCTGCAGGTAGAGCGTGTCGTGGTCGAAGGCGAAGTTGGTGACGACGAGATCGGGGGTACCGTCGCCGTCGGCGTCCCCCCAGTCGATCCCCATGCCGGCCTGGAACCGCCCCTCGCGCTGGGTCGCCAGCCCCACCTCCCAGGCGACCTCCTCGAAGCGCCCGCCGCCGAGGTTGCGGAACAGGAAATTGGGCCCCGAGTCGTTGGCCACGGCGATGTCCAGCCGGCCGTCGTCGTCGTAGTCGGCCAGCGCCACGCCGAGGCCGAACTGCGGCTCGGGGGCATGGATGCCGGCAGCCAGCGAGCCGTCATGGAAGCGGCCGGCGCCGTCGTTGACGAACAGGCGGTCGGGCTGCGGCTCCCAGCCCACCGGGCCGCAGGCCACCGCCACACCCCGCCACTGGCAGGGCTCGGCCGGTACCCGGTCGAGGGAGAACTCCAGGTTGTTGGTGACGTAGAGGTCGAGATCGCCGTCGCCATCAAAGTCGCCGAAGGCGGCGGAGTGGCTCCAGCCCGGGTCCCCGACTCCCGACTCGGCGGTGACGTCGCGAAAGGTGCCGTCGCCCTGGTTGCGGTAGAGGACGTTGGCGCCGTAGCCGGTGAGGTAGAGGTCCGGCAGGCCGTCGCCGTCGACGTCGCCCACCGTACAGCCCATGCCCCAGGCCGGCCCGGCGCCGACGCCGGCGGCCGCCGTCACCTCGACGAACCGCCAGCCGCCGTCGTTGCGGTAGAGGGCGTTGGCGAGCGGCGGCCGCCGCCCCGCCAGGACCTCGAGATCGCCGCCGTTGACCAGGAACAGGTCGAGGTCGCCGTCGCCGTCGTAGTCGAACAGGCAGCCGCCGTTGCCGTTCTCCTCCAGGATCGTGCGGCGCGGCGGCGTCATGGCGCCGGAGACGTTGACCCACTCGATGCCCGCCTCGGCGGCGACGTCGTGGAGCCGGAAGGGGGGTGCCGCCGCGTCGGCGTTCGCCGGCACCGCCGCCGGCGCCGCCATGGCCAGCAGCAGGGTGGCGGCGGCCCACCAGCCGACGGGCGGGCGCAGAGGCCCGCCCCTACGACCGGGGGTACCCCACCACGGCCCGCCCCTACGACCGGCGGGGAGCGGGCCACGATGGTCGTAGGGGCCGGCCTCCGTGCCGGCCCCTCTCTCCCCGACCGCCCTCACCGCCGCTCCCGCAAACCGGTGAAGCGCACGACCACCGGGCGGTCGTCGTAGATGACGCCGGCGGCGTCCCGCTCTCCGGACAGGCGGTAGTCGCGGGTGCGCCAGCCGGTGGCGAGGTGGAAGCCCCCCAGCAGCACCAGCACCGTCACCAGCACCCGGCGCGTGGCGCCGCGCGCCAGCGGCTGCAGCCCGGCCAGCAGCAGAAAGAGGAAGAAGGGAGCGGCGATCATCATGCTGCGCAGGTAGGGGAAGAAGGCGACGTTGACCGCCAGGCGGTAGGCCAGCAGCAGCCCGCCGACGGCGAGCAGCGGGCGGTCCCGCCGCAGCGACCACGCCCCCAGCGCGGCCAGCGCCAGCGCCACGGCCAGATACAGGGGTTCGCGGGCAAACGCCATGTCGATCGGCGGTCGCAGCCACTCCCTGCCCTTGGGCAGGTCGCGCCAGGCCCAACCGTACCCCACGGCCTGCAGGGAGTGCCCCGCCTTGGCCAGCGTCCGCGACAGGAAGCGCCCCGGCGCCGCGGCGATGGCCGCGAATCCCAGCCGATAGCCCTGGGTGACGTAGCGGTGGTGGATCGGATGCCGCGGGTCGAGGGTGGCGTCCTCCGCCGCCACCGGCAGCGTCCGGCGCGAGAAGAAGATCCCCTCCTCGCGCTGGGCGAGGGCGAAGTTGAGCGGCCCGTAGAAGGAGATCGGCACCCAGGTGGGCAGGGGCGCGGGGAGCTCGGCGGCGTGCTCGAGGTTGTAGGCGACCAGCTGCCGATGGGCGGTGAGCAGATAGGGCACCAGCAGCAGGACGCAGCTGGCGGCGGTGGCCGCCGCCCAGCGCCGGCGCGCCGGCAGCGCGACGGCGAGCGCGGCCAGCGCCAGCAGCGCCACCGGCAGGTGCTCGGCGCGGGTCAGCGCGGCAGCCGCGTGCAGGGCGCCGCCCGCCAGCGGCCAGCGAAACCCCAGCAGCAGCATCCCGCCGAGCAGCGGCCGGTAGACCGCCTCGCTGTTGGCCACCGACGACAACAGCAGCTCGCCGAAGCACAGGGGCAGCAGCAGGCAGATCGGCCCCGCCAGCGGCGTGCGCCGCCGCAGCAGCAGGAAGGTCATGGCGTAGGTGGCGCCGTTGAGGACCACCATCAGCAGCTTCGACGCCTGGTAGACAAGCTCCGGTTGCTCGAGCCAGCGCCACAGAGGGGTCAGCAGCCAGGCGGTGAGCGGCGGGTGGAAGGGCAGGGCGGCGCCCAGCGACTCCCCCGCCGCCAGCTGCCGCGCGTGGGCGAGGAAGTGGACGCCGTCGCCGAAGAACAGCGGGCTCACCGGCTTGTCGAACAGCAGGTCGCCCCGCAGGTAGACCAGGTGGCAGACGAGGGCCCACAGGAAGACCCCACCCGCCCACAGGACGGCGCCCCGCCGTGACGATTCCGGGGCCGGCGGCGCGCCGGCGGGCGGGCGCTGGCGGCGCCGGGCGCTCATCGCTCCGCCACGACCAGGTAGCGGTCGGCGGGGGGGCTCACCAGACGCTGCCGCCGTCCTGCGGGCCAGCGCACCTCCACCGTCTCCGCCTCCCGCTCGCCGAGGCCGAAGAGCAGGCGCGGGTCGTGCGACGACTGGTAGCTGCCTCCCGCCAACGCCCACCGCCGCTGCGGCTCGCCACCGGCGACCAGCGTCACTTCGGCGCCCACCGCGCCGCTGTTCGGCGCCCGCCCCCGCAGGGCGACTCCGAGCCAGCGCCCGGCGGCGCCGTTGGCCAGCAGACGAGCCGGCCGATCGCTCTGCTGGATGGTGAGGTCGGGATCGCCGTCGTTGTCGAAGTCCGCCACCGCCAAACCCCGCCCGACGCCGGGGCGGGCCGCCAGCCCGGGGCAATCCACGGCCGCGAAACCGCCGGCGCCGTCGCCGAGCAGCAGCAGGTCCGGCTGCTCGAAGGTCACCTGCTCGCGGCGCGGCCGCTCGAAGATGTGACCGTTGGTGACGTAGGCGTCGAGATCGCCGTCGCGGTCGAGGTCGGCGAAGGCGATGCCGAAGCCGAGCAGGTTGAAGGAGGGGACGCCGAAGCCGCTCTCGGCCGAGACGTCGGCGAACTGCATCGCGCCGAGGTTCTCGTACAGCGTGTTGGTCTCGACGTCGAAGTTGGTCACCCCGAGGTCGGGGTCGCCGTCGCCGTCGACGTCCCCGAGAGCGATCCCCATGCCCGCCTCGTAGAGCCCCTCCCGGCTCGCCGCCGCCCCCGACAGCAGCGAGATATCGGCGAAGCGCATGCCGCCGAGGTTGTGGAACAGGAAATTCGGGGTGATGTCGTTGGCGACGTAGAGGTCGGGCCGGCCGTCGCCGTCGAGGTCGGCGAAGACGACGCCGAGGCCGTTGCCGGCGGCCTCCCCGAGGCCCGCCGCGGCCGTGACGTCGGCGAAGCGGCCGCCGTCGTTGCGGTACAGCCGGTCGCCGGCGCCGGAGAAGAGGGAGGGGTCGCAGTAGTCGCGCCGGCCGGCTTCCAGGTCGCCGCAGAACAGCGGCTGGTCGGGGTCGTACTCCACGTAGCGAGTGACGTACAGGTCGAGGTCGCCGTCCCCGTCGGCGTCGGCGAAGGCCGCCGAGGAGCTCCAGCCGTCGAGGCCCAGCCCCGCCGCGGCGGTGGCCTCGGCGAACCGGCCGTCGCCGAGATTGCGCAGCAGCGCATCGGCCCCGAAGTTGGCGACGTAGAGGTCGACGGCGCCGTCGCCGTCGGCGTCGGCCGCCACCACGCCCTGGCCGTAGCCCCGGTGGCCGGCACCGCTCGCCGCCGTCACGTCGACGAATCGGCCGCCACCGAGGTTGCGGAAGAGGCGGTTGGCGGCCTGCGGCGAACCGTCGGGGGGGAAGGGCCCCGACTGCACCAGGTAGAGGTCGAGCCAGCCGTCGCCGTCGTAGTCGAGCCAGGCGACGCCGGCGCCCATCGTCTCGGGCAGGTGCATGGCGCCGCTGGCGCCCCGCCGGTGGACGAAATCGATGCCGGCGGCGGCGGCCACGTCCGCCAGCAGGATCCCGCCGCAGCCCCCGGGGGCGGCGCCGGCCGCCGCCGCCCCGGTCACCACCCCGACGAGGGCGCAGCAGACGGCGCCTCTCACCCGCCACCCCCCGCCGCCGACCGTTCCTCGGCCAGCCGCAGCCGCAGGTCCTGCCGCTCCGGCGCCAGGGCGACGGCGCGCTCGAGGGCCGTCGCCGCTCCCCCATGGTCGCCCAGCGCCGAACGGGCGGCCGCCAGCCCAGCCAGCGACTCCACGGTCTCCGGCAGCGTCGCGAAGTGCGCCGCCGCGGCGGCCGCCTCGCCCTGCTCCAGCAGTCCCCAGCCGTGGTCGAGACGGGCCCGCTGCAGCCCCCCCTCGCGCGCCTGTCGCTGCTGCGCCGCGTAGTCCCGCCGGTACCGCTCGAGGTGGCCAGCCGCCTGCTGTCGCTCGCCCTCGCGGACGAGCAGCTGGGCCAGGTTGTAGCGGGCGCGGGTGTGGCCGGGATGCGCCGCCAGCACCTGGTGGTAGAGCGCCGCCGCCTCCTGGCGACGGCCGGCGAGGTCGAGCGCCCGGGCCAGCTCGAAGGCGACGTCGGGCCCGGGCTGCGCCTGCTGCGCCCGCTCGAGCCACGGCACCGCCTCCGCCCCCCTCCCCTGCCACAGCAGCAGCGAGCCCAGCTGCCGGTCGGCCAGCGGCGCCCCCGTCGCCGCCAGCTGCCGCAGCTGCCGTTCGGCGGCCTGCAGCTCCCCCAGCTCCCAGCTCGCCGAGGCCAGGTACAGGCGGCTGCGCGCATCGCTCGCGCCCAGCTCGACGGCCCGCTGCAGGTGGCGCCGCGCCGCCACCCACTGCTGGCCCAGCATCTCGGCCCGCCCGAGCAGGGCGTGCAGCTGCGCGCTGGCGTCCGCCAGGTGCAGGTGGTCGCGGAGGAATCGCGCCGCCAGGTCCCAGCGGCCGGACTCGACGGCGCCGCCGGCCACCTCGGCCAGGATCCGCTCGGCCTCGGCGCCTCGCCCCTGGGCGGCGAGGGCCCGGGCCAGCCCGCCCCAGGCCTCCAGGTCCCCCGGCGCCGCCGCGGCGACCTGGCGAAAGAGCGCCTCCGCGCGAGCCGGCTCGCCGGCGGCCAGCGCCGCTTCCCCGGCAGCGACCCGCTCCCCGCCCTGCGCCCACGACCGGCCGGCGGAAGCCACCGTCACCGCCACCACGACGACGAGCAGCGCGAGCAGCGAACCGGGACCCCGGGAGCGATCGGCTAACATGGCGGGAGACGGGGCAACGGCCACGTCGCCGGCAAGGATAGCTCAGCCCCTCACCTCGATGATCCCGACCCACGCGAACGGCCAGGGCTACGGGGTTCTCCCGCCGACCTGGAGAAACGCCGCCCTCACCGCCTGCGGCCTGGTGCTGCTGCTGGCGACGGCGCGCCCAGGGCATACCGCGCCGGCCGGCGAGGACCCCCCACCGCAGCACCCCGGGCCGGACGAGACCCGGGCCGAGCTCGCCGCCCTCTGCGAGCAGTTTCGGCGCGGCGACGACCCGATCTTCGGCGACCGCATCGTCGAAGAGCTGCAGGAGCGCCTGCAGCAGGCCGCCGCCAACCCCCGCGGCGCGGTCGAGCTGCGGGGCCGCCTGGCCTACGACCTGCGCCGCCTGGGCCGCTTCGACGAGGCCCTCGCTCTGCTCGAGGAGGCGCGGCGTCAAGTGCTCGAGCACGGCATGCCCGAGGAGCTGCGCCTCAAGGTGGTGCTGGAGATGGCGATCACCCACCTGCGCGCCGCCGAGGTGGTCAACTGCGTCCACGACCACACCGCCGCGAGCTGCATCCTGCCCATCGCCGCCGAGGCGGTGCACCGCGACCCGGCCCACGCCCGGCGCGCCGCCGCGCTGTACCGCGACTTCCTCGCGCGCCGGCCGGGCCACGTGCAGGCCCGCTGGCTGCTCAACCTGGCGGCGATGGTGGCGGGCGACTACCCCGAGGCGGTGCCCGCCGAGCTGCGGCTGCCCGCCGGCGCCTTCGCCGACGACGAGACCATCCCGCCCTGGCGCGACGTCGCCCCCGAGCTGGGGGTCAACGTGATGGACCTCGCCGGCGGCGCGGTGATGGACGACTTCGACGGCGACGGGCTGCTCGACCTGATCACCTCGACCAACGACCCCTGCGGCCCGCTGCGGGCGTTTCGCAACGACGGCCGCGGCGGCTTCGAGGACGTCACCGAGCGGTGGGGGCTGGAAGCCCAGCTGGGCGGGCTCAACCTCGTCCACGGCGACGTCGACGGCGACGGCGCGCTGGACCTGCTGGTGCTGCGCGGCGGCTGGTGGCAGGAGCGCGGGCGAATCCGCAACTCCCTGCTGCGCAACGACATCGCGGGACCCACCGGGCGTTTCGTCGACGTCACCGCGGCCGCCGGCCTGGCCTATCCCGCCTACCCCACGCAGACCGCCGCCTTCGCCGACTACGACGGCGACGGCGACCTCGACCTCTACGTCGGCAACGAGGCGACGGCCGACGAGCCCTACCCCTCGCAACTCTTCCGCAACGACGGCGGCCTGCGCTTCACCGACGTCACCGCCGCGGCGGGAGTGGCCAACGTACGCTACGCCAAGGGCGTGGCCTGGGGCGACTACGACGACGACGGCCACCCCGACCTGTACGTGTCCAACATCGGCGCCAATCGTCTCTACCGCAACAACGGCGACGGCACCTTCACCGACGTCGCCCCCGAGCTCGGCGTCACCGAGCCGGCGCTCAGCAGCTTCGCCACCTGGTTCTTCGACTGCGACAACGATGGCGACCTGGACCTCTTCGTCACCGACTACGCCGCCCGCATGGAGGACATCTCCGCCTACTACCTGGGCCTCGGCGAGGCGCCGCGACACCCCCGCCTGTACCGCAACGACGGCGGCGTCTTCACCGACGTCTCCCGCGAGGTCGGCCTGACGCGGCCGGCGTTGCCCATGGGCGCCAACTACGGCGACCTCGACAACGACGGTTGGCTGGACGTCTATCTCGGCACCGGCATCCCCGACTACGAGGCGCTGATGCCCAACCTGATGCTGGTCAATCGCCAGGGGCGCTTCCGCGACGTGACCTTCAGCGGCGGCTTCGGCCACCTGCAGAAAGGGCACGGCGTCGCCTTCGGCGACCTCGACAACGACGGCGACCAGGACCTCTTCCACCAGCTCGGCGGGCAGCTCCCCGGCGACGCCTACGGCAACGCGCTGTTCGTCAACCCGGGCAACGACAACCACTGGCTGACCCTGCGCCTCGAGGGCCGCCGGGCCAACCGGTTCGGCGTCGGCGCGCGCATCGAGGTGCGCCTGCGGCAGGGTGAGGAGACGCGCAGCGTCCACCTGCTGGCGGGGTCCGGAGGCTCGTTCGGGGGCTCCAGCCTGCAGCAGGAGGTGGGGCTGGGAGGGGCCGACGCCGTCACCGAGCTGATCGTCCGCTGGCCGGGCAGCGGCACGGTGGACCGCTTCACCGACGTGGCGCTCGACCGCGTCTACCGGGTCGTCGAAGGAGATCCCGAGCTGTACCCGCTCGCGCTTCCCAGGATCACCCTGGGCACCGCCACCTCCGCGCACGATCACCACCCAGGGAGCTCGCCATGATACGCCACTCTGAAACCACCGGGCGCCGGCCGCTGCCGGCTGCCCTCGCGCTGCTCTGCGCGCTCGCCCTGTTCGCCCTGGCGACCGCCGAGGCCTCGGCCCAAGCGGCGACCGACCCGGCGCCACCCGCCGCATCGGCGACGCAGTTGTCCGCCGCCGGCGAGAGGGCCATGGCCCTCCTCGATTCCGGCGACCGCCAGGGGGCCATCGCCGCCCTGGAGGCGGTGGACTTCGCGGGCCTGACGCCGGTCGAGCGAGGCCTGCTCGGCGCGCTCTACGTCGAGGCCGATCGCGCCGCCGACGCCTGGCGGGTGTTGGGGCCGATGGCCGCCGAGCCGGGGGCCAACGCGGCCGTGCTGTACAACGCCGGCCGGGCCGCCCTGGGGACCGGCGAGACGCAGCGAGCGGCGGAGCTGCTGCAACGCTCGGTCGCCCTGATGCCGGTCTCGCCGGCCGCCCGCGAGCTCGGGCTGCTGCTCGGCGCCAGCGGCCGCCGGGTCGCGGCCTACGCGGTGCTGCGGCCGTGGGCGGAGGCCCACCCCGAGGACACCGAGGCGCGGACGGCGGCCGCCGCCCTGGCGCTGCAACTGTCGCGGCCGGCCGAGGCGGCGCGGCTGCTGGAGGCGCTGCCCGAGGGCGACCCCAGGGTGACGCTGCTGCGCGGCCAGCTGAAGATGCAGCAGGGCGACCCGCACAACGGGCTGACGATCCTGGAGGCCCTGTACGCCGACCATCCGCCCGAGATGGACGCCGACGTGCGGCGGCTGCTGGCCGATGCCTACGTCCAGGTGGGCCGCTCGGCGGACGCCATCCCCCTGCTCGAGGGGCGCGCCGACAGGCCCGCCCAGGCGCTGCTGCTCGCCGAGGCCCGCTACCGCACCGGCGACCTGGCCGGGGCGCTGGCCACGCTGCAGCCCCTGGCCCAGCCGGTGCTCGGGGAGGCGGAGCCCGGCGAGCACAGCTTCCGCCTCGCCCTCGACTACGGCAGGATGCTGGTGGCCTCCGGGCGGCACGCCGAGGCCCTGCCCTATCTGCAGCTGGCGGTGGCCCTCGACGACAGCGAGCAGCTCGCCTGGAAGACGCTCGGCGACGCCTATGCCGCCACCGGCGAGCGCGACAAGGCCAAGGAGGCCCTGGAGCGCTTCCGCTCCCTGGTGGTCAGCCAGACCGAGCGCCGGGCGCAGGCCGAGACCGCCGCCGCCGATGCCGGCGCCGGCACCCTGCTCGAAGCCATGAAGTTCCTGGAGGCCGGCAAGCCGGAGCGGGCCCTGCCGCTGGTGCGGCGCGAGATCGCGCTGTCGCCGCACGACCTGCGGCCGCGGCTGATGGAGGTGCGCCTGCTGATCGCCCTGGAGCGGCGCGAGGAAGCCGCCGCCGCCGCCGACCGCACCCTGGCGCAGTTCGCCGGCAGCCCCGATGCCCTCTATCAGCGCGGGCTGACGCGCATGCTGCTCAAGCAGCCCGGGCCGGCCGAGGAGGACTTCCGGCAGGTGCTGGCGATGGCGCCGGACCACGTGGCGACGATGAACGACCTGGCGGTGCTGCTGATGCTGCAGGGCAAGCGCGACGAGGCGCTGCGGCTGGTGCGACGCGTGCTCGAGCTGCGCCCGGAGGACCCCCTGGCGACCCAGAACCTCCGCCGGATGGAGGGGGACGGGACCGCGCCTTGAGGCGAGCGGGCGCCGGCGCCCTGCTGCTCGCCCTGCTGGCATGCGGCGCGGCCTCCCGGTCGGCGCCGCTGCCGGGCGACCCCGCGCCGCGGCGCGCCGAGACGGCCGGCCTGCTCTTTTCGGCGGACACGCGAGGCGCCATCGAGGCCACCGTGCTGTCGCTCCCCTCGCCACTGATCGCCCGGGGGGCGGCCGAAGCGCTGCTCGGTGCCCTGCGCGAGATGGCGCCCGAGCGCCAGCTGGTGGTGCTGAGCGACCTGCCGCTGGCCGGGCCCGACGACCCGCGCACCGCCTGGCTCGACACTTCCGGCCGCGACTACTCCCCCTGGCCGCGCGATCCGTTCACCCTCGCCAGGGGGAGGGGCGGTCGCGTCCATGTGGTGATCCGCCCCAACCTGCAGACCGGCCGCGAGGGGGACGCCCGCATGGGAGTCGAGCTGGTCGCCGGGCTGCCGCCGGCGCTCGCCGAGCGCTGGGGCCGGCCACTCTGGAGCCGCGCTTCCACGCCGTTTCACAACGGACAGCTGCTGGCCAGCGGCGACGCGCTGTGGCTGTCGCTGCACAGCGTCGAGCCCCGCACCCTCGAGGTGCTCGATCTGCCGCGGGTCCCGGTCGAACGCTTCCTTTCCCCCGGCGGCGCCCTGGAGTACACGGCGGCCGCCCGCCGCGCCGCGGCGGAGCTGGCGGACCTCTACGGGCGCCCTTGGCGCCTGGTGCATCCGCTGCCCGACGGCGGCGCCGGCGACCCCGGCCTGATGCGACGCCTCGGCGGCGGCGCCGGCTACGACCTCGACTCCCTGGTGACGCTGCTCGAAACCGACGGCGGGGCGCTGCGGGCGCTGGTCGCCGATCTGTCGCTCGGCCGCCAGGGCCTGGCCGGAGTGCCGGCCAGCGACTGGGAAGGCTTTCGCAGCGGCTACGGGATCGCCCCTCCCGCGGCCGAGCTGCCGCGCCTGCTGGCTCGGGCGCAGGACGAGCCGCGGGGCCGGGCGCTCGGCGACTTCCTCGAGCTGGTGGCGGCACACCTCGCCGGCCAGGGCCTGCCCGTCTCCCGGCTGCCCCTGCTGCGGGTGCCGGTCGGCTTGCTGGCCCGCGGCGATCTCGACCACGCCGAGCTGCTGGTCGGCTGGAACAACGTGGTGGTGTCGACCGACGCCGCCGGCGCGCTGCAGGCGGAGGGCTTCGCGTCGCTGCTGCCCACCCTCGACGCCGCGGTCAGCGAGACGTTCACCGCCGCCGGCTCCAGCCTCCACCTGCTGCCGCCGCTGATCGAGAGCGTCGTCCGCAACGGCGGCTACCGCTGCGCCACCAACCAACTGCGGGCACTCTAGCGACCCGCGGACGCTGCGTCGGCCCCTCTGCAGTGCACGGGGCCACGCGGCCTAGCGCGGGGCCTGGAGCCGCACCCGGCGCCGCACGGGCAGGTCGCGCAGCTCGCTGCGGCGGCCGTCGGGCCAGCGCACGTGGAGCCGCTCGACCCGGCTCGCGTCGGCGGTGCCGAAGTGCAGAGTGAGGGCGTTCTGCGACAGGTACGAGGCGCCGGTGCGCACCTCGCGCAGCTGCGAGCGCCCGGCCACCAGCTCCACCCTGGCGCCGACGCCGTGCCGGTTGCCTGCCGGCGCCGCCAGGTCGACCTGCAGCCACCCCCCCGCTTCGCTGCCGCCCGTGTTCTCCCACGCCTCCGCCACGTCGTTGGAGTTGACCACCACCACGTCGAGGTCGCCGTCGAGGTCGAGGTCGCCGACCGCCAGGCCGCGGCTCGCCAGCACCGCGTCCATGCCGTGCCCCGACAGCTCGCGGAAGCGCGCCCGGGCCACCTGCTCGAAGACCTGGTTGGGCTGGCGGAAGGAGCCGCCCACCCCGAGCTCCTCCTGGTTGTCGACCACGTGGCCGTTGGCCACCACCAGGTCCTCGTCGCCGTCGTGGTCGAAGTCGGCGAAGGCGGTGCCGAAGCCGAGCATGAGCAGCGACGGGTCGGCGAGCCCGGTGACGAAACGGCCGTCGCGGAACAGGCCGTTCCCCTGGTTGAGGTACAGGGCGTTGGTCTCGAGCTCGAAGTTGGTGACGAAGATGTCGAACAGACCGTTGCCGTCGACGTCGGCCAAGTCGATGCCCATCCCGGCCTCCGGCGAGCCGCGGTCGCTGTAGGCGGCGCCGGAGAGCAGCGACAGGTCCTCGAAGGTGCCATCTCCCTGGTTGCGCCACAGGTAGTTGGGTCGCAGGTCGTTGGCCACGTAGAGGTCGAGCCAACCGTCGTCGTCGAGGTCGCTCGCCACCACCCCCAGCCCGGTACCGTCGAGGTCGACGATGCCGGCGGCGACGGTGGCGTCTTCGAACGTGCCGTCGCCACGATTGCGAAAGTAGGTGTCGGGCAGGCCGTTGTAGACGTCGGGATGGCAGTAGCCGCGAATGCCCTCCTCCTTCTTGCCGCAGAACTTGTGGTTGTCGAGGGCGAAGTCGGCGTAGTTGACGACGTAGAGGTCGAGGTGGCCGTCGCGATCGAAGTCGGCGAAGGTCGCCCCGGCGCTCCACATCTCCTCTTCGAGCCCCGCCGCGGCGGTGGCTTCGACGAAGGTGCCGTCGCCGCGGTTCTCGAAGTAGCGGTTGGGGCCGAAGGCGGTGACGTAGAGGTCGATGTCGCCGTCGCCGTCGGCGTCGCCGGCCACCGCGCCCGAGCCGTAGCCGTCGACGACGATGCCGGCGGCGGCGGTGACGTCGACGAAGCGCCCCGGGCCGTCGTTGCGCAGCAGCACGCTGCGCGCCGCCTCCCCCTCGTAGCCCGGCAGCACGCCGCCGTCGACGAAGAACAGGTCGTAGTCGCCGTCGCCGTCGTAGTCGAAGACCACCACCCCCCCGACCATGGTCTCCACCATGTACTTCTGGCCGCTGCCGCCATGGTGGTGGCGGAAGTGGGCGCCCCACGCCTCGACGGCGTCACGAAACCGGATCTCGGCGCCGGCGGGGAGCCCGGGGCCGGCCAGCAGCAGCGCCATCGCGGCCACGGCGCAGCGGTTCGCAGCAGGGGTGTGACGGAGCATGGCGGTTGCCGCGGCCCGCGGCGGGCGGCGCGGCCCCCTATGGTACAATCTGCGCCGGCTTGAGCGACGACCCTCCCAGTAGCCCCTCGCCTCCGAGCTCCTCGGCGCCTGCGACGCGAGCGGCCGCCCTCCGGCGGCGATGACGGTCCTCCTCCTCGCCGCCGCCGGTCCCCCCGGGCTCGGGCTCGCCATCGACCCCTGGCTGGGCCTGCTGCTCGGCCTGCTGCTGGTGCTGCTCAACGGCTTCTTCGTGGCCGCCGAGTTCGCGCTGGTCAAGGTGCGCCCCACCCAGATCGAGCCGCTGGCCGAGACCGGCTCCCGACGGGGCCGGATACTGCAGCACATGCTCGAGCACCTCGACGCCTACCTGTCGGCCACCCAGCTCGGCATCACCCTCGCCAGCCTGGCGCTGGGCTGGATCGGCGAGCCCGCGTTCGCCTGGCTGCTCGAGCCGCTGGTGTCGCGGATCCCCGGCGCCACCCCGGCGCTGCTGCACACGGTCTCGCTGACCTCCGCCTTCGCGTTGATCACCATCCTGCACATCGTGCTCGGGGAGCTGGCGCCGAAGTCGCTCGCCATCCGCCACGCCAAGCCGACCGCGCTGTGGATCGCGCTGCCGCTGTACGGCTTCTTCAAGCTCACCTACCCGGCGATCTGGCTGCTCAACCACGCCGCCAACTGGCTGCTGCGGCTGGTCGGGGTGGCGCCGGTGACCGAGGGCGAGATGGCGCATTCGGAGGAGGAGCTGCGGCTGCTGCTGGCATCGACCACCGACGAGATCTCGCAGCAGAAGCGCGAGCTGCTGGACAACATCTTCGGGATGTCCGAACGCGTGGCGCGCCAGATCATGGTGCCGCGGGGGGACGTGGTGTCGCTCTCCACCAGCCGCTCGATGGAGGACAACCTCGAGCTCGCCCGCACTTCCGGCCACACCCGCTTCCCGCTCTGCCGCGGCAGCCTCGACGAGGCGGTCGGTCTGATCCACATCAAGGACCTGTTCCGCCAGCGCCAGCCGACCGGGTCGCTCGAGGAGATCGCCCGCCCCCTCACCTTCGTGCCCGAGAGCCTGTCGCTCGAGCGCCTGCTGCGCCGCATGCGCACCGAGAGGGTGCACCTCGCCGCCGTGCTCGACGAGTACGGTGGCGTCTCGGGCATCGTCACCCTGGAGAACGTCATCGAGGAGATCGTCGGCGAGATCCAGGACGAGTTCGACGCCGAGAAGCCGGAGCTGGTGGCGAAGGGGAACGGCTGTTTCGAGGTCGACGGCAGGATGCTGGTCGACGAGGTGGAGGAGGCGCTGGGGATCGAGTTCTCCGAGCGCGACGAGGACACCATCGCCGGAGTGGTGCTCTCCGAGCTGGGCCGCCGCCCGCGACTCGGCGACAGCGTCGAGGTGGGACCGCTGCGCCTGGTGGTGCGGGAGGCGGAAGGGAACCGGATCAAGAGCCTGGCGGTGGAGATCCTGACCCCCGCCGCGGTGCCGGAGCGGGAAGAGAGAGATTGAAGGAGGCGCCGGACAGGTGCCTCCTCACCCCTTTCTCGCGCCCAGCGACAGCGACAGGGCGCTGGCGCGGCTGCTGTCGCGCAGGCACTCCATGAGCTCGAGCTCGAGGCCGCCGCGCGGGCCGACGCGGGTGGCGCCCCGCGCCTCGTCGAGCACCTGCCGGGCCTGCTCCTCCTGCCCCGCGGCGCGCAGCGCCTGCCCGAGCTGCTCGAGGTTGGCCGCCGAGGGCCCGAGTTGCGAGGAGCGCGCCAGGAACTCCACCGCCTGGCGGTACTCCTTGCGCTTGAAGTGCACCCAGCCGAGGGCGGCGAGAGGGAACTGCTTGAGCTCGTCGGGGGCCAGGTCCACCGACCGGCGGGCGAGGTCGAGAGCCTCGTCGAGGTCCTCCTCCAGCTCCGCCAGGTTGCGCGCCAGCTCGTAGCAGGCGAGGCTGCGCGAGAAGTCCGACCGCACGCGGGCCAGCAGCTGGCGCCCGAGGCGGTTGCCTTCCTGGTAGCGGCCCTCGCCACGCAGCGCCTCGATCCAGATGGCGTAGGCGGTGGCCAGCACCACCTCCCCGGGCTCGCGCGCCGCCACCTCGCGCACCGCCGCCTCGACCTCGTCGGTGCGGTCGAGGGCCAGGCAGGCCAGCGCGTAGTAGGTGAGCAGCGTCGGATGGTCGGGCGCCACCGCCAGCGCCTGGCGGAAGCAGCGCCGGGCCTCGTTCGGCCGCGAGCGCTCCATCGCCTCCTCCCCCCGCAGCACCGCCTGCGCCGCCGCGGGCGGCACCTGCGGCAGCCCGGGAGTGGCCTCCCCCGACAGCGACCGCACCAGCTCGCGATAGCGCAGCTTGCGCGGGTTGAGCCGCTGCGCCTGGCGCAAGGCCGACAGCGCCTTGCGATGCCAGCGGCGGTCGAGGCAGGCGAGGCCGAGCTGATAGAAGGCCTCCTCGAACAGCGGGCTCTTGCGCACCGCCTCCTCGAGGCAGCGGATGCCGGCGGTGAGCCGCCCCATGCGGTGGAAGCTCCGCCCCAGCAGGTAGAGCGCCTGCGGCGAGGCGTCGAGCCGTACCGCCCGCTCCAGGTGATGGACGGCGCGCTCCAGCTCGCCGTCGGAGAAGTGGATGGCGCCGAGGCTGAAGTGGGCGAGGAAGCTCTCGCCGTGGTGCCGGATGGCCTGCTCGAGGAGCGCCTTGGCGCCCTCGTCGTCGCCCGACTCGTGCAGGATGACCCCGGCGTAGACCAGGGCCTGGAAGTGGCGCGGCTTGATCTCCAGCACCCGCTGGAAGTAGGGCTGGGCGCGGTTGTGGTCGCCGGCGTTGAACAGGGTCTCGCCGAGGAACAGTGCCAGCTCGTAGTTCTCGCGGTCGAGCCGGAAGGCGGCGTCGAGCGCCTGCACCGCTCGCTCGAGGTCGAGCGAGTCGAGGGCCCGCTCGGCCTCGCCCAGGTGGCGCAGGAATTCGTCGCGTCGCGGCGCCCCCTGCAGCGCCAGAATTCGCTCCCGCTGGCGCAGGAATCGCGAGCGCTTGTCGAGCGCCAGCAGCCGCAGGTCGCGTTCGCGGTCCCACAGCTCCTCCCACTCCTCCCGCTCCAGCACGCCCTTGCGGTCGAGCAGCTCCTGCAGGGTGGCCAGCGCCGACTCCGAAAGCGCCAGGCCCTCCTGCTGGCGGTGGACCACCCCGAGCAGGTGCTCGACGGTCTCGGTGGTGCGGCGCAGCGCCTCCTCGAGCACCGAGATGCGCTCCAGCAGGTGCTCGTCGAAGGAGAAGTCGTCCTCGAGGTCGGCGAGGGCCTCCTCCCGCGCCTCGGTGTTCCCCGACAGCACCAGCAGCTTCTGATGGCAGCGCCGGCAGTACTCCTGCTCGTCGGTGTTGGCGGCGCCGCAGGCCTGGCAGTACATCGCAGCTGGGCCGGGGAGGGAGCTCACGGGTAGGTATAGAAGCCGCGACCCGACTTGCGCCCCAGCCAGCCGGCGTCGACGAACCGGACCAGCAGCGGACAGGGGCGGTACTTCGGGTCGCCGAACCCCTCCTGGAGCACGCGCAGGATGTCGAGACAGACGTCGAGCCCGATGAGGTCGGCGAGGGCCAGCGGCCCCATCGGGTGGTGCATGCCGAGCTGCATCACCTGGTCGATGGCCTCGGCGGTGCCGACCCCCTCCTGCAGGCAGAACACCGCCTCGTTGATCATCGGCATCAGCACCCGATTGGAGACGAACCCGGGGGCGTCGTGTACCTCGACCGGGGTCTTGCCCAGCTCCCGGGCCGCCGCCTCGACCGCGTCGTAGGTGGCCTGGGAGGTGCCGAGGCCGCGGATGACCTCGACCAGGCGCATGACCGGCACCGGGTTCATGAAGTGCATGCCGACCACCCGGTCGGGGCGGCCGGTGGCGGCGGCGAGGCGGGTGATCGAGATCGAGCTGGTGTTGGAGGCGAGGAGGGTGT
>DATKEH010000339.1:0-7458 GCA_035546355.1 Thermoanaerobaculia bacterium
TGGTCAGCGCGATGAGGTCTTTGGTCTGCACGTGGGCGAAGGGGAAGGTCTTGAGGTAGCTCTTGAAGATGGTGAAGAAGGCGTCGTCGCCGACCTCGCCGCGCAGCTCGTGCAGCAGCAGCGGCCCGCGGGCGTAGAGCAGGTCGTAGCGGTCGCGGAAGGCGGTCTCGCCGGCGACGCGGTTGGCGAGGTAGACGCTGTCGGCCTGGCGCAGGCGGCCCGCCTGCTGCTTCCAGCGGTCCTGCGCGTCGCGGAATTTGCGCTCGCCGATCAGCTGCCCGACCGCCACCGCGCCGTAGTACTCGGCGGTCGACTCCGACAGCCACTGGTCGTCGAAGCTCGACATCTGCGCCACGTGCCCCCAGTACTGGTGCGCCAGCTCGTGCGCCATCCGCAGGTTGAGCTCCTCGCGGAAGGCGCGCGCCTGCGGCTTGGGGTCGAAGGCCTCGCTGGTGAGGTAGATGACTCCGGGCGGGGCGATGCCGAAGCCGTAGGCGTTGATCTGGATGACCTGCAGGTGGCGGAAGGGGAAGGGGCCGAGCAGGAACTCGTAGAGCTTCTTGAGCTCGAACATGTTGTGGGCGATCTGTTGCATCGCCCGGTCCTGCGAGAAGGCGTAGCTCGACACCTCGATGCGCAGCCCGTCGCGCTCCTCGGCGTAGGTGTGGTACTTGCCGGCGAGCACGACGGCCACCTGCACCGGGCGGTCGAGGCGGGTCTCGACGCACTCGAGGCCGTCCTCCTGCCAGCGGCGGACCGTCTCACCCATCGAGAAGGGCACGAAGGGGGGCGCCGCCTTGACCACCGCGCGATAGGTGAAGCTCGCCATGTCCAGGCGCGCCGGGCGCGGGAACCAGGAGCCGATGGGCAGCCACCAGAAGTTGTGCCCCGCGGGGCGGTAGAGGATGTCGCCGGTGAGGCGGAAGCGCAGCTCCAGCGTCTCGCCGGCGGCGGCCGGCCGCGCCAGCTCGACCACCAGGTCGTCGAGCTGCTGGCTGAAGGAGAGCGGCGTGCCGTCGGCGGTGGTCACCGCCTCGAGGTCGTAGGCGTAGCGCGAGGTGCCGGTGACGAGCTCGTCCCACAGCTCCAGCTCGAGGGTGGTCAGCGGCACGGCGGTCTCGATCCTCTCGCGCACCTCCAGCTCGATACGCTGCCCCTCGGGGTTGACCAGCTCGAGGTCGACGTCGCGCAGCAGGAAGCGCCGCGGCCAGCGTTCGAGCGGCGCGCCGAGCGGCTGGCGGCTGAGGGTCTCGGCGTAGCGCTGCCCCGAGCGCGGGTTGCCGGGCGGGATCCACTGCAGGGCGCTGAGCGTCTCGACCCCCTGGCGCAGGGCATCGCGGACGTAGAGCAGGTCGTCCCGCCCCGTCTGCAGCTGCACCGCCGCCACGCCGTCGGCGGCGCCTTCGGGCAGCGCCGCGCCCTCGCGCAGCGCCTGCGCCAGCAGGTTGGCCAGCGGCACGCGGTCCTTGGCGAAGCGGTCGCGGTGGGCGGCGAAGGCGCGCGCCGCCGCCTCGGGCGCCCTGCCGGCGACGGTGAAGCCGGCGAGCCGCTCGCTGATCGCCGGGTCGAGCACCAGCGCCGAGCGCACCTCGGCGCCGATCTCGCCGTCGCTGGCGGTGAGCTTGGTGGCGCGCTTGACGTTGACCGGGAACAGCTTCGCCTCGAGCGGGTGGGCGCTGCGGTAGCTGAAGCGGCCGCCGCCGTGGAGGAAGACGCCTACCGGCAGGCCGCCGGCGGCCACCGGGTAGAGGGAGCCGCCGCTCGGGTCGAGCCGCAGGTGCCCGACGGCGTAGGCCCCGGCCGCCGCCGGCAGGGCGTCGCCGGCGAGCTCGAGAGCGGCCAGCGCCCCGCTCAGGCCGTCGAGGGTCGCCGGCGCGGCGGGCGGGTCGGGCGGGTCGGCCGCCGCCGCCGCGGAGGAGGCGACGAGCGCCGAGAGGAGGACGAGGAGCGCGCCGGGGCGCGGCGTCGGCCGCTGACGGAAGGTCGCCTTGGGCACCCGGCAGAGTAGCACGCCGGTGGCGGGCGCTCAACGGAAGTCGTGGCTCGGCACCCGGGTCAGCGCCAGCGGCCAGAAGCGCTCGCCGCGCACCGACAGCGAGCCGTCCTTCTTCTGCAGCACCCCCTCGACCACCAGGCCGGGCGAGCGCACCAGCAGGTCGCGGTGGGCGGCCAGCTTGTCGGGCATCACCGCCGCCTGGATGCAGCCGGTCTCGTCCTCCAGGGTCATGAACAGCAGGCCGCGGGCGGTGCCGGGGCGCTGGCGGACGATGACCGAGCCGGCGATCCTGATGGTCTGGCGGTCGGGCAGGGCCGCCACCCGCGCCGCCGGCACCACCCCCTGGCGGTCGAGGGCGGCGCGCAGGTAGCTCACCGGGTGCGGCCCGGTGGTCAGCGAGGTGGTGGCGAAGTCGGCGAGGGTCTCCTCGAAGGGGGTCATCTCGGGGAGGGGGGAGGAAGAGGGGCGCTCCTGCGCGAACAGCGGCCCGGCCTTGCGCGCCGCCTGCGCCACCTGCCACAGGGCCTGGCGGCGGCTCAGGCCGAGGCTGGCCAGCGCCCCGGCGTGGGCCAGGGCGGTGAGCTCGTCGTCGCGCAGCCGGCAGCGGCGGGCGAGGTCGTCGGCCGAGGCGAAGGGGCGCCTGGCCTGCGCCGCCTCGATCGAGCGGCCGGCCTTCTCGCGCAGCCCGCGCACGTAGCGCAGGCCGATGCGGCAGGCGCCGGGGGCCTCCCCCTCCCGCCCCGGGCCGGCGCGGAGGCCGGCCCCTACACTCGGCGGTGGCGTGGCGCGGAGGCCGGCCCCTACGACGGCTGGTGGCGCACCTCGACGGTCGTAGGGGCCGCCCTCCGTGGCGGCCCTCTCCTCCCAGCGACGGTCGTAGGGGCCGGCCTCTGCGCCGGCCCTCTCCTCCCAGCGGCAGGCCCACCCCGAGCGGTCGACGTCGATGGGGCGCACCGCGACGCCGTGGTGCTGGGCGTCGCGCACCAGGGTGGCGGGGTGATAGAAGCCCATCGGCCAGGCGTTGAGCAGGGCGATCAGGAAGGCGGTGGGGTGGTGGGCCTTGAGATAGGCGCTGGCGTAGGCGATGAGCGCGAAGCTGGCGGCGTGTGACTCGGGGAAGCCGTAGAGGGCGAAGGAGGTGATCTGCTGCACGATGGCGTCCTGCACCTCCCCCTCGATGCCGCGTTCGGCCATGCCGTCGCGCAGCCGCTGCTCGATGGCGTGCATGCGCTCCACCGAGCGCTTGAAGCCCATGGCGCGGCGCAGCTCCTCGGCCTCGCCGCCCGAGAAGCCGGCGGTGACCATCGCCATGCGCAGGATCTGCTCCTGGAACAGCGGCACCCCCAGGGTGCGGGCCAGCACCGGCTCCAGGCAGGGGTGGAGGTAGGTGACCTGCTCGCGCCCCTGGCGGCGCTCGAAGTAGGGGTGCACCATGCCGCCGACGATGGGGCCGGGGCGGATGATCGCCACCTGTACCACCAGGTCGTAGAAGGTCTTGGGGTCGTTGCGCGGCAGCGACGCCATCTGCGCCCGGCTCTCGACCTGGAACACCCCTACCGTGTCGGCCTCCCGCAGCATGCGGAACACCGTCGGGTCGTCGGGCGGCAGGTGGGCGAGGTCGAGGCGCACCCCCTCGCGGGCGCGCACCAGCGGCACCGCCTCCTCGAGCACGTTGAGCATCCCCAGGCCCAGCAGGTCGACCTTGATGATCCCCAGGTCGGCGCAGTCGTCCTTGTCCCACTGCACCACCACCCGGCCGGGCATGGAGGCGGGCTCGAGCGGCACCACCTCGTCGAGCCGGCCGGCGGCGAGCACCATCCCCCCCGAGTGCTGGCCGAGGTGGCGGGGGAGGTTCTGCATGCGCTGCCAGAGGTCGACGAACAGGCGCACCCGCGGCTCCGCGGGGTCGAAACCGGCGGCCAGCAGCTCGCCGCCGAGCTCGGGGTCGTCGCCGCGCTCGCGGTCGTAGCCGAAGGTGCCGAGGCGCTTGGCCAGGCGGTCGACCTGCTCCAGCGAGTAGCCCAGCGCCTTGGCCACCTCGCGGGCGGCGGAGCGGTCGCGGTAGGTGATGACGTTGGCGGTCATCGCCGCGCCGTGCGCGCCGTAGCGCTGGTAGACGTGCTGGATGACCTTCTCGCGCGGGTCGCCCGAGGGCAGGTCGAGGTCGATGTCGGGCCACTCGCCGCGCTCGGCGGAGAGGAAGCGCTCGAACAGCAGCTCCATCTTCACCGGGTCGACGGCGGTGATCCCCAGGGCGTAGCAGACCGCGGAGTTGGCGGCCGAGCCGCGCCCCTGCACCAGGATCCCCTCGCGGCGGCAGAACTCGACGACGTCCCAGACGATGAGGAAGTAGCCGGCGAGGGTGAGCCGGTCGATCAGCGCCAGCTCCTTCTCGAGCTGCGCCTGGTGGCGGGCGGTGAGCGGCCGGAAGCGCGCGCGGGCGCCGTTCCAGGCCACCTGCCGCAGGTACGAGGCGGCGGTCTCGCCCGGCGGCAGCGGGTAGTCGGGGAAGCGGTAGCCGAGGTCGGCGAGGGTGAAGTCCAGGCGCGCCGCCAGCTCGGCGCTCGCCTCCACCGCCGCGGGGAGGTCGGGGAACAGCGCCGCCATCTCGGCGGCGCCCTTGAGATGCCGCTGGCGCTGGGCGGCGAGCAGGGTGCCGGCCTCGTCGAGGGTGGTCTTGTGGCGGATGCAGGTCATCACGTCGTGCAGCGGCTTGTCCGCGGCGCGGGCGTAGCGCACGCCGTTGGTGGCCACCAGCGGCAGGCGCAGGCGGCGCGCCAGCTCGACCAGCGCCTGGTTGCGCCGCTCCTCCTCGGGGCGGCGGTGGCGCTGCAGCTCGACCCACAGCCGCCCGGGGAAGAGCCAGGCCAGCCGCTCGAGGGTGGCGCGGGCGGCGTCGTGGCCGCCGCCGGCGAGGGCGGCGGCGAGCGGCCCCTCGTCGCCGCCGGTCAGGCAGCACAGCCCCTCGGCGTGGGTGGCGACCAGCTCCCACGAGGCGCGGGCCTCCCCCTTGGGCCGCCCGGCGGCGGCGGCGGTGAGCAGGCGGCAGAGGTTGCGGTACCCCTTGCGCGACGCGACCAGCAGGGTGAGGCGGGGGAGAGAGGGTCGGGGCGAGGGGGATCCGGCCAGCGCCACCTCCGTCCCCACCCGCGCCTGCAGGCCCGCGGCGTGCGCGGCGGCGTAGAAGCGGGGGGCGCCGTAGATCCCGTTGCGGTCGACCAGCGCCACCGCCGGCAGCTCCAGCTCGGCGGCGCGGGCGAGCAGGTCCTCCGGCAGCGAGGCGCCGTCGAGGAAGGAGAACGCCGATGCCGCCCGCAGCTCGGCGTAGGGCGAGGGCGTCCCGCGGCGGCGGCGGTCGCGGTCCCGGTCGACCGGCATGGAGGTCGACGATAGGCGTAAACAGGGCGTAAATGCAAGCCGCGCCCGCCCCCGGGCGGGACGGAGCCCCGCCCCTACGACCGGCAGTTGGCCGTTGTGCACCCGGGGACGGAGCCCCGCCCCTACGACCGGCAGTTGGCCGCCGGCCACCCGTGGCCAGCGCCTCCGCCGATCGTAGGGGTGCCTCCTCCGATCGTAGGGGCTCCTCCGATCGTAGGGGCAGCCCTCCGTGGCCGCCCGGGAGCGAAGCGGAGCTCCGTCCCTCCCGGGGCCGGCACGGAGGCCGGCCCCTACGGTGGTCGTGGTGCCCCCTCCGGTCGTAGGGGCGGCCCTCCGTGGCCGCCCGTCCGCCACAGATCCCGAGGTGCTCTATGCTTCGCGCCATGAGACCGACGACCTGCCTGCACGCCGCCTCGCTCGTCCTCGCCACCGCCCTCACCGCCTGCGCCGGCACGCGGGTGATCCAGACCACCACCGTGCCGCCGCCGCCGCCGCCCGCCGAGCCGGCGGAAGCCGCCGTGCCGGCCCCGGCCGCACCCGACCCGGCGGCCGCCGCCACCGCCGTCGACGGCCTCGCCGACCGCTACGTGGCGGCCTACTTCGAGCACTTCCCCGACGCCGCCACCGGCGAGGGGATCGCCGGCGCCGATCACGGGCGGCTGCCCGACAACTCCCTCGCCGGGCTGGCCGCCTGGCACGCCGTCGAGGACGAGCTGCTCGCCGAGCTGCGCGCCGTCGACGCCGCCGCCCTGCCGACGGAGGCCCGCCTCACCCACGACTTCCTGGCCGATCTGCTGGAGTCCGCCATCGGCCGCCGCATCTGCCACATCCCACTGTGGGAGGTGAGCCCCACCTGGACCGGCTGGCAGTCGCGCTACGCCTATCTCGCCAGCATCCAGCCGGTGGGCACCGCCGAGGAGCGGCAGATGGCGGTGGCGCGCTTCCGCGAGCTGCCGCGCTTCCTCGACCAGGAGGTCGACCGGCTGCGCGAGGGGGTGCGGCTGGGCTACACCGCGCCGCGGGTCAACGTGGCGCGGGTGATCGAGCAGATGGACTCCCTGCTCGCCCTGCCGTTGGCCGACTCGCCGTTCTACCAGCCCGCCGTGCGGGCCGAGGACGAGGCGTTCGCCGCCGAGCTGGCGCCGGTGGTCGAGGACCAGGTCCAGCCGGCCATCCGTCGCTACCGCGATTACCTGGCCGACGAGTACCTTCCCGCCGCGCGCGAGGACATCGCGGTGGCCGCCAACCCCGAGGGCGCCGCCTGCTACCGCGCCGCGGTGCGCTACCACACCTCGGTGCAGATGTCGCCCGAGGAGATCCACCGCCTGGGGCAGGAGCAGATGGAGATCCTCCTCGCCCAGATGCGGGAGATCGGCGAGCGCAGCTTCGCCACCGCCGACCCCGAGCAGCTCCTCGAGCGGGTCGGCGAGCCGCCCTACACCTTCTCCTCGCGCCAGGAGATGGTGGACTACGCCCGCGCCGCGGTGGCGCGCGCCGAGGCCGCCATTCCCGAGTGGTTCGGCATCGTCCCCACCGCCGAGGTGGTGGTGGTGCCCTACCCCGAGTTCCGCGAGCGCTCGGCGCCGGGCGGCGAGTACTCCGCCGCCTCCGACGCCGGTGATCGCCCCGGCACCTACTACATCAACACCTACCGGCCCGAGACGCAGAGCAAGGCCGGGGTCGAGGCCACCGCCTTCCACGAGGCCTATCCCGGGCACCACCTGCAGATCTCGATCGCCAAGGAGCGGCAGGACACCCACCCCATCCAGCGCTACTTCGGTACCTCCGGCTTCAGCGAGGGGTGGGCGCTCTACACCGAGCGTCTGGCCGAGGAGATGGAGCTCTACTCCGGCGACGTCGACCTGCTCGGCCTGCTGTCGAACGAGGCGCTGCGCGCCGCCCGGCTGGTGGTGGACTCGGGGATGCACGCCCTGGGCTGGAGCCGCGAGCAGGCCCTCGACTACCTGCTCGACCACACCGCCGAGTCGCGCGACCTCGCCGCCGCCGAGATCGACCGCTACATCGCCGTCCCCGGCCAGGCGACGGCGTACATGATCGGCAACCTGGAGATCCGCCGCCTGCGC
>DATKEH010000340.1:0-2833 GCA_035546355.1 Thermoanaerobaculia bacterium
CCATGAGAGCCCTCGTCCTCGGAGCCGGCCGGGTCGGCCAGGCGATCGCCCGCGACCTCGCCGCCGATCCCTCCTGGAAGGTCACCGCCGCCGACCAGTCGGCTCGCGCCCTGGAGAGCCTCGCCGCGCGCGCCCCGGTGAGGCCGCGGGAGGCCGACCTCTCCGACCCGACCGTGGTGCACGATCTGGCTGGCGATTACGACCTGGTGGTAGGCGCCCTCCCCTCCTTCCTCGGCTACGCGGCCCTGGAGGCCGTCCTCGAGGCCGGCCGCGACGTCGTCGACATCTCGTTCTTCGCCGAGGACCCCTTCACCCTCGACGAGCTGGCGCGCCGCAACGGTTGCGTGGCGGTGGTGGACTGCGGCGTCGCCCCCGGCCTGGACAACCTGCTGCTCGGTCAGATGACCCGGCAGATGGAGCGCATCGAGCGCTTCCTCTGCTACGTCGGCGGCCTGCCCGTCGAGCGCCGCCTCCCCTGGGAGTACAAGGCGCCGTTCGCCCCCTGCGACGTATTGGCCGAGTATCTGCGGCCGGCGCGCTTCGTCGAGCACGGCGAGCAGCGGGTGGTCGCGCCGCTGGGCGATCTCGAGCCGCTCGATGTTCCCGGCGTGGGCACCCTGGAGGCCTTCCTCACCGATGGGCTGCGAACCCTGCTCGCCACGGTCGAGGTGCCGTTCATGAAGGAGAAGACGCTGCGCTACCCCGGGCACGCCGAGAAGATCGGGCTCCTCGCGGCGAGCGGCCTGCTCGCCGAGGAGCCGGTGCAGGTGGGCGGACAGCAGGTATCGCCACTGGCCCTCACCTCGGCCCTGCTCTTCCCCCACTGGGAGCTGCGCGAGGGGGAGGGCGACCTGACCGTGCTGCGGGTGGTCGTGGAGGGCACCGCCGGCGGCCGCCGCGAGCGCCACGTGTGGGACCTGTTGGACACGCTCGACACGGCTACCGGTATCTCCTCGATGGCCCGCACCACCGGCTACACCTGTACCGCCATCGCGCGCCTGGTGGCGGAAGGCGTCTTCGCTCGCAAGGGCGTGTCGGCGCCCGAACACGTGGGGATGGAGGCCGGCTGCCACGACCGCGTGCTGGCCTACCTGGAGGCGCGCGGCGTGCGCCTCGAGCACCGGGTCGAGCCGCTCTAGCGAAGTGCGGAAGTCCGGCGCTCGGCGCTGGCGGCTCCGTTCTCGGTCTCCAGAGCCAGCACCTCCAGCCGCTCGAGGCAGCTGCGCAGCTGCCGGTCGAGCGGCCGCGAGGCGGCGGGCGGCACCAGGCCGCTGTGCTGGATCCCCCAGCCGCGCGCCCGCAAGTGCTGGTTCCCCTCCTCCATCATCCGCAGGAGCGTCCCCATCAACGCGTAGTCCATGCCTGTTAGTACGCGCGACGGGCCGTTTGGTTTCGCCAACGGACCGCTTCGCTATACTGCGGCGGGCCGTTAGCTCAGTTGGTAGAGCGGCGGGCTTTTAACCCGCGGGTCGGGGGTTCGAGACCCTCACGGCCCACCACCTCCGCTCGTCGCGCCGCCGTCGCCGGCAGGCGCGACGCCGAGCCGCTCGAGGGTCTCCCGCAGCAGCTCCGGCTCCACCGGCTTGGCGAGCACCTCCTGCACGCCCAGCTCCTGGGCGCGCGCCCGCTCGCTCGGCCAGCCGCTCACCAGCACCACCGGCAGGCGCCGGAACTCGCTGCGCTCGCGCAGCTGGCGCAGCAGCTGCCAACCCGACTCGCGCGGCATCATCAGGTCGAGCAGCAGGGCGTCGGGCTTGAGCTCGGTCGTCTTGCGCAGCGCTTCCTTGCCATCCATCGCCTGGGCGACCTCGTAGCCCCAGGCCTCGAGGAGCTGGGCGGTGGCGGTGCGCCAGTCGCTGTTGTCGTCGGCGATCAGGATCAGTCGCTTGCGTGCCACGGCGCCCCCTCTCCGGTCGGCACCGAGTTTATCGGAAGCGCCGCCGGGACGGGCGCCGGGCGCGTGGTAGGCTCGCCCGCCACCTCGGGAAGCAGCGGTGTGACGACGATCGACCTCCGGGGCACCCCCGCAGCGGCGGCGACGGCCGAGCCCCGTCGCGTGCCCCTGGCGGTCGCCGGCCGGGAGCTCGGCTGGATCCTCGGCTACCTGGCGGTCGTGGCGCAGCTGGTGCTGGTGCTGGCGGCGCTCTTCCTCTTCCACGTCGAGGAGGACCAGGGGCTGCTGGCGCTGGGGCCGCTGCTGCTCGGCGGCTTCGCGGTGCACGCGCTGCTGCCGCGGCGCTGGCGCCGGCCGTTCTTCCTCGCCCTGTCGCTGGCCGGCCTGTTCGCCATCGTCGGTCTCGCCACCGGCGCGGCGGTGCTGGCCGCCGGACTGCTCCTGCTCGGCGTCTGCCACCTGCCGATCGCGTGGTGGGCGCGCATGACCCTGCTCGCCGGCGTCGCCGCGCTGCTCGCCGCCCTGCGGCTGGGCCACCTCCCGGCGCCCGCGGCGGCGCAGCTGGCGCTGCCGGTGATCGCCTCGATGTTCATGTTCCGGCTGCTGCTCTTCCTCTACGACCTGCGCCACCAGCGGGCCCCGTCGTCCCCCTGGACCCGGCTCGGCTACTTCTTCCTGCTGCCCAACTTCAGCTTCCTGGTCTTCCCGGTCGTCGGCTTCGGCGCCTTCCGCCGCACCTGGTACGACGGCGAGGAGCTGGCGATCTACCAGAAGGGGCTGGGGTGGATGCTGCGCGGTGCCTCGCACCTCGTCCTCTACCGCGTCGTCGCCTACTACCTGATGCCGACCCGCGAGGCGGTGCACGACCTGGCGAGCCTGCTGCAGTTCCTGGTCACCAGCTACTGCCAGCTGCTGCGCATCTCCGGGCAGTTCCACCTG
>DATKEH010000341.1:0-2395 GCA_035546355.1 Thermoanaerobaculia bacterium
GCCACGGCGAGCCGCTCGGCCAGCGTCTGCACCTGGGAGACGGCGATGGCCGGGTCGAAGGCGGCCACCTCGCGGCGCACCGCCGGCGCCAGCTGCGCCGGGTCGGCCGCGCTGCGCAGGAAGAGGGTCATGCCGGCGAAGGCCTGGCGGGCGACCGGCACGTATACGGTCGGGCCGGGGGGCTGGTCGGGCGTGCCGTAGCGGACGTCGGCGACCACCCCCACCACCTCCGCCGCCTCGCCGCCGAAGGCGGCGACGAACACCGCCACCCGGTCGCCCACGGGCTCGCCATCGGGCCAGAAACGGCGCGCCGCCAGCCGGTTGATCACCACCTCGGGGAGGCCCGCGGCGAGCCTCTGCGGCGAGAACCCCCGCCCTCGCACGACCGGGATCCCCAGGGTGGCGAAGTAGTCGGGGTCGACGAAGTGCACCTCGACCTCCCGCGGCTCCCCTGGCGCCGTGACCCGCTCGAGGATGGCGCGGTTGCAAGCCCCGCGACCGGGGGCGCAGCGGTCGACGCTGGCGCTCGCCACCCCCGGCAGCTCGGCGAGCCGGGCCAGCAGCTCTTCGTAGGCGGCGGTGCGCCGCGGTGGTGGGTACTCCGTCTCCGGCAGGTCCACCCGCAGGGTGAGCACGCCCGCCGGCTCGAACCCCTGCGGCACCGCCGCCAGCTTGGCCAGGCTGGCCAGCATGAGGCCGGCGCCGACCAGCGACACCGTGGCCACCGCGGTGGCCGCCACCACCAGCGAGGCCCGCGCCCGCACCCCGCCGGGAGCGGCACCGACGGCGTAGCCCCCGCCGCGCAGCGCCGCGGCGACGTCGCGGCGCGCCAGCCGCAGCGACGGTGCCACGCCTACCACCAGGCCGCAGAGCAGGGCGGCGGCCGCCGCCAGCAGCAGCAGGCGCGGCTCGAGGCGGGGCAGCTCCGGCGCCAGCGCCAGGTCGCCCCAGCGCTGCAGCCAGGGCAGGGTCGGCAGCGCGGGCAAAGCGCGCAGCAGCAGGGCCGCCAGCGCCACGCCCACCGCCCCGCCCAGCACCCCGAGCAGCAGGCTCTCGGCGAGCACCAGCTGCAGCAGCCGCCGGCGCCCCGCGCCGAGCGCCAGGCGGACGCCCAGCTCCCGGCGGCGGTCACTCATGCGCGCCAGCAGCAGCCCCGCCACGTTGGCGCAGGCGATGGCGAGCACGAACAGCGCCGCGCCGAGCAGCACCCACGCCGAGCGCCGCACCACCGGCGATACCCGCTCGCCGGCGAGGGGCGAGGCCACCGGTCGCCACGGCTCGCCACCCTCGGGCGGCGCGCCGAGCCGCTGGGCCAACGCCGCCAGCCGCTGCGCCGCCCCCTCGGCGCTCGTCCCGGGGGCGCGCCGGGCCACCACCTGCAGGAAGTAGGAGTGCTCCTCGGCGAGGATCTCGGGGTAGGTGACCGCCGGCGTGAACCCCAGCGGCACCCAGGCCTCGGCGGTGCCGGTGAGGCCGCGGAACCCGGCGGGGAGCACTCCCAGCACCGTCACCGGCACCTGGTTCAGGCGCACGGTGGCACCGACGATTCCGGCGTCGGCGCCGAAGCGCTCCTGCCACAGGGCGTGGAACAGCAGGGCGACCGGCGCCCCCTGGCGGTCCTCCCGCACGGCGAAGCCGCGGCCGAGCAGCGGCTCGATCCCGAGCACCGGCAGGTACTCGGCCGACACCCCCTCGGCCGGCAGCCGCAGGGCGCCGCTGGGGTCGCCCAGCGCCAGGTCGAGGCCGAAGAACCCGGCCACCGCGGTGAAGGGATGCGCCATCCCCTGCAGGGCGGCGAGCTTGGGCGGCGAGAAGGGCAGAGGGTCGCCCTCCGGGCCGGGCGGCGCCAGCCGCACCAGGGCCAGCCGCTGCGGCTCGGGGAAGGGCAGGGGGCGGAACATCAGCGCGTCGAGCAGGGTGAAGACCGCCGCGTTGGCGCCGATGCCGAGCCCCAGCGTCACCAGCACCGCCAGGACCAACCGCGGCCGCCGCCGCAGCCCCTGCGCCGCCGCCCGCAGGTCGTGCCCGATGGTCGTCATCCCTTCGTGCATGTCCTCCTCCTCTAGCTCCGCAATGCCTCCAGGGGATCGACGCGGATCGCCCGCCAGGCCGGAAGTACCGCGGCCAGCGATCCGGCGGCCGCCACCACCAGCAGCGCCGCGGCGTAGGCCCCGGGGTCGCCGGGCGTCACGCCGTAGAGCAGTCCCGACAGCAGCCGCGTCGCCGCCATGGCGGCGAGCAGACCGAGAGCGATACCGGCAGCGACCAGCGCCATCCCCCGGCGCAGCACCAGGTCGAGGACGCTCGCCCCTGGCGCCCCCAGCGCCCGACGGACGCCGATCTCCCGCCGGCGCTGCGCCACCGAGAAGGCGACGACGCCGTACATCCCGACCGC
>DATKEH010000342.1:0-7996 GCA_035546355.1 Thermoanaerobaculia bacterium
CCGCCTCCACGGCCTGTTCGCCGGTGGCACGCTGGCCCAGGAGGCCCTCCTCGGCCTGCTGCCCTGGCTCGGCCCGATCGCCTCCAACCTCTCCCTGCCCGGCGCCCTCCCCCTCGCCGACCCGGCGGCCGGCGGCGCCCACCTCCTCCTCGACCTCGGGGCCGACGAGCTGACCCTCGGCCGGCCCCACCCGATGCTCGACGAGGGGGTGCGGCACGAGCGGCTCGCCGCCGCGGCCATCGACCCCGCCGTCGGGCTGGTGCTGCTCGACATCGTGCTCGGCGACGGCGCCCACCCCGACCCGGCCGGAGAGCTCGCGCCGGCCATCCGCGCCGCTCGCCAGGCCGCCGCGGGGGCCGGGCGACCCCTGGACGTCGTCGCCATCCTCGTCGGCACCGACGACGACCCGCAGGGCCTCGGGGCCCAGGCCGAGCGGCTGCAGGCGGCGGGGGCGCGGGTGGTGCGGTCGGTGGGCGAGGCGGTGCAGTATGCTGTCGCGACCTTGAGCAGCACGACCGGGGAGAGCGCGGGGCCGCCGGTGCCGCTGGACGCCCTCGCGGCGCCGGTGGTGGTCAACGTCGGGCTCGAGGGGTTCCACCGGGCGCTGGCGGCGCAGGGGGCCCGCAGCATCCAGGTCGACTGGCGGCCGCCGGCCGGCGGCGACGAACGGCTGGGGCGGCTGCTGGAGCGGATGCGGTGACCGGCGCCGACATCGACCGCGCCAACCGCACCGCGGTGCAGCGCATGATCGCTTCGCAGCCGCGCCTGGTGGGCGTGGCGCGCGCGGCGGAGGCGATGCCGGCGATGGACGGCCGCCGGCTGCTGCACGCCGGGCCGCCGGTCGCCTGGGAGCGCGCCTCCGGGCCGCTGCGCGGCGCCGTCGTCGGCGCGCTGCTCTACGAAGGCTGGGCCGGCGACGTCGCCGCGGCCGAGGTGTTGGCGGCCAGCGGCGAGGTCCCCCTGGAGCCCTGCCACCACCATGCCGCGGTGGGACCGATGGCCGGCGTCGTCTCGCCGTCGATGGCGGTGTACGTGGTCGAGGACGCCGCCCACGGCGGCCGCACCTTCTCGACCCTCAACGAGGGGTACGGCAAGGTGCTGCGCTACGGCGCCTACGCCCCCGAGGTACTGGAGCGGCTGCGTTGGATGAACGAGGAGCTGGCGCCGCTGCTGGCGGCGGCCCTCGCCGCCGGCGAGCCGCTCGACCTGCGGACGCTGATCGCCGAGGCGCTGCACATGGGCGACGAGGGGCACAACCGCAACAAAGCGGGATCGCTGCTGTTCACCCGGCTGCTGGCGCCGCGTATCGCCGCGGTGGCCGGCGACGGCGAGCGGGCGGCGCGGGCGATCGCCTTCCTCGGCGACAACGCCCTGTCGGTGCTCAACCCGGTGATGGCGGCCTGCAAGGCGATGGCGGACGCCGCCCACGGCGTCGAAGGCAGCACCCTGGTGTCGGCGATGGCCCGCAACGGCACCGACTTCGGCATCCGCGTGTCGGGGCTGGGGGAGCGCTGGTTCACCGCCCCGGCGCTGGTGCCGGACGGGCTCTACTTTTCGGGTTTCTCGGCCGCCGACGCCAGCCGCGACATCGGCGACTCGACGATCACCGAGACCGCCGGCATCGGCGCCTTCGCCATGGCGGCGGCGCCCGCCATCGTCCGCTTCGTCGGCGGCACGCCCGACGAGGCCCTCGCCGGCACCCGCGAGATGTACGAGATCACCGTCGCCGAGCACGACCACTTCACCATCCCCGCCCTCGGCTTCCGCGGCACGCCAGTGGGAATCGACCTGCGGCGGGTCGTCGAGCTCGGCGTGACCCCCCGCGTCAACACCGGCATCGCCCACCGCGAGGCCGGGATCGGCCAGATCGGCGCCGGCCTGGTGCGGCCGCCGCGGGAGGTGTTCGAGCAGGCCCTGATCGCCTGGGCCGAGCGATACCTGGAGGACTCCCCATGAAGCACGCCCCCTTCGACCTGTCGCGCTGCGAGGTGCTCGACCTGTCGCAGAATTTCTCGATGAACAGCCCCTCCTTCGCCTTCTACGAGGGGCCGACGGTCAAGTGGGTGAAGCGGCTGGCCTTCGAGGGGGTCAACGCGCAGTTGATCTCCTCGACCAACCACATCGCCACCCACCTCGACTCCCCCTCGCACTTCCACGACCCGGGCGCGGACGTCGCCGGCATCCCGCTCGAGACGCTGGTCGGGCCGGCCTGCGTCGTCGACCTGTGCAAGCTGGGGGTCGGCGACTACCAGATCTACGGGCCGCGGCACTTCGAGGAGTGGGAGCGCAGCACCGGCATCACCATCGAGCGCGGCGACATCCTGATCGTCCACACCGGCTACCACCGCTTCTACAACGAGGATTGGCACAAGGCGGCGCCGTGCCCGGTGCGGCGGGTGGTGGAGGAGACGGCGCACGAGCCCGACCTGCCGCGCTGCTTCCTGAAGCACCCCGGCCCGCAGGCGGAGCTCTGCCCATGGATCCTCGACCGCGGCATCCGCTGGCTGGCGGTGGACTGCATCGCCGCCGACCACCCTTTCAACACCAACGTGCGCAAGGCGCGGCCCGACCTGATCCCGGAGGTCGAGGCGGCGATAGGCATGTCTCTCGACGACGCCTTCCCCTGGCCGCGCGACTACCAGTGCATGCACGTCCAGCTCTTCCCGCACGGCGTCTTCCACGCCGAGAACGTCGGCGGCCGCATCGACGAGGTGCTCGACCAGCGGCTGTGGGTGGGGTGCTTCCCCTTCCGCTTCGCCGGCGGCGAGGCGGCCTTCTCGCGCTTCGTCGCCTTCGTGGAGCGGCAATGAGGATGCCGACCGCCGATGCGGTCGTAGGGGCGGGCCTCTGCGCCCGCCCGCGGCCGTGCGGCTGCCGGAGCTGCCGATGACCCTCGGCGCGCCGACGCGCAGGAACGAGGACCCGCGCCTGCTCACCGGCCGGGCGCTGTTCGTCGACGACGTGCAGCTGCCGGAGATGGCGCACGTCGCCTTCCTGCGCAGCCCCTACGCCCACGCCCGCCTCGGCGCCATCGACGCCAGCGCGGCGCGGGCGATGCCCGGGGTGCTCGGGGTCTACACCGCGGAAGACCTCGGCGACTACTGGCGCCCCGGGCCGCTGCTGGTGCCGCCGCCGCCGGTCGCGGGAATGGTCTTCCACCAGCGCTGCCAGGTGCCGCTGGTCAAGGACAAGGTGCGGCAGCTCGGCGAGCCGGTGGCCCTGGTGGTGGCCGAGAGCCGCTACCTGGCCGAGGACGCCGCCGAGCGCATCGCCGTCGACTTCGAGCCGCTGCCGGCGGTCGTCGACCTCGAGGCGGCGCTGGCGCCGGGCGCGCCCCGGGTGCACGACGACCTCGACTCCAACGTCGCCGCCGTGGTCCGCCAGCGCAAGGGGGACTGGGAGGCGGCGCGGGCCGCGGCCGACGTAGTCATCAGCCGCCGCTTCCGCTACGACCGCGGGGCGGCGGCGGCGATCGAGAATCGCGGGGTGGTGGCGCAGTGGGACCGGCGCGCCGACCGGTTGACGGTGTGGGACACCACCCAGGCGCCGATCCCCATCCGCAACGGTCTGGCGGCGATGCTGGGGCTGTCCGAGCACCAGGTGCGTCTGGTCGCTCCCTTCATCGGCGGCGGCTTCGGCCCGAAGATCATGATGTTCTACCCCGAGGAGGTGCTGATTCCCTGGCTGGCGATCCGCCTCGACCGGCCGGTCAAGTGGATCGAAGACCGGGCCGAGAACTTCCTCGCCACCACCCAGGAGCGGCTGCAGATCCACGACGCCGAGCTGGCGCTGACCCGCGACGGCACCATCCTCGGCATCCGCGACCGCTTCCTCCACGACACCGGCGCCTACGACCCCTACGGGCTGACGGTGCCGCTCAACTCGCAGTGCACCCTGATCGGCCCCTACCGGGTGCCGGCCTACGACTCCGAGTTCACCGCCGTCTTCACCAACAAGCCGATCGTCACCCCCTACCGCGGCGCCGGCCGCCAGCACGGGGTATTCGTCCTCGAGCGGCTGATGGACGCCGCGGCCCGCGAGCTGGGCCTCGACCGGCTCGACATCCGTCGCCGCAACTTCCTCACTCCCGACGAGTTCCCGGTCGAGCACGAGATCATCTACCAGGATTTCACGCCGCTGATGTACGACAGCGGCGACTACGCCCCGATGCTCGAGCAGGCGCTGGCGCGGATCGGCTGGGAGCGCTTCCTGACCGAGGAGCAGCCGCGGCTGCGGGCGGCGGGGCGGCTGGTGGGCATCGGCTGCGTCGCCTACGTCGAGGGCACCGGCATCGGCCCGTTCGAGGGGGCCCGGGTGCAGGTGCAGACCAACGGCCGGGTGAGCGTCGTCACCGGCGTCGGCACCCAGGGGCAGGGGCACTTCACGGTGCTGGCCCAGGTCGCCGCGGCGCAGCTCGGGGTCGACAGCGCCGAGGTCGACGTGGTCACCGGCGACTCGGACCAGTTCCACTGGGGCACCGGCACCTTCGCCAGCCGTGGCGCGGTGGTGGCGGGCAACGCCGTGCACGCCGCCGCCAAGGAGGTGCGGCGCAAGGCGCTGGCGCTCGGCGCCGAGCTGCTGGGGGTGCCGGTGGAACTGGTGGAGCTGGCCGGCGGCGCGGTGCGGGTGACCGGCGACCCGCAGCGGGCGCTGCCGCTCGGCGAGCTGGCGGCGAAGGCCAACCCGATGCGCGGCGGCGTCAAGCCGGGCACCGAGCCGGGGCTCGAGTCCACCCGCTACTTCGGCCCACAGCGCGGCGCCACCGCCAGCGGCTGTCACGCCTGCACCCTCGAGGTCGACCCCGAGACGATGCAGGTCGCGGTGACGAAGTACGTGGTGGTGCACGACTGCGGCAAGGTGCTCAACCCGACGATCGTCGAGGGGCAGGTGCACGGCGGGGTGGCGCAGGGGCTGGGCAACGCCTGGTTCGAGGAGCTGGTGTTCGACGAGGCCGGACAGCTGCTCAACGCCTCGTTCATGGACTTCCTGCTGCCGACGGCGCTCGACATGCCGCCGATGGAGGTCGGCCACCACGAGACGGTGTCGCCGCTCAACGAGCTGGGGACCAAGGGCGCCGGCGAGGCGGGGGCGATCCCGGTGGGGGCGCTGTTCGCCCAGGCGCTGGAGGACGCGTTGGCGCCCCTGGCCCCGGCGCTCGAGATCCGCGAGATCCCCCTCAAGCCGAGCCGCTTGTGGGAGCTGGTCCGCGAGGCTCGGTCCTGACTACGGTGGCGATGGCGCGGCCGGACTGGGAGGCGCTGTGGGCGTCGCCGGAGCGATGGTTCCGCCGCCTGCCGCTGGTCGCAGACGTGCTGGCCGGACGGGCCGCCTCGGAGGGCGGCCCCTACGACCCCCTCGAACCCTCGGGCGGTCGTAGGGGCGGACCTCCGCGCCCGCCCGGGCTCTTGCCCCCTCTCCCCGTCCGCGGGGAGAGGGCTGGGGTGAGGGGCTCCGGCGGCGGGTCCTGGCTCGAGCAGGCGGTGTGGCGCGCCGCCGCCCGCCTCGACGCCGCATTCGTCGGCGGCACCGCCGCCGGCCGCGCCGTTGCCGCCCGCCGCCTCGCCGGGCTCGGCGAGGGGCTCACCCCGGCCGGCGACGACTATCTGCTGGGCGCCTTCCATGCGCTGTGGGCGCTGGATCACCCCCTGCGGCGCGAGGCGCCGGCCCTCGCCGAGCTCGCCGCGGCGCGCACCACTTCCCACTCCGCCGCCTGGCTGCGAGCGGCGGCCGGCGGCTCCGTCAGCCCGCCCTGGGCGCGGCTGCTCCTCGCCCTCGCCGCCGCGAGCGACGCCGCCGTGGCCCCCTCCGCGGCGGCGGTGGCCGCCACCGGCCACAGCTCCGGGCGCTGGTCGCTGCGCGGCTTCTGTGTCCTCGCGCGGTGCCTTGCCGCCGCGCCCCCCATCGCACTGGAGGCACGATGAAGATCACCGGCACCTACACCCTTCCCGCGCCGCGCGACGCGGTGTGGCAGGCCCTCCTCGACCCCGAGGTACTCTCCCGCACGCTGCCCGGCTGTGAGCGCCTGGAGCGGGTCGGGGAGGGGCGCTTCGAGGGGGTGCTCAACGTCCAGGTGGGGCCGGTCAAGGGGCAGTTCGAGGGCACCCTCGACCTCACCGACCTGCGCCCGCCCCAGGGGTATCGCATGAAGCTCGACGGGCGCGGCCCCTCGGGGTTCATGACCGGCGAGGGGAGCATCGACCTGGAGGAGGTGCCCGCGGGCACGCTGGTGCGCTACGACCTCGACGCCCGCGTCGGTGGCAGGATCGCCGGCGTCGGGCAGCGGCTGCTCGACAGCTCGGCGCGGGTGATCACCCGCCAGGGCCTGGAGGGCCTCGAGCGGCAGCTCGCCGCGCGCCAGGGCGCGGCGGGGCCCGCTCCGGGCCCGACCGCCACCCCCGTGGGGCACGAAGGGGAGCCGCCGGCGCCGGCCCCCGTCGTCCCGCCGGCGGCGCCCACCCAGCGCGAGTTCGCTGCCCGCTTCGCCCGCGGCATGGTCGACGACCTGCTGCCGCGCCGGGTGCAGCGCTGGGTGCTGATGGCGCTGCTGGCGATCCTCCTGATCGCGGTGCTGCTGCTGATGCGAGGGTGCCCGGGATGAGGGCGGGGGAGCTGCGATGACTCCGCAGCCGGCGATGCTCTACCGCGTCGACGACGTGCCGCGGCCCTTCCCCAGGGCCCTGGGGCTGGGGCTGCAGCACGTGCTGACGATGTTCGGCGCCACGGTCGCGGTGCCGCTGCTGCTCGGGCCGGCCATGGGGATGACTCCCGCCGAGGTGGCGGTGCTGGTTTCGGCGGTGATGATCTGTTCCGGGCTCGCCACCTTCGTGCAGGTGCGCTTCGGCACCAGGCTGCCGATCATCCAGGGCGTCTCCTTCTCCTTCCTCGGGCCCTTCTTCGCCATCATCGCCGCCACCGGCAGCGGCGCCGAAGCCATGCAGTACATCGCCGGCGCCATCCTCGCCGGCGCCGTGATCGAGGGGGTGGCCGGCTACTCCACCCTGTTCGGGCGGCTGCGGCGCTTCATCAGCCCGGTGGTGATCGGGCCGGTGATCGCGCTCATCGGCCTGGCGCTGTTCCAGGTCGGGGCGCCCCAGGCGGGGCGCAACTGGTGGCTCGCCGGCACCGTCATCGCCTGCGCCTTCCTGTTCGCCCTGGTGCTGGCGCCGCGCAGGCGGTTCTTCTCGCTGTTTCCGATCCTGCTGGCGGTGGTCGTCGGCTACGGCCTGGCCCTCGTCTCGACCCTCGCCGGAGTGCTCCGACCCGGTGACGCCGGGGCGGTCGAATTCGCCGCCGTCGGAGCCGCCCCCTGGCTGCGCGACCCGGCGACGCTGCTCTTCCCCTGGGGCCCGCCCCGCTTCCACCTCGGTTTCTTCCTCGCCGTGCTCACCGCCTACCTCGCCTCGATGATCGAGTCGTTCGGCGACTATTTCGCCATCGCCCGCGCCGCCGGCGAGCCCGAGCCGACGGCGCGGCAGGTCGATCGCGGCATCGGCGCCGAGGGCGTCGGCTGCTTCCTCACCGGCCTCTTCGGCGGCTTCGCCTCGACCAGCTACAGCGAGAACATCGGTCTCGTCGCCCTCACCCGCGTCGCCAGCCGCTACGTCGTCTACGTCGCCGCCGCGCTGCTGGTGCTGCTGGGAATGCTGGCCAAGTTCGGCGCCGCCGTCGCCACCATCCCGGCGCCGGTGGTGGGCGGGCTCTACTGCACCCTCTTCGGGTTGATCACCGCCGTCGGCATCGCCATCGTCAGCCGCGCCGATCTCACCAGCCAGCGCAACCTGCTGATCATCGGCTTCACCCTGTTCATGGGCTTGTCGGTGCCGGCCTACTTCCAGGGGGTGCCGGCGTTCGGTTACCCCCCCGTCCAGCTCGACTGGCCCTGGGCGCCGTGGCTCGCCGACATGGTGAAGACCGTGGGGTCCACCGGCATGGCGGTGGCCGCCATCCTCGGCCTGCTGCTCGACAACCTGATCCCCGGCACGCCGGAGGAGCGGGG
>DATKEH010000343.1:0-20538 GCA_035546355.1 Thermoanaerobaculia bacterium
GGGGAGGCGTCACGCCGTGCGCCGCTGATCGACCTCCGCCGCCGCCGGCGCCAGCACCTCTCGGTCGAGCTCCGCCGCCACGGATTTTCGCAACATGGTGATCGACACCACCAGCCGGTAGGTGCCCTTCTCGCGCACGACCAGACCGCGATACCCCTTGAAGGGACCGTGGATGACTTCCACCGCGGCCCCCGGCCCCAGGTAGGCGTGCGCCACCAGCGGCGAACCGCTGCACTGCAAACGCCACAGCTCCCGCAGCTCGCCATCGAGCAGCTCGTGGTCGTCGCCGGCGAGGGTCCTGACGACGAGGTTGCTCTCCAACCCCTGGATGCGGTGATGCGAGTGGCCGCGGAAGAAGACGTAGCCGGGGAACAGCGGCAGGTGCGACACCCGCCAGCGGCCTTGACGGCGCACGCGCTGCTCCTGCTGCGGCAGGTAGTAGGGCACGCGGCAGTAGTGGAGGTGCCGCGCCAGGCGCTTTTCCTGGCGGCTGCGAACGTACGCCACCCACCACCGCCCCGGGGGCGGCTCGTCGAAGAGCCACTGCGGGTAGATCTCCGGCTCCCGCTTCAGGATCGGCACCGCGTCAGCTTCTCGCACCGTCGGGATCTGCGCTGGACGGCACCAGTGTAGCCCACCCGGCGCCAGGCACCCGCTCAGGACGAGGCGCCCGTCGCCGGCCCCAGGTACCCCTGCCGTTCGAGGTGCAGCAGGATCTCCTGCGCCGCCTCCTCCGGGGTGAGGAGGGAAGCGTCGACCACCACGTCGGCATCCGCCGGCTCCTCGTAAGGGTCGGAGATGCCGGTGAAGTTGGGGATGTCGCCGGCTCGGGCCTTGGCGTAGAGCCCTTTGGCATCCCGCCGCTCGCACACCTCCAGCGGCGTGGCGACGTGCACCAGGACGAAGCCGCCGAGCGGCTCGATCGCCTGGCGCACCCGCTGGCGCACCGACCCGTAGGGGGCGATCGGCGCGCACAGGGCGATGCCGCGGTTCTTGGTGATCTCGGAGGCGACGAAGCCGATGCGCAGCACGTTCAGGTCGCGATGCTGCTTGGAGAAGCCGAGCTCGGAGGAGAGGTGGGTGCGGACGATGTCGCCGTCGAGCAGGGTCACCGGGCGGCCGCCGATCTCCAGGAACTTGACCTGCAGCAGGCGGGCGATGGTGGACTTGCCGGCGCCCGACAGGCCGGTGAGGAAGACCGTGAACCCCTGCTGGTGGCGTGGCGGATGGGTGCGCCGCAGCTCGGCCGAGACCTCGGGGAAGGTGAACCATCCGGGCACCTCGCGCCCATCGGCCAGCCGGCGGCGCAGCTCGGTGCCCGACAGGGCGAGGACGCGGCCGGTGGCCTCGTCCTCCGGCAGGTAGCGATCCTGCTCCTCCACGTAGACCATGTTGCGGAAGGGGACCATGCGGATCCCCAGCTCCTCCTCGTGCTGGCGCAGCAGCTCCTGGGCGTCGTAGGGCCCGTAGAACGGCTTGCCGTCGGCGTCGGCGCCGGGGCCGGCATGGTCGCGGCCGACGATGAAGTGGGTGCAGCCGTGGTTCTTGCGCACGATCGCGTGCAGCACCGCCTCGCGCGGGCCGGCCATGCGCATCGCCAGGGGCAGCAGGGAGAGCTTCGCCGTCCCCGCGGGATAGCGCCCCATCAGGGCCTGGTAGCAGCGCACCCGGGTGTAGTGATCGAGGTCCCCGGGCTTGGTCATGCCCACCACCGGATGGACCAGCAGGCTCGCCCGCTGCTCGGCGGCGGCGCGCAGCGTCAGCTCGAAGTGGGCGCGGTGCATCGGATTGCGCGTCTGGAAGGCGAGCACCCGCCGCCAGCCGCGGCGCGAGAAGTCGTCGCGCAGCTCCTGCGGCGTCTCGCGCAGCGCCACGAAGTCGTAGTGCGGCGGCGTGCGCAGTCCCTCCACGCGCCCGCCCACCGCCACGTTGTTGGTGCGGTCGAGCAGGTGCGCCACGCCCGGGTGATGACGGTCCAGCGTGCCGTAGACGGCCTCGGCCTCCGCCGCGCGGTCGTGTGCGAACGCCTCCTCGACCTGGAGCACCGCCAGCGGCAGGCCCTCCGGGTCGCGCAGCACGAGGGCGGCGTGACGGCTGGCGGCCTCGGCGACCGCCGGCTCGACGTCGAGGGTGACCGGGATGGGCCACAGCGTGCCATCGGGGAGGCGCAGGTCGCGGCATACGGACTCGGCCGCCTCGCGGCCCATGAAACCGTCGAGCGGCGAGAAGGCGCCGTGCAGGAGCATCTCGAGGTCGCACAGCTGTCGCGGCGTCAGGGGCCAGGAGGGGAGGTCGCGGGCGAGCACCCGCAGCTCCTCGGCGCGTTGCGGCGGCGCCATCAGGTCGACGAGGGCGCCGCTGTGGGGAGGGATCAGGTGGTCCATGGCGGGCGGCAGGGTAGCAGAAGATCGCGGCGCCCGCAGTGTCCGCCGCCTCAGGGCGGGGGCCGGCGCGGCGACCCCCCTTCGCCGCAGCGGCAGTACCGCCAGGGGGCTCAGAAGCGCAGGCCGGCGAGCAGCCGGGCGTCGAAGGCGTCGCCGCCGCCGAGGTGCAGCTCGAGGGAGACGACGCGATCGGCCGGCGTCCGGTACTCGATGCCTGCCACCGCCACCGGCGCGAGCTCGAAGTCGTCGTCGTCGGCAGCGGTGCCCCGCTGCCCCTGGGCCGGCTCGTCGCGATCGATCCAGGCGAGCAGCAGGCCGCCGCCGGCGTAGGGCTGGAAGTCGCCCCAGTCGACGGGGAAGATGTAGTGCACGGGAAGGGTGGCGGTGAGCGTGGTGTGGTCGTCGCCGAGGCCGAGCTCGAGGCTCGGCAGCAGCCGCAGGTGGGGCAGGAGATCGCCGAGGTCGAAGAAGGCGCCCACCACCACCTGATCCGGGTCGTCGGCGACGCCGAGGCGCGGGCCCCAGCCCTCGAAGCGGAGATCCTGGCTGCTGGCCGGGACCGCCAGGGCGAGGGCGGCGGTGGACAGGGCGAGGAGGCGGGTGAGCGGCCGCATGGGAGGAGTCTATCTCGACCGTCCTGGCCTGATCCCCTGGTGCGGTTTCCTGCCGCCGCGGGGTCGCGCCCCGGCGCCCGACAGCGCGCTGGCGGTCTGGCCCTTTGCGGCCACGGGCGCCGCTGGCACACAATGGCCTGGCCATGTCCGAGCCGCTGTTTCCCGATCTCCGGGCCTTTCTCGACCAACTGCGCCGCGACGGCGACCTGGTAGAGGTGACCCAGCCGGTCGATCCTCACCTGGAGGTGGCCGAGATCCACCGCCGGGTGATCGCGGCGGGGGGGCCGGCGCTGCTGTTCCGCCAGCCGCGGGCGGCGGGCGGCCCGCCCTACCGCTTCCCCCTCGTCACCAACCTCTTCGGCACCGCGCGGCGTGCCGAGCTCGCCTTCGGCCGCCGGCCGGGGCGGCTGATCCGCCGCCTGGTCGAGCTGGTGGAGACGGCGCTGCCGCCGACCCTGGGCAAGGCGTGGGGGGCGCGCGACGTCGGCGCGGCCCTGCTGCGCGTCGGCCTGCGGAACGTGCGCCGCGGCCCGGTCCTCGAGGTGGCGACCCGCGACGTCGATCTCGGCCGCCTGCCGGTCACCACTTCCTGGCCGCACGACGGTGGCCCCTTCCTCACCCTGCCCCTGGTCTACACCGAGCACCCCGACGGCAGGGGGCCGAACCTCGGCATCTACCGCATGCAGGTGCACGATCGGCGCACGCTCGGCATGCACTGGCAGATCGGCAAGGGGGGTGGTTTCCACTACGCGGTGGCCGAAGCGCGAGGGGAGGCGCTGCCGGCCACGGTGCTCCTCGGCGGGCCGCCGGCGCTGCTCCTGGCGGCGGTGGCGCCGCTGCCCGAGAACGTGCCCGAGCTGCTGCTCGCCTCGCTGATCGCCGGACGTCGCCTGGCGCGCTGCCCCGGCCCCGGGCCGCACCCGCTGCTGGCCGACGCCGAGCTCGCCCTGGTGGGCGAGGTGCCGCCGGCGGAGCGCCGTCCCGAAGGCCCCTTCGGCGACCACTACGGCTACTACTCGCTGACCCACCCCTACCCGGTGTTGCGGGTCGCCGCGCTCTGCCACCGCCGCGACGCCATCCTGCCGGCCACCGTGGTGGGCAAGCCGCGGCAGGAGGACTTCTTCATCGGTGACCTGCTGCAGGAGCTGCTGGCGCCGCTCTTTCCGCTGGTCATGCCGGGGGTCGAGGACCTGTGGTCCTACGGTGAGACCGGCTACCACTCGCTGGCGGCGGCGCGGGTCAAGGAGCGTTACCGGCGCGAGGCGATGGTGTCGGCGTTCCGCATCCTCGGCGAGGGGCAGCTGGCGCTGACCAAATTCCTGCTGGTGGTCGACCGCCCGGTCGACCTGCGCGACTTTCGCGCCACGCTGGCGCACCTGCTGGCCCGCACCCGGCCGGAGACCGACCTCTACGTGCTGGGCAACCTGTCGATGGACACCCTCGATTACACCGGGCCGCGGGTGAACGAGGGCTCCAAGGGCGTCTGGCTGGGCCTCGGGGAGCCGGTGCGGGAGCTGCCGCGGGAGCTCCGCGCCGCCGAGCTGCCGCACGGCATCGAGCAGGTGCGGGTGTTCTGCCCGGGCTGCCTGGTGCTCGGCGGCCCGGCGGCGCGGCGGGTGGAGGGGACGGATGACGGGCTGACGTACCGGGCACGCAGCGGGGGAGCCACTCGGCCCCAGCCTCCGGGGCGCGGGGATGCGGCGTGGCTGCGGCACGTCGCCGGCCACCCCGCGTTCGCGGGCTGGCCGCTGCTGGTGCTGGTGGACGACCCCGAGCGCGCCACCGCCTCCCCCATCGATTTCCTGTGGACCACCTTCACCCGCTTCGAGCCGGCCGCCGACGTCCACGCCGCCGGCGTCGAGGTGGTACGGCACCAGCTCTCCTACACCCCCCCGGTGCTGATCGACGCGCGCCTTCACCCCGGCTTCCCCGCCGAGCTGGCCGGAGACGAGGAGGTCGCCGCGCGGGTGACCCGGCGTTGGCGTGAGTACTTCCCCGAGGGCGGCGTCGAGATGGGAGACGCCGAACGCGGCCATCTCGCCGCCGGCCCGCGGCAGTCGTAAGGGGCGGGCCCCGCTCCCGCCCGGGCGGCCGCAGAGGGCCGCCCCTCCGACCGATCGTGGCGACCCGACGCTCGGCGCGGCTCCATCGACGGTCGTAGGGGCGGGGCTCCGTCCCCGCCCGGGCGGCCTAGAACCGCCGGTCCTACGACGGCGCGGGTCCCTCCTCCACGCCGTCCGGGAACAGCTCCTCCACCAGCACGGTGACGTAGCTCCCCGGCGGCAGCGTGACGTCGAGGCGCAGCCCGTCACCCTCCATCGTCGCCCGCGCGTCGCGGATCGGTGCCCGCACCGGCCGCCGCTCCCCCGGCAGCAGGTGGCCGCGCAGCCGCGGCAGCGCGTCGACCCAGGGCACGCCGCAGGCCGCAGCGGCGGCGCGCTCGATCGCCAGCGCCTGGCCACGGGGCCGGCGCATCTTGTGCCCGACCAGCGGGCCGGTGGCGCTGAGCTCGAAGCGGGCGGCGCGGGCAGCCAGCTCGTCGGGGTCGCCCACCGCCAGCAGGGCGCCGGTAGAGTGGACCAGGGCGAGATCGCCGGCGACCAGGCCGTCGACGGGCAGCGGCCGCCGCCGCAGCACCTCGTCGAAGACGGCCGATTGCAGGGCCGAGAGGTAGAGCCGCTCGCGCCGTCGCCCGACGGCGAGGCGCTCGCCGCGCAGCAGCGCCTGGCCGCGCGCGACGTTGCCGCCGTCGCGGCCGTAGCGCTGGCTGCCGAAGCGGTTCGGCATGCCACGGCGGCCGAGCTCGACGAGGCGGGCGGCGGCGGTGCTCCCCTGCGCCGGCGTCACCTCGCGCACCACCAGGCGGAAGCGGTTGCCCGCCAGGTCGCCGAGGCGCAGGCGGTGGCGATGGCGATGGGCGGCGAGCACGCGGGCGGCGGTGAGCGGCAGCGCCAGAGCGCGCTCCGGATCGAGCCCCGGCACGGTCAGCCACTGCCGTGCCACGGCCGCCCGGTCCTTGCGGCCGGCGTAGCCCACCTGCCCGGGCTCGACGCCGGCGCACGCCGCCAGCTCGCGGGCCACCTCGTCGGTGTCGCGCAGGCGCTTCTCGATCAGCAGCAGCGCATGGTGGCCCTCTCCGGACGGCGGGTAGAGCGGCAGCTCTTCGACCAGGAAGTCCTCCGGGCAGGCGCGGATGCGCGGCACGCCCCGAGCGTACACGTCGGGCTGCGGCCCGCCGCACCGGTAGGCCCCTTCCCGGGCGGTGGTCGTCTCGCGGCGGGCTCCGCGGAGGGCGCGGTAAGCTCGCTGGCGGGCACAAGAACCGAAGGAGGATCCTGCCGATGGCACCGACGATTCGCAGCAACGCCGCGCGCACCGCCGTCGCTGTTTGCGCGCTCGCCTGCGTACTGGCCGCTCCACTCGCCGCCGATCCAGCGGTACTCGTCTCCGAGCGCGGTGACGTCACGGTCCATCCGATCGAGCACGCGACGCTGCTGCTCACGGCGGGGGAGCTGGCGATCGCCGTCGACCCCACGGGCGGCGCTGCCCGCTTCGCGTCTCATCCGGATGTCGATCTGGCGCTCGTCACTCATGTCCACGGCGACCACTTCGACGCCGAGACCCTGCGGGTGCTGTCCGGGCGGGGCGCGAGGATCGTCGCCCCCGCCGCCGTCGCCGAGGCGATGGACGAGGCGCTGCGCGCCGTGACCACGGTCCTCGCCAACGGCGAGACCGGGACCGTCGTCGGCGTCGCCGTCGAGGCGGTGCCGATGTACAACATCACCGAGGGGCGCCGGGATCGCCACCCGAAGGGCCGCGGCAACGGCTATGTCCTGACCCTCCAGGGCCTCCGCATCTACGTCGCCGGCGACACCGAGGGCGTGCCGGAGATGCGGTCGCTCGCCGACATCGACGTTGCCTTCGTGCCGATGAATCTGCCCTACACGATGAGCGTCGAGCAGGCGGCGGACGCGGTGCTCGACATGAAGCCGCGCATCGTCTTCCCGTACCACTACCGCGGCCCGGACGGGCTCGCCGACGTCGGGCGCTTCGCGGATCTGGTGCGGGCAGGCGATGCCGGCGTCGAGGTGCGGCAGCTCGACTGGTACCCGCCACGCTGATCGGGCGCGCGGCCGCGAGCCGCAACGACCGCCCGTCAGGTCGCCGCGCTACGGCGCCCTCGTCCCCGAGCCGCCAGGGCGCGATGGGCCGCCGCGAAACTCGGCGAACCAGTTCTGGACCAGCACCAGCTTGGGCTTCTCGCGGACTTCGCCGACGCGGCGGGAGACGAGGAATCGCGCGCCCTCCTCGCCCACTGCCAGCTCGCGATCGCCGCCGAGGCCGTACGGCAGCCCGCTGAAGAGACGCACCGGGGCGCCCACGCGCGGGCTGGGGCCGCCGCTCACCGGCGCGCTCATCACGTCGCCCTCGGCATCGACGTAGAAGATCTCGTCACCCGCCGGGCCCCACCGCGGCAGCGCTCCCCCTTGCGACGAGACCTGCCACTTCCCCTCGCCGCTCGGGAAGCGGGTGAGATAGACCTCGAACCGGCCCGACTCGTCCGCGGAGTAGGCGAGCAGCCGCCCGTCGGGCGAGACTTCCGGCTCGGACTCGTCCGCCGGTGGGTCGAGGATCAGCCGCGGCTCCCCCGGGGTGCCGTCCTCCGCGAAGTCGACGTACCAGATGCCGCGCGCTCCGAACAGCTCGTAGACCAGCTCGCCGGTGGGCGACCAGTGCGGCCGCCCTCCCGGCCCGACCCGCAGCGGCGGCGAGCGGGCCTCGACGTCGAGCAGGTAGATCTGTGGCTCGTTGGCGGCGACGTAGTAGGCGAGGCGCTGGCCGTCGGGAGAGAAGGTCATCCCATTGACCGCATCGGCGCCGAAGGTAAGCCGGCTCTTGGTGCCGCGCTCGAGGTCCTGCAGCCACAGATCGCGGCTGTTGCCCTCCGCGGCCGACAGCGCCACGCGGCCGCCCTGCGGCGACAGCGCCAGCTGCAGGATCCCCGGCTGCGCCACACCCGCGACCTCGATCTCGCGACCGGAGCGGTCCACCCACACCAGCTCGCGCATCGCCGCCTCGACCCCGCGGACGAACACCAGGCTGCCATCGGCCGCCAGGCTCGGCGAGTCCGCGTCGGGCGCCACCAGGAAGGGCTCGCCGGTGACCTCGAGACCCTCCAGGGAGAAGGGCACGGCCCACAGCCCCGCGTTGGTCGGGCGGCGATAGAAGAGCAGGTGGCCGCTGTCAGAGTAGACCGGTTGCTCCAGGCCGAGCCCCTCCTCCTCCAGCAGCACCTTCCGCGAGCGCCCGTCCCAGACGGCGATCGGCGCCTCCGGCCGATCCTTGTAGTGGATGCTGAACAGCACCCCGCGGCCGCCGGGCAGCAGGCTCGCCTGGTGGAAGTCGGCCTCGGTCTCGGGGTCGGGGGCCAGCACCTCCCTGAGGTTGCCTCCCTGCGCCGACACCTCCAGCAGCCCCGAATAACCGGTGGTCAGGATGATGCGGCCCTCCTCGCTCCAACCTCCTCCGAACGGGCCGACGTTGGTGGGGAGGTCGGCGATGGCGCGCGGCTCGCCGCCCTCGACCGAGACCCGCCAGAGCTTGCGCCCCGCCGGATAGACCAGCCAGCGGCTGTCGGGCGACCACACCGGCATGCTCTCGAACTGGGAGCCCGGCACCTGGCGCGGTTCGAGCTCGCTCAGCCGGCGCAGCCAGAGCTTCCCCTCGCTGAGGTAGGCGACGGCCGAGCCGTCCGGCGAGATCGCCGCGGCGATGCCGAAACCGAAGAGGCCTACCTCGTCGAGCTCGGTGATCTCCAGCTTGCGCAGCGGCATCTCCCGGGAGGGCGACGGCGGTCGCAGGGCGAGCCAGGCGAACGCCAGCGCCGATCCCGCCGCGAGAGCCCAGGGGAGCACCTGCCGCCAGACCGGCCGCGGGGCAGGGATCGCCGGTGCTGCGGCCGTCGGGGTGTGCTCGACGCCGCCCGCGAGCACTTCCTGCAGGACGATGCGCGCATCGGCGATGTCGTGCAGCCGGTTCTTCGGGTTGCGCTCGAGGCAGCGTCGCAGCAGGCGCCGGACGGACGGCGGGGTGTCGACGGGCAGCCGCTCGAGATCGATCCCGCTCCTGAGCACCCCGGCCAGGGTATCGGGCACGCTGTCGCCGGTGAACAGCCGCCCGCCGGTCAACGTCTCGTAGAGGACCACTCCGAAGGCCCAGATGTCGGCCCGCCTGTCGGCCGCCTGCCCCTTGGCCTGCTCGGGGGCCATGTAGGCCGCGGTGCCCAGGATCACCCCCTGCACCGTGGCCCCCAGGGTCATCGTCGGCGAATGGCTGCGATCCAGCATCGCGCCCGAGGCGCCGGTCGCCGGATCGAGCGCCTTGGCCAGCCCGAAGTCCAGCACCTTGACCTTGCCCTCTGGCGTCAGCTTGATGTTCTGGGGCTTGAGATCGCGGTGGATGATCCCCTTCTCGTGCGCCTCCTCGAGGGCCTCGGCGATCTGCCGGGCGATCGCCAGCGCCTCGTCGACCGGCACCGCCCCCAGCGCGAGGCGCTCGCCGAGCGTCGGCCCTTCGACCAACTCCATGACCAGCGCCCGCGTCTCGCCGCTCGCTTCGAGGCCGTAGATCTGCGCGATGTTCGGATGGTTGAGCTGCGCCAGCAGCTTCGCCTCGCGCTCGAAGCGGGCGAGGCGCTCGGGATCCTCGGTGAAGGCCTCCGGCAGCACCTTGATCGCCACCTGCCGGCCGAGCTGGGCGTCGATCGCCCGCCACACCACTCCCATGCCGCCCTCACCCAGGCGCGCGGTGATCTCGAAGTGGCCCAGCCGGCGTCCGATCAACGTGCGCCGATATTAGCCGAGCCCGCCAGCCACTCGGCGAGCCGCTGCTGCTGCTCGGGGGTGGCGTCGGGGTCGACCTCCAGGTTCCACCCCTCTCCGGGGTCCTCGCCCAGCACCAGCGGCAGGCGCAGCAGCTTCTCGCGGCGCGCCACCAGCAGCGACACCGCCTCGCCGGGCCGATAGGCCTGCAACCGTTCGGCCAGACCCGCGGGCGGAACCCGATAGCCGTCGAAGGCGAGGATCTCGTCGTCGACGTCGACGCCGGCGTCGTGGGCCGGGGTCGCCCGCCGGACCTCGCGGACGACCAGCCGGCCGTCGGCCACCCTGGTGTCGGCCCCGAGCCAGCCGGCCGGCTCCTCCGGCTGGTCGTCGCCGTCGCGTTTTTGCGCGGCGTGGCGGAAGCGCAACCCCAGGGTCTGCAGCGCCTCCGCGTAGGAGAGCTCCTCGGTGGTGCGCAGCGCGCGATCGAAGAAGCGGGCGAGATCCTCCCCCGCGACCTCGGCGGCGGCGGCCTCGATCTCGGCGCCGAGGAAGCCGCGCTCTCCCGAGTGGCGCCGGTAGGCGAGCCGCATCACGTCGTCCAGCGAACGCGCGCCGGCGGTGGCGCGGCGGATCGCCGTGTCGAGCAGGAAGGCCGCCACCGCTCCCTTGACGTAGTAGCTGATCGCGCTGTTGACGGTGTTCTCATCCGGCTGGTAGTGCTTGATCCAGGCGTCGAACGACGCCTCCTCGAGGGTCTGCACCCGCCGGCCGGGGACGGTCTGCAGCGTGCGGATGGTCTTGGAGAGCGCCCGCAGGTACTCGTCGCGGCGCGACAGCCCCGCGCGGTGCACCAGCAGGTCGTCGTAGTAGGAGGTGATCCCCTCCGCCACCCACAGGCCGCGGGTGTAGACCTCCTCGTCGTAGGCGAACGGGCCGAGCTCGAGCGGGCGCAGCCGCTTGACGTTCCAGGTGTGGAAGAACTCGTGCGCCACCAGGCCCAGCCAGTCGAGGTAGCCGGCGCGCGTGCGGCTCTGCCAGCGGCTGGTCATCAACACCGTCGAGGCGGCGTGCTCGAGGCCTCCGCGCCCCTCGAGGATCAGGTTGAGGAAGAGGTAACGGGGGTACGGGGCCTGGCCCCAGAAGCCCACCACCTGGCGCACGATCTTCTCGACGTCCGCCGCCGAGCGCGGGCCGTCCCAGGTCCCGTCTTCGCCCTCGTTGACCAGCAGGTGCGGTCGCCCCGCGACCTCGAAGCCGTAGGCGGCGGGGCTGCCGGCGTAGATCGGCGCGTCGACCAGCGCGTCGTGGTCGGCGGCCACGAAACGATGCGGGCCGCCCTCGGCGGTGGCGTCGAGGGAGGTGTGCACCTCTCGCCATCCGCGGGGCAGCACGACGTCGACCTCGTGCGGGCGTGGGGCAGGCCCCTGCAGGGTGAGGAAGGTGGCGGCGCCGTTGAGCAGCGCGAACCCGGGATCGACGAAGTTGGTGCGGACGGTTAGCTCGTGGCCGTAGACGCGGTAGCGCAGCTGGACGCGGGGGCTGCCGCCGGTCTCGACCCGCCAGTGGTTCTTGCGCGTCTTGATGACGGTGAGGGGGTCGCCGGCGGGGCCCTCCGCCGCCATCCCCTCGAGGTGCCGGGAGTAGTCCCGCACTTTGTAGGAGCCCGGCGTCCAAACCGGCAGCATCAGGTCGAGCCACGGTGCCCCGTCGCTGGGGAAGGAGGCCGCCACCTCCACGTAATGGTTGGCCGGCGCCGGGAAGGTGAGGGTGTAGCGGATCGGCTCGGCCGGCATGCTGAGGCCGCCAGCTTACCGCGGCGAGGGGGCGGTCGCGGGGTCGCCTGCCGGCACCCGCCGGCGCTCGGCGGCGGGGGCGGACTGGCTCAGGCGCGCCAGCAGGTGACCGCCGTAGCCGACCAGGAAGAGCGCCGCGGTGGTGCAGTGCACCACCACCCAGGCGACGCGCCAGCCCTCGCTGACGGTGGTCTGGATCAGGTATCCGGACAGCACCATCGGCGCCAGGTTGGCCAGCAACAGCAGGCCGCTGCGCCGCCGGCTGCCGACCCCCTTGCGCCAGTGGCTCCACACGTGGGCGCGCCAGATCAGCCCCACGGCGAACACCAGCAGCGGTGCCGTGAGCACGTGCAGGTGCTGCATCGCCGGCTGCAGCGGGTGGTTGACGACCGCGTAGGGGTCGGTCGGCGCGAGCAGGTAGCGCATCCAGGCGTAGATCAGGCCGGTGATGCCGACCAGCAGTAGCGAAGCGTGCACCGACCAGGACTCCCAGCGCTTCACCGCGATCCCCCTCCGGGGCCGGGCGCGTCGCCCCGACCCTCGCGCGGCCGGCCCGCTCGCCCCCCGTCCTGCAGCACCCGATGCAGCGCCAGGACGCGCCGCGTCGCATCGGTGGTGGCGCGGGCGGTGAGGGTGGCGCCGGTCACCGGGTGGATGCCCCGCTTGAGCTGCAGCTCCGCATCGAGGGAGCGCCCGGGGAACTGCTGGTACCAGGCATCGCGCGGGACGTACTCCTGCGGCTCGTCGAACGCCAGCACCTCGACTCGCGCCACCGCCCCGTGGGGATCCACCACCACCATGAGGGTTTCGGGCAGGGTGCGGACCCGGTGGACGTCGAAATAGGCGACTCCCGCCGGCTCGCCGTCGCAGCGGGCCTCGTAGGGGTGGACGACGGCGCCGGTCAGGGGCGTGCCGGCGAGAGCGGCGACCCGCCGGCGCTGCGGCTCTGTCAGGTACACCGTGCGGCGGGTGACCTCGCACCCCGGGAAGGCCAGGTCGAGGGCCTCGTCGACGGTGAGGAACACCTTGGCCGCCACCGACAGCGGAGACAGCGAGGCCATCGCCACGAGGAGCGCAGCCGCCAACACGCGTGGTGGATGCAGGCTCCTAGAACACATACCCCATGCCCAGGTTCCACTGGTCGATGCCGGTCCCGGCCGCATGGTCCACGTCCTGCCAGTCCGCCTTGAAGACCACGTTGGGGATCGGCTTGAAATCGAGACCGAGGGTCAGGATCTCCTGATCGCTGGCGCCGCTGGCGGCGAAGCCGGCGGGGACGGCCCGCTGCGTGTTCAGCTGCTCCCAGCGCACGAACGGGGTGAGCGCCGCCCGCCCGCCCGCGAAGCGCGACAGCACGTCGTACCCCGCCTCCAGGTACCACCCCTGCAGCTCCTCTCCCACCGAGGCGCTGCCGGTGAGGCCGCGGGCCCGGTTGAGCCCCGCCACGTCGTCGAGCTCGGCCCAGGCAGCGAGGGCGCGCAGGTGCAGCGCCCGCCACCCCAGCTCGCCGTGCAGCTCGAAGATCCGGGTGGAGACCTCGAGGGTGCCGCCGGCCGGGTCCGCCAGACCCTGCCCCGAGTCCCCCTGATAGACGGAGCCGCCGACCAGCACCCCGGGCGTCGGCGCATAGTCGACCCGGCCCACCAGGGCGAAGTCCTCGGCCAGGGCTTCGGAGCCCTTCTGGCGGCCCCCGCGCAGCCCGCCGGCAGAGAAGCCCGCGGCGTCGAAGCCGTTGACCAGGTAGGCGCGATAGGTGAGATCGCCGGCCTCGCCGAAGAGCCCGAGGCCGTTCTCGCGCCAGGTGGAGGGGATGATGACCCGCTCGGTCGCCGGCCGGTTGGCGCCCAGGAACACCACCGGCTCGTGCAGCTCGTTGACAAAGCCCATCGGCACCAGCAGCAGCCCGGTGCGGAAGCCGAGCTCGGGGCGCCACAGGTAGTCGAGATAGGCGAACTCGACCGAGGCCTCGCCGCTCTTGCCGGTGGAGGCGTGCTCGAACTCGATCTCGGAGTTGAACAGCCACTTGTCGTCGAACTTGTAGCCGACGTAGACGATGCCGCGCAGGAAATCGAGGCGGTCCTTGCGGCCGGCGGCGACGCCGTCGTCGCGCTCGGAGGCGATGCCCTGGTAGATCATCTCGCCGTAACCGCCGAGCGACAACCCCTCGGCGACGCGGTAGACCTTGGAGGCGGCGGGTCCCATGCCGTATTGGCTGCGGTCCGCCCGGGCGGCGGCCTCGCCCAGCTGCAGTCGTTCGAGCTCGGCGGCGAGCAGGTCGATGCGGCGCTCGAGCTCCACCAGTTGGTCGCCGTCGCCAGCTCCGCCGCCGGTGCCACGAGAGGCCTCGAGGGCCGCGATCTCGGCGCGCAGCGCCTCGATCTGCCGCTCGAGCTCGTCGAGGCGCTCGTCCGCCGGTGCCGCGGCCGGCGCCGCCGGCGGCTGGGCGCGGGCGACGATGCCGCCGGACAGCGTCAGGATCACCGCCAAGGCGGCGATACGAAGGGCAATCATGGCCGGGTGAAGGCCGGTACGCATATACTCCTCCAGGGGTCGGTGCCTCCGGCGCAGTCACGCCGGGAGGCGTCGGTTCCGGGAGCGGTGGGCCGTGCGTCTGCCACGACCTCCTCGGCCCGCTGCTCCGTCTCTCCTCGCACGATCTCGATCTCCACGCCTGCCGCCAGCGGCCGCAGCCGTGCGGCGAGGCCGGCGGTGGCGCGGACCCGCAGGGTAGCGCCAACTCTCTCCAGCACGGCCACCCCGACGGGTGGGTGGGCGGCGCCCCAGGATAGGGCGGCCTCGGGCCCCATGACGTACAGCCCGGTGGCCAGGCAGTCCGCCTCCAGAGCGCTGGCGGCCCATACCGCGACGGCGCCGAAGTCGGGCGCCGGCAGGCCGCTGCGCGGGTCCAGCAGGTGCCCGAGCCGCTCACCGTCCAGCACCAGGCCCCGCTCGCTGTTGCCGGAGACGGCCAGCGAGCCGCCGTCGAGCGCGACCGCCAGCACCGGGCGCCGGCGGTCGAAGGGGTCGGCCACGGCCAGCGGCCCCAGCGCCGCGCCGCCGGTGGCGACCTGGCCGCCGAGGTCGAGGCGCACCGAGCGCACGCGGGGGTCCGTCAGGGCCGCCGCCACCGCGGCGTCCAGCCCCGCGCCCTTGCCGAAGCCGCCCTCCTCCAGGGTCAGACCGGGGTGACGCCGCGTCGCCCGCCGCCCTTCCAGGTCCAGGGCGGAGAGCCGGACCGCCTCGCGGGCCGTCGCCAGCGCCACGGCATCGGGCCGCCGGCCTCCCGAGCGCAGGCCCCAGGCCTCCACCAGCGGCCCCACCGCCGGGTCGAAGGCGCCGCCGGTGGCCGACGCGCAGCGCACCGCGGCGGCGAGCTCGGCCGCCAGCTCCGCGGACAGCTCCACCGTCCTCCCCGCCGGTGCTTGGTTGAGGGCGGCGAGCTCGCTGTCGTCGCGCCAGGTCGACAATCGGCGCTCGGCCTCCTCCAGGGCGGCGACGGCCCGCTCGGCGGCGGCGAGCCCGGTCGGGCGGTCGGCGGCGGCCACGGCGACGTCGAGGGCGGTGCCCATCACAGCCAGGCGGCGCTCGACCAGCACGGTGTCCCCGGCAGGCCGGGGATCCGAAGCCGGCGCGGCGGCCAGCAGGAGCGCCACCAGGAGGCCGTTCACGGCAGCGCCTCCACCGGCCGCGGGGCCGGCCGCGGCCGTTCGCGGCTCAGCTCCCGCAGCCGCCCGTGCTCCAGGCGCACGCCGCGGTCGGCCAGCTCCGCCACCTCGCGGTTGTGGGTGACCACCACCAGGGTCATGCCCGCCGCGTGCAGCTCGCGGAAGAGGGTGAGCACCTGCTGCTCGTTGGCCGCGTCGAGGTTGCCGGTGGGCTCGTCCGCGAGCAGCAGGAGGGGGTGGTTGATCAGCGCCCGGGCGACGCACAGCCGCTGCTTCTCGCCGCCGGAGAGCTGGCTCGGCAGGTGGTCCAGGCGGTGGCCCAGACCCACCCGCTCCAGGGCCGCCGCCGCCTCCTGCCGATCGCAGGTCGAGTGCACGTACTGGGCGAGCATCACGTTCTCGACCGCCGTCAGGTAGGGGAGGAGGTGGAACTCCTGGAACACCAGCCCGACGCGCTCGCGGCGGTAGCGAGCGCGCTCGCGCGGCGGCAGCGCGGCGATCTCCTCTCCCGCCACCCGCACCCTGCCGGCGGTGGGTCGATCGAGGGCGGCGAGCAGGTTCAGCAGCGTGGTCTTTCCAGAGCCCGAGGGCCCGGTCACCGCCAGCCATTGCCCCGCCGGTATGGCCAGCGACACGGCGTCGAGAGCGCGCAGCGAGCCGTAGAGGCGGCTGACGCCCGCCAGCTCGACCAGCGGCGCGGCGCCCGGCGCCGGCGAGCCGCTCACGCCCCGCCCTCCTGCAGCACCTGCGCCGGCTCGAGCGCGGCGACGCGGCGGCTGGTCACGGCGGCGGCGGTCGCCAGCACCGCCGCGGCCGTCGTCACCGCGGCTAGCGCTCCCCACGGTCCGGCCGCGCCTCCGGCGCCGAGAAGCCGGGCGGCCAGGTAGCCGGCCGCGAGCTCGCCGGCGACCACCCCGAGCAGGGTCGCGGCGCCGCCGGCGAGGAGCAGCTCGAGGGTCAGCCAGCCCTGCACCCAGCGCGGCGAGTAGCCCAGCGAGAGGAGCAGGGCGAGCTCCGGGCGGCGGGCGTCGATCTGCGCCAGGCTGGCCGCCGCCACGGTGGCGATCGCCAGCAGCAGGGTCACCGCGCCGACGCTGCCGAGCAGCAGCTGGAGCCGCCGCGCCAGCGCCTGCTGCGAGCGGGTCACGCGGCGGAGGGGTAGCACCTCCACTCCCGGTATCCGCTGACCCAGCGCCGCCGCCACCTCCTCGATACGCGCCGGAGCCACCCGCGCCTCGAGGCGCTGGAAGGCCACCGGCGCGCCGGCGCGCTCGAGCGTCGCGACGTCGAGCAGCAGGGCTCGGTCCAGCGCTTCGCCGGTGGTCAGGGTGCCGGCTCGTGCCAGGCCCGAGGGGGCGGTGGCGTCGCGCCCGACCAGCACCTCGCCAGCATCGGGCCATTGCCCCGCCACCTCCCAGCCCGGGTAGAGCGCGAGCAGGTCGCGGCTGCTGACCAGCACCAGGGTCGCGGCCGCGGCGTCGGCGACGACATCCGGCAGCTGCGCGGCGGGGGGGGTCGGGGCCAGCTCCATGACTCCGGCGGCGACTTCGACCCCGGGGGTGGCACGCACCCGGGCCAGCTCCTCGGCGGGGATGGCGACCAGCCCACCCACCTGCGGGCGGACGACGAGGTTGGCGCCCAACTCGCCGAGGCCGTGACCGGTGGCTGCGGCCAGGCGACCGCCGAGGCCGGCGGTCGCCGCCAGCACCCCGGCGGCCGACGCGGCGGCGGCCGCCACCACCGCCAGGTGGCCCAACCGATGGCGGGCGCCGGCGAGCAGCAGCCGGACGATCATCCCCTTCCCCCGGCCAGCAGCAGGGCGGGCTCGCCGGACAGGGACTGGTGCAGCGCCCGAACGGTGCCGGCGACCGCCACCGCGACGCCGACGGCGATCGCCAGCGGCAGCAATGTCGGGCTCCAGCCGCCGCCGATGCCGAAGGTCCGTTCCGCCAGCAGATGCCCGAGGACGACGCCGCCGGCGCCGCCCAGCAGTCCCCCCAGGGCCCCCAACAGGGCGGCCTCGGCGAGGTGGAGGCCGAGGATGAACCGGCGCTCCGCGCCGAGGGCGGCGAGCAGGGCCACCTCGCGGCGCCGCTCGAGCACGGTGGCGCTCATCGCCGCCCCCATGGCCAGCAGCGCACCGCCCAGCACGATCGCGCCGAGAGCGACGAACACCGCGCGCAGCCGCAGCAGGACGGCGGCGCTGGCGCCGGCCACCTGGCGTACCACTTCCGCCCCCGCTCCGGGCAGGGCCTCGTCGATCTGCAGTGCCACCGCCGAGGGGTAGGCGGTGCAGTACCAGCTGTCGTACTCCTCGGCGGACAGGGTGCGGGGGTCGCGGCGCCCGAAGTCGGTCTCCGGGACGGTGAGGGCGAAGACCTCGGCCGCGGTGGCGGCCCCCGGCCGTCCGGCGAGCGCCTGGGCCACCGTCAGCGGCGCGAACGCCTGCTCCTCCTCCTCGCCGCCGCCGCCGACGATCCCGACCACCGCCAGATCCTGCTGCCGCCCGCCCAGCTCGACGGCCAGTCGATCGCCCACCGCGGCCTCCAGGCGCCGGGCGAGACGCCGCCCCAGGGCCACCTCCGCGGCGCCGTCCTGCGGCCAGCGGCCGTCGACCTGCAGGGAGGGGCGCGTGTGGGGCAGCCCGGTCCGCCAGTGCGCCAGCTGATGGTCGAACCAGGTGCCGACCAGCGGCGCCACGGTGTCGGCGTCGGCCACCCGCACCCGCAGCGGGAAGAGGGGGGCGATGGCGACCAGGTTGTGGCGCCAGAAGATGGTGTCGAGCTGGGCCAGCTCGTCGACGGGGAAGGTGGCGGCGTCGCCGTGCGGGGAGATGCGAAGGTTGGCGCCGTAGGAGGCGAGGGCGGCGGCCATCTGGTCTCCCGACAGCAGCAGCAGGTGCGTCAGCGCCGTCGTCGCCAGCACCCCCAGGGTGATGGCGGCGAGTGCCAGCAGCTTGCGCCGCGGCCGCCGTCGCAGCGACTCGACGAGGAGGCGGGCTACCATCTCAGTGATGAGGTGACGTCGGGGTGAAGAGGGCGGTTCCGGGGGCGAGGGAGGCTGCCGCGATCACCAGATCGTCCCCCTCGACACGGAACTCCAGGGGCACCGGGTTGCAGCCGCCGGGTTGGCCGATCGATGGCGGGTAGATCGCCGAGCTGCAGTGCATGCAGACCACTTCGCTCCCCGCCTGGTAGTAGCCGCGGGGACCGCAGATGACGCAGGCGTCGAAGGCGGCCACCACCTCTCCCGGGGCGATCTCCAGGGCGATGAACCGGGCCTGCCGGCCGTCGACCTCGGCGGTGAAGCGATGCAGGCCGCCGCCGGCGATCCGCGCCAGCGGGATGCGCACTGCCCCAGCGGAGAGCGCGACCGGCTCGGCGGGGCTGAGCTGCTGCGGCTGCTGTGAGTAGGCGAAGCTCATCCCCAGCAGCGACATCACCCCCAGGCCCACGGCTCCGGCCAGCAGCCGCGAGTGGCGCTGCCGGCGGTCCTGGTGGCGGCGCAGCCGCGCCTCGGCGGGGTTGGCGGCGAGCGGTGCCGCGGCCGGGGTCGGGTCCGGCCCCGGCACCACCAGGGCGAGCAGCGGCAGGGCGACGATGGCGGCGATGAAGAAGACGTCGTAGCGCACCAGCGGCCCGATCAGCGCCATCGATCGCGGCGTCGCCGGCAGCCAGTGCGCCTCGGCCAGCTCGTGGTAGCCGTTGATCACCAGCTGCACCACGAAGATACCGAGCGCGATGGCGGTCACCTTGAGGAAGCGGCCGAGGTCGATGCGCAGGCTGCCGCGGAAGAAGAGCACGCCCACCCACACCGCCAGCGCCAGCCCGGCCAGCGCTCCCGTCGCCGCCAGCACGCCGCTGGTGGTCAACGACACCGCGGTCAGGAAGAGGACGGTCTCGACGCCCTCGCGAAAGACCATCAGGAAGGTGAACAGGAACAGACCCCAGAAGACGCCGCCGGCGCTGCGTCGCTGGACGATCTCGCCCAGCGAGCTCTTCATGCCCTGCGCGACGCGACGGCCGTTGCGCCACATCCACGCCAGCATGCTGCCGACGACCACCGCCGAACCGAGGTAGAGGACGCCCTCGAAGGCCTCCTCGTTCACCGCCCAGGAGCGCAGCGACCAGGCGCCGAGGAAGCTGGCGGCGACGGCGGCGGCCAGGCCCAGCCAGACGGCGCGCAGATGCCGATCCAGCCCCTCGCGGCGCAAGAAGCCGACGATGATGGCCACCACCAGGGCGGTTTCGACCCCCTCGCGCAGGGTGACGATCAGGGACTCGAGCATGCGGCGGCCTCCACGGTGGAGTGGCGGGCGGCGACACGGGCCGCCCGGTCCTCGGCGCAGGTCAGGCAGAGGCCGAGGATCTGGAGCTGGTGGTGGTCGGGGGAGAAGCCGTGGGCGCGGCAGATCTCGCGCTGCAGCGCGGTGATGCCGGGGCTGACGAACTCGACGACGCGGCCGCAGCCGCCGCATACCAGGTGGTCGTGCTGCTGGCCGTCGTGGAGGTGCTCGTAGAGCAGCTTGCGCCCCAGGCTCTGCCGTCGCACCAGGCCGCACTCGACGAGCAGGTCGAGGGTGCGGTAGACGGTGGCGCGCGAGATCTTGCGCCCCGCCAGCCGCAGCGCCGCGAGCAGCTCCTCGGCGTCGATGTGGCGGTGCTGAGAGTAGATCTCGTCGAACAGGGCGAGCCGTTCACCGGTGACGTGGAGCCGCCGCTGGCGGAGGAACCACAGGAACTGTTCGCGCTCTCGCTGGGCGGCCATGTCGGGGTCTCGGCTAGGGATCGAAATGTGTTGAGACGACGTCTCAAAAAGTGCAGGATCAATTCTGGACTGCTTTGGTCCAGATTGTCAACAGCGCGGGTTGGGCTTGGGTAGGTGGGGTGCTACTCGACCACCGCCACCGGCCGCCGTCGGGCCGGGCGCGGGCGGTCTCTCTCGGCGTCCACCACGCACAGGAAGCCGAAGGGTTCGGCGCCGCCGTTGCGGAACTGGTGGGGGTGGCGGGGCGCCACGTACACCACGTCACCCGCGCCGACGGCGCGCTCCGTCTCACCCAGGATCACGCTGCCGCTGCCGCGCAGCACCACCACGCAGTGGGCGTGGTCGTGCTCCTCGAGGGAGGTGAAGCCGCCGGGTTCGAGCTCGAAGTACCGGGTTTCGAAGGCGAGCGGCCAGCCGGCGCCACCGGCGAGGCGGTGGCGGCTGACGCCTCGCCACGAGCCGTCGGGCGCCTTGTAGCGCCGTGCCGGCAC
>DATKEH010000344.1:0-16259 GCA_035546355.1 Thermoanaerobaculia bacterium
TGGCCCAGACCCTTGCAGACCGGCGTGACGACAACTCTCGCGTTGAATCCGCGTCCCACGCCCGCACAAGCGGCCGGACGGTCAACCTCACCCGCCCCTGGGGACCTCGTCGAGCCCCTTCATGCATAGTCCGGGCTAGGAGGCTCCACCCCTAGCCCGGGGCTAGCCGAGCAGCGCCAGGTCGAGGCCGGCGAGGGCCTCCTGCTGGAGCTGCCGGTACTCCTCGCTGCCACAGCGCTGCCGGAGCTCCGGAGTCAGCGGCATGACCATCGGCATCGCCGGCCACGACACGGGCTCTCCGCTGCGGCGGTCGACGACCCGGCCGCTGGCGACGGCGTGCGTGGCCTCGGCCAGCGGCAGGCCCCGCACCGCCTGCCGCACCGCGGCGCAGCGCGCCCCGTCCTGCGGCCGCAGGAAGCAGAAACCCGGCGCCGCTTGCGCCGCCAGGTGGTAGTGCCCGGGGACGAAGGTCAGCCCCGCCAGGTGGAGCCGCGCGCATACCACCACCAGCAGCGCCATCGCGTCCTCGAGCAGCCCCAGACCGGGATACTGCTGCCCGGACAGCGGCGGCCGCTGCGGAGAGAACGTGGCGCGCGGGTCCTGCAGCAGCAGCCACTCGATGGACAACAGCTCCTGGCCGGGGAGCGTGGTGCGGTCGCGCCGCAGCCGCACCTCGACGAGCAGCTCGCGGCGCCGCGGCCCGGACCAGATGCGCAGCGTGTGGCCGGTGGGCTGGGTGGTATCGACGTCCAGCGTCGGGTGGTCGTACCCCTTGTCGCGCACGCGGTCGAGCAGCCCGCTGCGCTCCAGCGCCAGCTCCAGGCCATGGGGGGTGTAGAAGCCGAGGAAGCGGGTCTCGCGGCCGCCCCCGAGAGCGCCATAGAGGTCTTCCTCGGTGATCCCCCAGCTGTCCCCCGCGTCCGACCCGGACAGCTCGGCGGCGGTCGAGCGCCGACTCGTCGCGTGGTAGCGGTCCACCAGCACTCGCCTGGTGCCGGGCGGCTCGACCAGGTGGCCGGCGAGGAGCAGCAACAGCCAGCGGGCGGTGTAGCGCCAGGAGTGCTCGCCGTAGCCGCCGGCGAGGAGCACGGCCATCGGCAGCGGCCTGCGCTCGGGGTCGGTACGGCGGGGGTCGTGGCCGCACAGCTCCAGCACCAGGCGATCCCTGGCCAGCATCCCCTCGGAGGTGATGGACCAGTCCCCCAGCGGGTCGTCGGCGGCGGAATCGGTGCCGGCGAGGTAGACGACCAGACCCGGCTCCACCGCCGCGACCAGGGGGGGCAGGAGCTCGCGGAGCGTCCCGAGGTAGCGGGCGTCGCCCACCGCGCTCCCCAGCTCGACGCTGGTGGCGGCGACCGCCTGCGGCTCGCCCCAGTGGCGGTTGTGCACCGACAGCGTGTGCACGGTGGGGTCGTCGGCGAACAGCGCGCGGGTGCCGTCGCCGTCGTGGAGATCGAGGTCCACCACCAGCACCGGGGCCTGGAAGCGGGCTGCGCGCAGCTGCCGCACGGCGATGGCCACGTCGTTGAAGATGCAGAAGCCGTGGCCGCGGTCGCGGTGGGCGTGGTGGAACCCGCCTCCCAGGTTCACCGCCACGCCGCCGCGCCGCGCCACCTGCCGCGCCGCCGCCAGGGTGCCGCCAGTCATCGCCCGCTGCACCGCCAGAGCCCGCTCGCGCTGGACGTCGGTCAGGGCGTAGCCGGTGATCGGCACGAAGGCGGCGCCGTCGCCCAGGCCTTCGACGTAGGCCTCGTCGTGGGCGAGCAGCAGGTCGCGCAGGGACGCCGGCTCCGCCTCCTGCAGGCGCCGCGGATGCAGCAGACCCTGGCCGATCAGGGCGGTGACGATCTTGTCGGCGCGCAGGGGATCGAGCGGGCTGGCCGGCAGCGAGAAGGCGTAGGAGGGCGAGAACCAGATCGCCGGGTGCGGCAGCTGGTGGAGGCGCCGCCGGGCCGCCGAGCGCAGGCGGCGCAGGCGGCGCAGGAGGCGGCGCGGGGCGCGCAAGATCTCACCCCTCGAGTCGCGCCCAGGTGGCGCCCCAGCCGCCGGCGCCGGCAGCGGCGTCGCCGAAGGCTACGACACGGGGGTCGCGGGAGAGAATCGTCCGTACCGTGCGCCGCTGCACCCCCACGCCCCGGCCGTGGATGATGCGCACCTCGCGGAAACCCCGCTCGACCGCCAGGTCGAGGTAGTCGCGAACCAGCTGGGAGATCTCGCGCGGCGGGAAGCTGTGCAGGTCGAGGACGTCCTCGACCGGCAGCTCGACCGCATCGGCGGGAGGGGAGGAGTCGTCGTCGCGCTCGCCCACACCGGGATTCTACGGCTGCTGCTCAGCGGAACAACTTCAGGAACACCAGGTAGAGCACGAACCCGTCGTCCGGCCCCGCCACCGGCACCCCGACGTCGACCTGCATCACCGTCTGCCACGGGCCCATGAAGCTGCCCACCAACCCGACGCCGGCCAGCAGCTCGTCGGACAACCCGCTCTCCTCGTCGCTGGCCCAGGCGGCGTCGACCACCCCCTCCAGGCGCAGCAGCTGGCCGATCTCGAACCCGTAGCTGGCGTGGGCGGCGAGCGCCTCTTCGGCCCGCACCCGGTTGGACTGGTAGCCGTGCACGCGGGTGCCGCCGAAGAAGCCGAACTGGTACTTGCTGAAGCGGTCGAGGTCGCGACCGCCGACGGCGTCGAGCTCCAGGCCGAGCTTCTGGAAGCGGCGGAGGTGCCAGGTCTTGGCGGCGCGCACTTCCCAGCGGACGAAGTCCTCGCTGGCGTCGTCGAAGGCCGCCACCTGCGCCGGCATGCCCCACGGCTCCCAACGGGAGCGCAGGCTCCAGCTGGCGGCGAACGACAGACGGTAGCCGGCGCGGGCGTAGCGCCCGTCGACCTCGAACGAGTGCAGGAGGTGGTCGCTGGGCAGGGTGAGCTCGGCGGCCGTCTCGTCGGTGCGGGAGTAGTTGCGGTAGCCGAGGTCGTAGGAGGCGCCGAGGCGGAAGAAGTTGCCGATCGGCCGCCCCAGCTTGACCTCGAAGCTGGCGGGTAGCGCCTCGACCTCTTCGGCCGGGACCTCGCGGTCGTCGCGGTACAGGGTGTCGGTCAGCGGCACCGCCAGGGCGAAGAGGTCGGCGCCGAAGTCGAAGCGGCTGCCGAACAGGCGTGGCTGGGCGACGTCGGCGACGAGCAGGGCGCCGGCGAAGAAGACGTTGAGCTGCTGGCCGGTGCCCTTGACGTCGAAGGAGAAGTAGTTGGCGCCGGCGAGCGGCAGCGGATAGTCGAGCGCGTCGTCGTAGAACACCCCGCCGATCACGAACAGCTTGTCGTTGTCGAACCCCTCCTTGACCACCCGCTCCCCGCCGTCCTCCGGGTGCACCAGATACCGCAGGCCGCGCTCGGTGTCTCGCACCATGGTGACCTCGGAGGCGAGCACTTCCTGCCTGGCGGCGGCGAACCCGGAGTCGTTGATGCGGACCGCCGACAGCAGTGTCTCCTTCTCGATCGCGGTGGCGGTATTGATCACCGACAGCAGCTGCTGGCCGGTGACCCGCAGCGGCAGCCAGAAGGCGTCGGGAGCCCAGTGGGCAGGATTGCCGTCGGCGTCGACGGGCCGGTAGTGCATCACTTCTTCGTTGGAGATCACCTCCCCCTCGAGCCCGAGCTGCAGGGCGCGGGTACGCACGCGCCCGTAGTGCTGGCGGTCGATCCACACCGTCCCCTGGTAGAGCTTCTCGGCGCTGCCCCGTGCCGCATCGGCCGGGGTGAAGTCGACCACCCAGGTCGGCCGCCCCTCGACCTCGGCCGTGCCCCGCAGGCGGTAGCGATACTCGCGCCCGAGGTGGATGGCGAGCGGCAGCGCCGCCGCCTTCTCCGGTTGGATGAGCGGGATCTCCGGCAGGCGTTTGCCGCGCCACTTGACGCCGTTGACGTACAGCTCCTCCCACGCCCAGTCGAAGCCCTCACCCTGGCGGAAGAAGAAGTCGCCCTGGAACGTCACCTCCACGGCGGTGGCGCCGGCGCCGGCGAAGCGCAGGTGCGTGGTGTTGCGGGCGCGGTAGTGGCGCAGGCGCCGCGCCTGGGCGTCCTCGAACACCTGCAGGCGGCGGAGGATCTCCTCGACCGGCAGCTGGCGCTCGGTCTCGACCGTCACCTCCTCGGCGAGGGAGCCGGGGGCCTCGGGCAGGGCTCGCTCGAGGCGCAGCAGCACCACCGCGTCCCCGCTCTCCAGGGGCACCCGCAGGCCCTCGGGGCCGCGGCCGAGGCCGAACAGGTCCTGCGGCTCGCCGCTCTCGAGGTCGACGCGCTGCGGGTGTTGCAGCTGCGGGTCGGAGAACAGCAGCTCGACGGGCCCCGCGCCGGCCTGCACCAGGACCCGCAGCCCGAGGTCCTCGCGGACGAAGGCCCAGGCGTCGGCGCCCGCCGGCACCGAATAGGGGTCGAAGGCGAGCTCCCCACGGAGCTCGTTGGCCAGCACCACCAGGGGGCGCAGCTGATCGGCTCGTGGGTGGGGCAGGTCGAAGAAGGCGACCGCAGCTCCCGCCGCCGCCAGCCGGGCGGCTTGCGTCAGGGCGAGGGCGGCGGAGGAGGGGAAGGGGAGCCCCTCGACGACGAGGGGCCGGCCGGGGTCGAGGTCGGCCAGGACCTCCTGGATCGCCGGCAGCTGCTCGCCGGCGACGGGGGCGAGCAGCGAAAGCCCGTCCAGGTAGGGCGCGACGTCCTGTTCGTAGAGACTGCGTACCGCCCGCGGGTCGGGCGGGAGGGGGGCGGGGAACACCCGCGCGTCGGCCCTGGCCCCCTGCACCGCCACCGCCGCTCGCTTGAAGAGGAAACCGTACTGCTCCACGTCCCAGGCGCCGGCGGCGGGCTGCCACCGCAGCTGGAAGTGGCTCAGCGGCCCGGCGGCGGCGGCGACCGCGGCGGCCGCCGCCAGCTCGGCCTCCAGGGCGCCGGCATGGTCGATCAGCGGCGCCGGGGTGGCGAACAGCAGCTCGACCCAGGGCGCGCCGCCGGCGGCGTCGACGGCGACCGCGGCGGCCGGGTCCCACGGCGCCGACAGCGAATGCCGCCAGCGCACGTACAGGCGGGCCTCCTCGGCCAGCGGCAGGCTGTCGCGCAGCGCGGCGGCGGCGGTGCCCGGGTCGGCGACGTCGATGCCGGCGCAGGGCAGGCAGGGGGGCCCCGCCGCCGGCAGGGCGCTGGCGGCCGCGAGCAGGGCGGCGTAGAGCGAAAGGGTTCGGCGCATGGCGCGGTAGCATAGCCCGAGCTCCGGTCGCCAGGGCGCGCTAGACTCGCACCTGCCGACCGACCCACGCCGCATGGAATTCTCCGGCCGACTCGCCTCCGTCTCCCTCGCCGACCTCCTGCAGTGGTCGGCCAACGACCAGCGCACCGGCTGCCTGGTGGTGCGGACCTCGAGCCGCGAGAAGCGGGTGTACTTCTCCCGCGGTGACGTGGTCGCCTGCCTGTCGGCCGATCCGGCGGAGTACCTGGGCCAGTTCCTGCTGCTCGGTGGCTACCTCAAGGAGCCGCAGCTGGTGCGCGCCCTGACCTACTGTCGCCAGCACCGTGAGCGGCTGGGGCGGGCGCTGGTGGAGCTCCGCCTGCTGTCGAAGTGGGCGGTGAAGGCGGCGCTGCGCCGGCACATAGAGGATCGGGTGTGCGATCTCTTCCTGTGGCGCCGCGGCGTCTTCTATTTCGAGAACAGCATGCCGGCCGAGGAGGACCTCCTGCCCGAGCCGATCCACACCGTGGCCCTCGCCATGGAGGGGAGCCGGTGGGTCGACGAGCACGACCGGATCCGTGAGATCTTCATCCACGACGGCGTGGTGCTGCGACGCGGGGCCCAGTGGGGCCGCGCCGCCGACGGGCCGCTGCAGGAGCGGATCCTGGCCCTGTTCGAAGACTCCCTGACGCTGGCGACGCTGTACGAGCGCGTGCGGGGTTCCCGCTTCCGCTTCCTGTCGGCGGCCTACGAGCTGACGGTGGGCGAGGTGCTCGACATCGAGAGCGTCCCCGACGAGGGCAGCCCGGGGACCAGTACCGAGATCCGCCTCTTCGACCTCCTGCTGGAGCAGGCGGCCGAGGAGGACGTGCTCTTCTCGCCGCGGCACCTGTCGCTGCCGCTGGAGGTGATGGATCGCTTCTACCCGGTGTGGGTGAGGGGCGACGAAGACGAACCGGCCGGCAAGGGGGAGGAAGTGCCGATCAGCGGCGAGGAGCTCGCCTTCTATCGCCAGCTCGACGGCAGCCGTTCCCTGCGCGAGCTGGTGGTGGAGGACCGCGATCGGCGCCACTGGAAGATGGATCTACTGCTGTTGCAGCTGCAGCTCGGGCGGCTGGCGCTGCTGCCGCGGCCGCTCAGCGAGCTCGAGGCCGCGACCCCGGCGGCGGCCCGTAGCCCGTGGCTCAGGCGGCTGTTCGCTCCTCGCTCGTGGTGACGACTCCACGAGGCACCGACGCGGTGCTCCTCGTCAGGAGCCCGGATCGCCGGGCGGTCGGCCGAGCCAGCGCACCCCGCCGACCACCACCGCCCCGCCGACGGCCAGCGACACCCACGGGCTCATACCCCAGGCGGTGGGGATGTCGCCCACCGCCATGCCCAGCGCTCCGACGGCGAGGGCGTAGGGCATCTGGGTGCGGACGTGGGCGATGTGGTCGCAACCGGTGGCCATGCTGGAGAGGATGGTGGTGTCCGAGATGGGCGAGCAGTGGTCGCCCCAGACGCTCCCCGCGAGCACCGACGAGATGGTGCCCAGCAGCAGCCCGCCGTCGCCGGGCGCCAGGCGGTGGATCACCGGCACCACGAGAGGGAAGAGGATGGCCATGGTGGCCCAGGAGGTGCCGGTGGCGAAGGCGATGGCGGCCGCCAGCGCGAAGACCAGCACCGGCACCAGGTGGGGGGAGAGCACGCCCTCGGTGATCGACACCAGGTAGTCGCCGGTGTGCAGCTCGCTGGTCACCGCCCCCAGCGACCAGGCCAGCACCAGCACCACCATGGCGAGCAGCATCGACTTGCAGCCCTCCATCAGCGCGCTCATGGTCGCGGAGAGACGCAGCTTCGGCTCCAGGGCGGCGAGCCCGACGGCCACCAGCACCCCCGCCAGGCTCGCCCACAGCAGCGCCGCGTAGCTGTCGGCGTTGGCGAAGGCCTGACGCAGCCAGGCGAGGCCCGAGGTCCCCGGATCGACGCCCCCTGCGCCGCTCACCAGCAGCCCGCCGATGGTGACGGTGACGACCGTGAGGATCGGCAACACCGCCGTGCGCGCCCGCGGGTCGAGGCCCGGAGGCGGGGTGAGCGCCTGGTTGCCGAAGTCGCCCAGCGGCACCTGCCCCTCCCCCAGCACCTCGCCGGTGGAGCGGGCGCGGCGCTCGGCGCGCAGCATGGGGCCGAAATCGCGACCCCACAGCGCCACGGCGAAGACCATGACCAGCGCCAGGATCGGGTAGAAGCGGTAGGGAATGGTGGCGACGAAGACGGCGTACGGGTTCGCCGTGATGTCGACGGATTGCAGCGCGTCGCCGATGAGCCCGACCTCGTAGCCGACCCAGGTGGAGATCGGCACCAGGCTCGCCACCGGCGCCGCCGTCGAGTCCACGGCGTAGGCGAGCTTCTCGCGGCTGATCCGCAGGCGGTCGGTGATCGGCCGCATGGTGGGGCCGACGATCAGGGTGTTGGCGTAGTCATCGAAGAAGATCGCCATTCCCATGGCCCAGGTCGCCAGCTGCCCCCGCCGGGCGCTGGTCGCCCACCCGGCGAGTCGCGCCACGATGCCGTGGGTGCCGCCGCTCCTGCTGATCACACCGACCATGCCGCCGAGCAGCAGCGAGAAGACGATGATGGCCGCGTGGTCGGCGTCGGCCAGCGCGCCTCGCAGGAAGTGGTCGACGGAGCGCGCGAAGGCGGTGACCGGGTTGCCGCCGGCGAGGATGAGGGCGCCGGTGAAGACGCCCAGGTAGAGGGAGAGGATCACGTCGCGGAAGGCCAGGGCCAGGCCGATGGCCAGCAGGGGGGGCAGCAGCGACAGCCACCCCGGGATGCCGCGGGCCGCGACCTCGCCGCGCCCCCCCGGCCCGGCGACCGCAACCGTGTGGGGGCCGGCCGGCAGCCGCACCTGCTCCAGGCGCAGCGCGTGCTCCCCCGGGCCGAGCTCGACGACGTGCACGGCGGCTCCGTCCACCGACACCGTGTAGGGCCCGGGAGCGGCCGCGGCGGGCACGGCGACCGCCAGGTGCAGCGGCGATCCAGCCAGGGCGGCGCCCTCGACCTCGACCGCCAGCTCGGCGGCCCGCGCGGCGGCCGGAGGGACCAGCAGCAGGGTCGCCGCGAGAGCGATGCGCCGGAATCGATCGCCGTAGCTCATGGAGACCCTCCTGTGGCCGCGGTGCGGCGGGCCGGGAGGGTGCGCCGGGGCCACGGCCGACCGCCGGCGCCGTGGGCGCACCCTCCATGCCCGCCCTGGGGCCCCACTAACTCGCCGGCGCCGCCTCCCGCAGCTCGCGCCGCGGCGCCATGCCCATCGCCTCGCGCAGCTTGAGCTCGATCTCTTCGGCGAGGTCCGGGTTGTCGCGCAGGAACTGCTTGGCGTTCTCCCGCCCCTGGCCGAGGCGCAGGTCGCCGTAGGTGTACCAGGCGCCGCTCTTGTCCACCAGCTTGTGCTCGACGCCGAGATCGACCAGCTCGCCGGCGCGCGAGATCCCCTCGCTGTAGTCGATGTCGAACTCGGCCTGGCGGAACGGCGCCGCCACCTTGTTCTTCACCACCTTGACCTTGGCGCGGCTGCCGACCACCTCGTCACGGTCCTTGAGCGAGGCGATGCGGCGGATGTCCAGGCGCACCGAGGCGTAGAACTTGAGCGCCCGGCCGCCGGTGGTGGTCTCGGGGTTGCCGAACATGACGCCGATCTTCTCGCGGATCTGATTGATGAAAACCAGGGTGGTGTGCGACTTGGCGACGATGGCCGTGAGCTTGCGCAGCGCCTGCGACATCAGCCGCGCCTGCAGCCCGACGTGCGAGTCCCCCATCTCCCCCTCGAGCTCGGCGCGCGGCACCAGCGCCGCCACCGAGTCGATCACCACCACGTCCACCGCCGCGCTGCGTACCAGCATCTCGGCGATCTCCAGGGCCTGCTCGCCGCTGTCGGGCTGCGACACCAGCAGTTCGTCGATGTCCACCCCCAGTCGCCGGGCGTAGTCGGCGTCGAGCGCGTGCTCGGCGTCGATGTACGCCGCCACGCCGCCCTGCTTCTGGGCCTGGGCGACCACCGACAGCGCCAGGGTGGTCTTGCCGGAGGACTCCGGCCCGTATACCTCCACCACCCGCCCGCGCGGGAAGCCGCCGACTCCGATAGCCGAATCCACCGCCAGGGAGCCGGTGGGGATGGCGTCGATCGCCACCGTGTCGCGCTTGCCGAGGCGCATGATCGCGCCCTTGCCGAACTGCCGCTCGATCTGCGTCACGGCGCTCTCTATCGCCTTGAGCCTGTCGTCCTTCTTGCCGTTGCTCATGGTCTTCTCGTGCTCCTTTGCTCCCCGCTGTCGCGGGTGCCGTTCGTCGCGACGCTCGGGTCCGGCGCCCTCGTGGGTGGAGCCTCGGACGCCGATCCGAGCGCCGCGCTGATGATGCCTCGGGAACCCGGCCCGACGGTCGGGCCGTCCGGATTCGTCACATGGGGCAGCCGGAACACGCCCGGACACGGCAGGGATGCGCGGATCGTACGCGAGCCCCTCGGGCAGGTCAAGGCGCCGGCGGACGGGTCTCCCGAGTCCGTATAATGCGCCGCGCCATGCCTACGCTGTCGGTGGTCGTTCCCGTCTACAACGAGCGGGACACGGTGGAGACGCTGTTGCGGCGGGTCGCCGCCGCGCCGCTGCCGCCCGGCATCGATCTCGAGACGGTGGTGGTCGAGGACGGCTCGACCGACGGCACCCGCGAGCTGCTGCGGGATCTGGCGGCACGCGGCGACATCCCCTTCCGGCTCTTCGAGCAGCCGCAGAACCAGGGCAAGGGTGCGGCCATCCGCCGCGGATTCCGCGAGGCCACCGGCGACATCCTGCTGGTCCAGGACGCCGACCTCGAGTACGACCCGCGGCAGTACCCTGGCCTGCTGGCGCCGATCCTCGAGGGCGAGGCCGACGTGGTGTTCGGCTCCCGCTTCCTCGGCGGGCCACACCGCGTGCTCTTCTTCTGGCACTACGTCGGCAACCGCCTGCTGACCATGTTGTCGAACATGTTCACCGATCTGAACCTGTCGGACATGGAGACCTGCTACAAGGTCTTCCGTCGCCAGGTCCTCGACGGCGTCGAGCTGCGTTCGAACCGCTTCGGCATCGAGCCGGAGCTCACCGCGCGATTCGCCCAGCGGCGGGCGCGCATCTACGAAGTGCCGATCTCCTACCACGGTCGCACCTATGCCGAGGGCAAGAAGATCGGCTGGAAGGACGGCTTCGCCGCCCTGTGGTGCATCGTCCGCTATAATCTGTTCGGCTGATCAAGGGTTTGCACGCACCGAGAGGGAGGGGATCGAGTGCCGAACGGTAAGGCGGGGCGAGCGGTCTGGGGGCGTCTCCCAGCGCTGCTGGCGGTGACGCTGGTGGCCTTTCCCGGTTGCCGGCAGACGTCCGAGGAAGAGCGGATCGCGGACGTGCGGTCGCAGTATCAGGCGCGGCTCAACGGCTGGATCGTGCGCGAGGAGGCGCCTGCCGCCGAGATGCCGGCGCCGGAGATGGAGGAGGATGGCGAGGGGATGGCGGGGCAGCCCGAGGAGGGGGCCGCAGCCGAAGCGGAGGCGGGCGAGGAGGTGGCGCCGGGCATCACCATCACCTCCGAGCCGATGGCGCCCGAGAGGCGGGACGTGATCCTCGACATCGTCCTCTTCCACACCGCCCCGGAAGCCCTGCCGGGTATCACGCTGGACATCTCGCAGGCCGGGCCCGACGAGGCCGAGAAGGCGCACTTTCGCGCCTGGATCGACACTTCGGAGATCCGCCGCGGCCAGCACGCCCAGGTCAACTACGTGCTCGAGGACCTGGACTTCTTCCCCGGCGACGTGTTCGCCGTCGAGGTGCGCGATCCGGTGCCGCCCGAGGAACGCCACCAGTACCGGGAGTTCGCGTCCGGTTCGTGAGCCGGCTAGCGGCCGACGCCCGACGGACCCACCGGCCGGCACTCGTGCGCCTGGACGCCAGCCGCCACCGCTGCGTATCCCTTCTGTCCTGATGGTCGGAGACCCCTCGACCCTTTCGCCCGCTCCTCGCGACACCGCCGACGCGCGGGTGCCGGTGGCGCGCCTCGAACGCAACGTGGCGCGCGTGGTGCGGGGCAAGGCGGCGGTGATCCGGCTGGCGGTGGTGAGCCTGCTCGCCCGCGGCCACGTGTTGATCGAGGACGTACCCGGCGTCGGCAAGACGACGCTGGCCCAGGCGCTGGCGCGGTCGCTGGGGCTCGCCTTCCACCGCGTGCAGTTCACCTCCGACCTGCTGCCGTCGGACATCCTCGGGGTGTCGATCTTCAACCAGCGCAGCCAGGAGTTCGAGTTCCTGCCCGGCCCGATCTTCGCCAACGTGGTACTCGCCGACGAGATCAACCGCGCCACCCCGAAGACGCAGTCGGCCCTGCTCGAGGCGATGAGCGAGGGCAAGGTGTCGGTGGAGCGGAAGCGCTACCTGCTGCCGGCCCCGTTCCTGGTGATCGCCACCCAGAACCCGCTCGAGCACCAGGGGACGTTTCCGCTGCCCGAGTCGCAGCTCGACCGGTTCCTCATGTCGCTGCAGATCGGCTACCCGCCGGCCGTCGACGAGCGGGAGCTGCTGCTGTCGGGTGGGGTCGAGCGGCTGCTCGAGGAGCTGCCGGCGGTTCTCGGACGCGAGGAGCTGGTCGGGCTGCAGCAGATGGTGGCGCAGGTCACCGTCGAGGAGAAGCTCGCCGACTACGTGCTGGCGCTCGCCGAGGCGACGCGCCAGGGCGGCGACTTCGTGATGGGCGTCTCGACGCGGGGTGCGCAGAGCCTGTTCCGCGCCGCCCAGGCCCTGGCCCTGTGCGAGGGGCGGCAGTTCGTCGTCCCCGACGACGTGCAGCGCCTGGCGCAGCCGGTGCTCGCCCATCGCGTCCTGTTGCGCCACGGCAGCGAGGGGATCGCCGCGGCCCGCGCCGCCATCGACCGGCTGGTGGCATCGGTCCCGGTACCGGTGTAGGTCCCGGCAGGGAAGCCGACCCTTGCCGGTATCGCCGCGTGGCGCCGCGGGTGCCTTCTCGGCCGGGAATAGCGCGACATCCCGGGGCGCTTTGGAACCGTTGATGCTCTCTTCTCGCCCTCGTGGGCGCCGCCGCGGCTGGCGTTGGCCGGTGCCCGAGCGCATCCGCCCGACCAAGGTGGGGTTCTGGTACATCCTCTGCGCCATCCTGGTGGGAGTGGCCGCCACCAACACCGGCAACAATGCCCTCTACATTGTGCTGGCGGTGATGCTCGGGCTGTTGGTGGTCTCGGGGCTGATCTCGCGGGTCAACCTGCGGGCGTTGCGGTGCGAGCTGAGCGCACCCACGGAGGTGTACGCGAACCGGCCCTTCCACCTGAAGCTGGCGGTGCACAACGAGAGCCGGCTGCTGCCGCGCTGGCTGCTGGTGTTCAGCCTCAGCGAGGGAGGCAAGCCCCTGCTGCTGCCCTTCCTGCCGCGCGGCGGCGTGGGCCGTGGCTTTCTCGAGACCATCCTCACGCGCCGGGGCCGCCACCGCTACGGGTGGGTACACGTCGGCAGCATCTTCCCGCTGGGCTTCTTCCACAAGGGCATGCGGTATCGGATGGACACCGAGGTGCTGGTCTACCCGGAGATCTTCGCTGTCGGCTCCGCCAGCTTGACCGCCGCCGGCGACCGCGGCGAAGGGGCACAGCGGCGGGTGGGCTGGGGGCACGAGCTGCACTCGCTGCGCGGCTTCCGGCAGGGGGACGATCCGCGACGGATCCACTGGAAGCAGAGCGCGCGCACCGGCGCGCTGGTCTACACCGAGCGCGAGGCCGAGAGTGGGCGCCGTCTCTCCATCGTCTTCGACAACGCCGTGGGGGCGCTGGCCACGGCCGCGGCGGCGGCGCGATTCGAGCGGCTGGTGAGTGAGGCGGCGACGGCCGCCGTCGACTACCTGCGCCAGGGGTACGAGGTGGAGCTGGTCACCCGCGACCGCCGCCTCCCCTTCGCCGCCGGCGGGCGCCAGCGCCATGCCGTCCTGGAGACCCTGGCGCTGGTCGAGGCGCTGCCGCAGGACGACCAACCGCTGGTCGCCCACGCCGGCAGCCACCAGCTGCGCCTGGCGATGGAATCCGTGGCGTGAGCTTCGGGCGCGAGAAGCGGCTGCTGCTCGGCCTGCTGGCGTGGATCGCGCCGCTGCCCCTGCCGCTCAACGAGGTGCTGAGCTGGCCGGCGCTCGGCCTCTATCTAGCAGGGGTCACCGGCTTCCTCTACCGCGCGAGTCGCGACCCCGGTCGGTGGCTTCCGCCATGGGCGATGAACGTGCTCGGTATCCTCTATCTGCCGGTGCTGTACGTCGACCTGGTGGTCTTCTGGGGTGGCCAGCTGGTGCGCCCGGTGGTGCACCTCGCTCTGTTCGCGGTGGTGGTCAAGCTGTTCTCGTTGCGCCGTGAGGGGGACAAGTGGCAGGTGCTGTTCGGGGTGTTCTTCCTCTTCCTCACCGCCATGGGGACCAGCGTGCACCCCTCGGTCCTGGTCTACCTGGTCGCCTTCCTCGGCGTGGCGCTGGTGCTGCTCACCCGGTTCTCCTTCTTCTCGGTGCTCGCCCGCTTCGGCCATCGGCAGGAGGAGATGGCGCGCGTACCCCTGCGCGGCTTCCTGCTGGTGGCGACCGCGGGGGCGCTGCTGGCGGCGGCGCCGCTATTCACCCTGCTGCCGCGGATCCGCGCCCCCTACCTGCTGGTGCGCGGCCCGGGTACCGGCACCATCGTCCACGCCTCGGCCTTCGCCGACGTGGTCACCCTGGACAGCATCGGCAGCGCCCGTTCGAGCCGGGTGGTGGTGATGCGGCTGCGGTATCAGCCGACGCCGCAGCCGCGCCAGGAGGTGCGGCTCAAGGCGGCGACCTACGACGGCTACGACGGCCGGGTGTGGCAGCGTGCCGCGACGTCCGGTGTACGCCGGGCGGACCGCAGCTTCACCTTCGACCTGGCGCCGATCGCGGCGCGCCAGCGGGTCGAGGTCTGGCTGGTGCCGCTCCACAGCACCAGCATTCCGCTGCCGGTCCAGGCGACGGAGCTGCTGCTGCGGGCGCACACCCTGGAGCTCGACCGCGGGGGCGCGGCGTCGCTGCCGATCGCCCCCGGTACCGCCATCGAGTATCAGGTGGGTCTGACGAGCGATCCGGTGACGGTGCTGGCAGAGCCGCCACGACTCGACGGCGGTGCCGAGCCGACGCTCGACCTCACCGGCGTCACGCCGCGCATGGAGGCGCTTGCCGCCACCGTGATGGGCGACGGCGATCCCTTCGAGCAGTCGGTACGGTTGGAGCAGTTCCTCTCCACCGAGCTCGAGTACACCATCGACTACGTGGGCCGCTCGGGGCAGCTGCCGCTCGAGGACTTCCTCTTCGCCAGTCGCCGCGGGCACTGCGAGTACTTCGCCTCGGCGATGGTGCTGCTGCTGCGTAGCCAGGGGGTGCCGGCGCGGCTGGTCACCGGCTTCCTGGGCGCCGACGAGAACCCGCTCGAGGGCTACTTCACGGTGCGGCAGAGCAACGCCCACGCCTGGGTAGAGGCGTGGATCCCGGGCGACGGCTGGACGGTGTTCGATCCCACCCCCTCGGCGGGGCGGCCGAGCACCCAGGAGGCCAACCTCGCGCTCTTCGTGAGCCAGGTGTACGACTACCTGATCTTCCGCTGGGACCGCTACGTGCTGACCTTCGGGTTCTACGACCAGATCGAGCTCTTCCGGCAGCTGCGCGCCGCCTGGTCGGGGCTGTGGGAGGCGCTGCGCGGCGGCGACTCGGAGGCGCTGCCGCAGGGGTCGACGGGGGAGACGGTGATGGCGCTGGCGGACGGGGAGAAGGGGGAGGAGCCCTTCCCCTGGCAGCTCTGGGCGCGGCGGGCGCTGGTGGGGCTGCTCGGCCTGATGCTGCTCGCCGCGCTGGTGGCGTGGCACCTGGAGCGCCGGCCGCTGTCGGCCGCGACCGCGTACCGCCGGCTGCGCCGCCGCCTCGACGGCGCCGGGTTGCCGGTGCCCGAGTCGATGGCGCCCCTGGCGCTACGCCAGGCCGCGCTGGCCAGCTTCCCCGACGCCGCGCCGGCGACGGAACGGCTGATCGGCCTCTACCTGCGCGAGAGCTTCGCCGGCGAGCGGCTGCACGAGACCGACCGCGTCGCGGTACGCCGCAGCCTGCGCAGCGTCGAGGCGGTGCTCAAGAAGGTCGGCTAGCCAGCACCGTTGTAGGGGCCGACCTCCGTGCCGGCCCGGCCGGGCGGCCTCTGGCCCGGGCGTCGGCCCCGCCCGGGGACGGCGCCGGATGGGTGGTCCACGGAGGCGGCTCTCGGCTCCGAGCCGCCGAGAGCCTCGCCGGCGCCTCCGCTCGCCGTCGCGCCGGATCGCAGCAGGGGTGGTTGCGCCGGGCGGGCCTCGCGCTCGGCGAGATGCCCCTGGCAGGGCTGACGCCCGGGCCAGAGACCGCCCTCCGTCGGTGGCCGACACAGGTGGCGTGCCGTTCCGGCCTCGAATGGCGTCGACCGGTAGATTCCCGGCCCACCTCCGCCCGGGAAGCGTCCGCCCGACCACCCGGTCCCGCCCCACACCCCGCGCGGATACGGTTGGAGGGGCGGGGGGCGCCGAACTTCCGATGGGGAGTGCGCTCTGCCCCCCTCTCCCCCTCAGGGGGAGAGGGTGAGGGTGAGAGGTGGCGACAGCCAACGATGCGGAATACGCACAAGAACAGCCGCCGCCGTTTCGTCGTAGGGGCCGGCCTCTGCGCCGGCCCGTCTTCGGTCGGAGTCGCCGGGCTACGTAGGCGGGCGGAAGACCGAGATCCCCCGGCTGGTCCGCCGGATTCAGAGATTGGAAGCAAGAGGCGCGGGGGGAGATGGTCGGCGGCCTCCGGAGGGCCTTCTCCACCACCCGCGGATCAATACACGTTCGGCCGCAGACTGTGCCGCACCGTCATCCACAGGATCTTCAGGTCCAGCTTCAGCGACCAGTTCTCGATGTAGTACAGGTCGTACTGGATGCGCTTGCGGATGGAGGTGTTGCCACGCCAGCCGTGGACCTGCGCCCAGCCGGTGATCCC
>DATKEH010000345.1:0-11470 GCA_035546355.1 Thermoanaerobaculia bacterium
ACGCCGTCCCGGCCAGCACCTCCACCGGGCTGCGGCCGCCGTTGTGCCACAGCGCGTCGGCGGCCTGCAGCTCGCCGGGAGGGGCGCAGCGGCTGATGCCGAGGTTGGCCAGCGCGTCGCGCAGCTGCCACGCGCGCTCCCCCGCCAGCGCCGCCCCCTGCAGCCGCCCCTGCCAGGGGAAGAGCAGGCCCGCCAGGGCGTCGAGATCGGCGAGGGGGTGCACCCGCACCGTCCGCAGGCCGGGCGACGGCCGCAGGGGCGGCAGGGGCTCGACGACGACCGTCCCCAGGGTCAGCGGCAGGGCCGACAGCCACAGGCCGCGCATCTCGGCCTCGGCGCGCAGCTGATGGACGTGCGCGGCGGCCACCGGATCGGCCGGTCCGGGCGGCAGCTCGGCGGCTACCTCGGCGAGCGCGGCGGCCAGCGCGGCGGCGAACGGCACCGCGTCGTGCTGCACGTAGACCGCCTGTACCGACAGGCAGCCGCGCTGATCGAACAGCGCGACGTCGCGAGCCAGCCCGGCGGCGACGGCAGCGGCATCGGCGTCGCTAGCCACCACCGCCAGGCTGAGCTTCGGGCCGTAGTCCACCACTTTGCCGGGGGCCCGCCGCGCCAGGCTCGCCATCGTCTCCCGTCCGCCGTAGGCGAGCACGCGGCTCGCCCGCGCGAGCAGCGGCGCCTCCAGCTCCTCCTGCCCGCCGCGCCAGGTGATCGCCGCGGCGCCCTCGGTCAGCGCCGGCAGACGCGAGCCCAGGGCGCCGAGGAAGGCGGGGGCGAAGAGGGGTTCCGAGGACGCCGACTTGAGCAGCACCGGCAGCCGCAGCAGCAGCGCCGGCAGCAGCGGCTGCACGGCGAGCGCCGGGACGTTGCCGGCGAGCATGACGACCACCAGGCCGCGGGCTCGCGCGCCGCCTGCCGCCGTCCGCAGCTCCTCCGACGGTCCTGCGGCGACGCCGCCGAGCACCGCTTCGAGGGCGGCCGACAGCCCTGCCGGCGACAGTCCGCTCAAGCGGGCCAGGGCGGGGTCGAGCGCCTGCCGCTCCGGCGACTCGGGATCGCGGAACCGGGACACGGTGTCGCCCCAGGCCGCCAGCAGCTCGCCGTCGGCGAGCTCGCGCAACGCCGCGCCGCCGCGCTCGGCGAGATGACGGGCCAGCTCCGCGAGCCGCGGCGGGCTCCACTGCGCGGCGTGCCAGTAGACGCCGGCTCGCGCCGCCACCTGGGTCGCCAGCGGCGGGCAGGAGGGGGGGTGCGCGGCGTCGTCCGCCCTCACCCGAGGTAGCTGCGGAACTCGAGCTCCGCCTGCCCGGCGTGGATCTGGTCGCCGGAGGCGAGGCGTGCCGCCCGCACCCGCCGCCGGTTGAGGAAGGTGCCGTTGGTCGAGGCGAGGTCGATCAGGTAGTAGTAGCCGTTGTCGGGCACCACCTTGAAATGGTGCGCCGACAGCGCCGGGTCGAACAGCACCAGGCTGTTGCCGATCGGCGCCCGGCCGACGGCGAAGGCCTTGTCGGAGCGCAGCAGGTAGGTGCGCTGCGTCTCCCCCGGCTCGCGCACCACCAGCAGGCTCTTGTCGGTCATCACCCGCGTCTGCTCGAGCACGCCGGGATTGGTGTCGTTCTCCAGCGCCGCCGGCTCGAGCTTGAGCTCGGTGGTCTCGGCGATCGGCGCTGCCTCGCGATCCTGCAGGCGGGCCAGCAGCTCCTCTTCGTCGCAGTGGGAGCACCCGGTCTCGTCGGGCGCCAGCTCGCTGCCGCAGCGCGGACAGAAGCGGGTGCGGGGGTGGGTGGTCCGCCGCGCCGCCAGCACCACCGCGGCGATCGCCGCCAGCAGCGCCACCGGCAGCAGCAGCAGCAGGGGCCGACGCCACAGCGGCGTCACCTCGTCCCGCGCCGCGCCGGCTTCTCCGCCGTCCGGCTGGCGCTCCGCCGGCAGGGCGGCCGGGACGGCCGCCGCCGTCTCGGCCGCCGACGCGCCGGCCGCCGCCGCAGGCTCGGTGGCGGCAGTCGCCGCCGCGCGCTCGGCCGCGAGTCGCTCCAGCACCGCCGTCAGGCTGGCGCCTGAGACTTCCCGCGGGCTGCCCAGGTGGGTGCCGCCGGTGAGCAGGGCGAGGCGGCGCAGGCCCCGCTCCTCGATCCGCCGGCCCATCGCCACGGTCACCAGCCGCACGCCCTGCGCCTGGCCGAGCCGGGCGACGTCCTCGACGGTAGTCGCCGAGTTCTCGTCCCGTCCGTCGGTGACGGTGAGGACGACGCCGCCGTCGACGAGCTCGCGGGCGGCGACGAACAGCGCATCGTGCAACAGGGTGAAGTTGCCGCGCGGCTGCAGGCCTTCGAGGGCGGTGGCCACCTCGGCCGGCGGTGCGCCCAACGGCGTCACCCAGCGCGGGGCGTCGTCGAATGCCAGCAGCCCGGTGGGGGTGTCGGCCGGCAGCTGGCGCAGCGCCGCGGCGAGGGTGCCGGTGGCGGAAGCGAGCTCGTCGGCGCGCAGCGAACGGCTGGTGTCGACGGCCACCACCAGCGGGGGTGGCGCCGCCACGGCGGCGGCGGCTAGCATTCCGGCGGTGAGGAGGAGCAGGCTCCGGTGGAGGTGACGGGCGCGATCGAGGACCATGGCGGGCTCCTTGCGAAGGGGACCCTACACGGTAGCAGGCAAAACGCCTCTTCGCCAGGCAGCGGTCGCCGGTCACCAGCGCCAGCGCAGCGTCGCCAGGTACTCGTCGTTCTCCGCCTCGCGGCCGCTCTTGAGGATGAAGCGGTTGCGGGCGTACTCGAGCGTCAGGTCGGTCCCGGGGACGATTCCCAGCCGCACGCCGGCGTCGAGCTTGTCCCACTCCCAGCTGACGCTCGGAACCGGCGTCAGCGGGTGGTTGGCGAAGTCGGGGTCGAGCCTGGAGTAGCGGGCCGCCGGCGCCACGAAGGGGAAGAGCTGCTGGCCGGCCAGCGCCCAGCGCACCGGCAGCTCGATCGACCAGGCGGCCTCCACTTCCCAGCCGGTGCGGGGCAGGCCGGCGAGCTCCTGGTCGACGTACTGGGCGAAGAGGGTGACGCCGCCGTAGTAGAGCCACAGGTTGCCGCCGACCTCCCGCTTCTCGTCCCCCGCCAGCGGCAGCGGCGTCAGGTTCCCCGGCCCCAGCAGCAGATCGAGGTCGCCGCCGTAGACGGTGCCCTCGAGGTCGACGGTGTCGGCCAGCGTGCGCTCGTACCCCCAGGCGAGGAGCTCGAGGCCCCGTTCCCCCGTCTCGTCGCCGAAGCGCAGGCCGACGCCGATACCGAGCTCGGGATCGCCGTCCACGTCGACGTCTTCGACCTCGGCGTCGTAGAGGATCAGGATGCCGCTCCCCAGGGCGTGGCGCGGGTGCGGGTTGCGCAGCTGCTCCAGCGTGCCGTTGTCGCCGGCCAGCGCATTGGGGTCGCGGATGAAGACCGGGTTGCCCTGGGTGACCGAACCCTTGAGGTAGAGGTGCCGTCCGAGGTCGACGCCGAGCTCGACGCCGGTGTCCTCGAAGCGGTTGAAGGCGGTCGAGACCAGGCCGTAGCTCTCGAGATGCCGGTCGTCCTGGCGCTCGAAGTGGCCGAACTTTCCGACCTTCAAGTAGGCGCCGCTGCCCGCGGGGAGCGTGGCTGGCGGCATCTCGCGGCCGAAGCGCAGCCACGCCTCGTCGACGTCCACCTTCTTGTCGCCGGAGGTCGGGTTGCGGTCGTAGAGGTCGATCATGTCGACCTTCAGGTGGGCGGCCAGCAGCTCGCTCCAGGTGGCGTCGACGAACAGCGTGACGGCGGACAGCTCGAGGCTGGTGCCGGGGTCGACGGTCTGCAGGAAGGCGCGGTCCTGTCCCGGCGGCAGCTGCTCGGGAGGAAAGGGGAAGGGCACGGGGAAGCGGTTCTCGTCGCTGCGCCGCAGGTGGGCCTTGGCCTCGATGCCGAAGCGCACGGTGGGGCCCAGCCGCGGTCCCTCCTCCCCCTCCCCCTGGGCGGCGAGCGGCGCGCAGAGGGTGGCGGCGAGCAGCGGGACGCAGCGAGCGACAGACCGGAAGGGGTGGATGCGCACCGGGCGACTCCTGGAATTGGGGGACGGGGTTCGAGGGGACTCTACAACGGTCCGGGCGGCGGCCGCCCGCTCCCTACTCCAGCCGCAGCTCCTCGACGGTCAGCGAGCAGCCGCGCAGCTCGGCGTCGGCCGCCCGGCCGCGGAGGCGGAATCCCCCCTCGCCGAGCCTTCCCAGGTCCTCGGTGAGCACGGCGGCGACCGAGCCGGCGTTGGCGAGGTCGAAGAAGGCCAGCAGGCCCTCCTCTCCCGCCGGCAGGTCGGCGAGGGTGTCGGCCGACAGCACCCGCACGCCCAGCCAGTGAGGGGGGACGAACAGCTCGCGATCGCCGCCGAGAAGGGTGGCCGTGTAGGCCTGGCTGGAGAGCTCGCTCATGCCGTACTCCCGCACCACCTGCTCGGCGGGGATGCCCAGGGTCGCGCCGACCCGCGCCGTCAGATCCGCCGGCTCCAGCGCCGTCGTCCGGCCCTTGAAGCCGCCGGTGTCGAACAGCACGCTGCCGGGGCTCATGCGGAAGCGCAGCGTCCGGCGCTCCAGCGCATCGAGCAGCTGCGCCAGCGCGAACGAGGTGGCGAGCACCACCACCGGCCGTTTCTCCCGCTGCCGGGCCGCGAGCCAGGAGCGGGCGGCGGGGACGTCGACGCCGCGCGAGCCGAAGGCATGGGCGCTGCCTTCGCCCGCGAACCGGCGCAGCACGTGGTCGACCATGAAGGAGAGGCTCGAATCGGGCGCCTGCTGGCGGTCCGGGACCAGGGCCAGCATCGGCGGCAGGTGCAGGCGCGGCAGGCAGAAACGGGGGAACGAGGCGTCGACGGCGGCGCGGTAGAGCTGCGGCCAGGGCTGGAAGTGGCTGCTGCGTCCGCCGCCGCGCGTGCCGCTCGAGCGGAAGACCTCGCGCGCTTCCGCGGCGTGCAGCTCGAGGCTCTTGAAGGCGAGAGTCGGCACCGGCGGCACGTCCCGCCAGCTGCGCGCGGCGTCCGGTAGCAGGCCGCGCCGCTGCCACAGCCGGCGTACTTCCGGGATGTGGGCGTGCTGAAAGGTCGCCACCTCCAGGGCCAGCCGGTCGAAGTCGTCGGCGGCGGGATCGGCGATGAAGCGACGCACCCGCTCGGCCAGCATGGCGGCCATTATCTCCGCTCCTTGCTATCATTTCTCCACTTCGATGCCCCGCGCTGTCGCCCTCTTCGCGCTGGCCGTCGCGATCACGCCGCTGGCCGCACCGGCTGCGGCCGCCGAGCTCGGCGGCCGGGTGGAGGTGCGGCAGCGGAGCCGCTCGCTGGCGGGGGAGGCCGAGCGGGCGGTGGTGTATTTCTCGCCCAGCCACAAGGCGCCCGTCACGCCGCCGGCGACAGCTTTCGAGGTCGTCACCGAGGGGAAGGAATTCGCGCCGCGATTGCTGGCGGTGCCGCTGGGCAGCCGCGTGCGGTTCCCCAATCGCGACCCGATACTGCACAACGTGTTCTCGGTGTCGGGGGGCAACGCCTTCGACCTCGGCCTCTACGACCGCGGGCCCGGACGGGACGTCACCTTCGACGAGCCGGGGTTGGTGAGGGTCTTCTGCAACGTCCACCACTCGATGGTGGCGTACGTGCTGGTCCTCGACACGCCCTACTTCACCCGCCCCGACGGGCACGGGGCCTTTCGCCTCGCCGGCCTCCCTGACGCTCCCGGCACCCTCACCGTCTGGCACGAGCGCAGCGACCCCTGGTCGCGGCAGCTCGAGCGCCCGCACGGCGCGCCCCTCGAGATCACCCTCGAGGCCTCCCGGCCGCGCGTTCCCAAGCACATGAACAAGCTCGGCAAGCCCTACCGCAAGGAGCGCGGGCGGGACTACCGCTGAGCCGTGCGCCCTCGCCTCTCCCTGGGACTGCGCATCTTCCTGATCACCGCCCTGCTGGTGGTGCTGGCGGTCGGCGCGGCGGTGGCGGTCACCTACCTGTTCGGCCGCCAGATCGCCGAACAGACGGCGCGCCAGGCGCTCGACCGCTCCGCGTCGGTGCAGCAGGCGCTGCAGCTCGCCCGACTCGAGCAGCTCGAGCTGATCGCGCGGGTGTTCGCCGCCGACCCGGCGTTGACCGCCTACGTAGCCGAGGCGCGCGCGCAGGAGCAGTATCTGTCGATCCTCGACCAGCTCGAGGAGCGGCAGAACGAGCTCGGCTTCGACTTCGCCATCGCTCTCGACCCCGAAGGGCGGGTGCTCGCCCGCACCGACGACCCCGACGCGTTGGGGGAGGATCTCGCCGAGCGGCCGTTGGTGGCCCAGGCGCTCGACGAGTACCAGGCCTTCGGCGTGTGGCGCCAGGACGGGCGGCTGTTCCATGCCGTGGTGGTGCCCCTGGTCAGCGGCGATCGACTGCTCGAGGGGTTCCTGCTGGCGGGCTTCGCGGTCGACGACCTGACGGCCCTCGAGGTGCGTCGGATCAGCGACGCCGAGGTGGCCTTCCTGACCACCTTCGACGGCCAGCTGCGGGTGGTCGCCTCGACCCTCGACCCGGCGCTGGGGCAGCAGCTGCTGCGCACCCTGGCGGCAGGCGGCGTGCTGAGCGAGGTGATGGGGGGGGAGGAGAGCGCCGAGCGCGTCGAGCTGAGGCTCGGTGACCGCCGATGGATGGGGCTGGTGCGGCCGCTCACCGACGCCTCCGGCGAAACCGTCGGCGCCGCCGTCTCCCTGGCCTCGCCCGACGTGCAGCTGCGCCCGTTCGAGCGCCTCGGCACCATCCTGCTGCTGGTCGGCCTGGCGGCGGTGCTGGTGGCATCGCTGCTTTCCTACCTGCTGTCGCGGCGGGTGATGCGGCCGGTGCGGCAGCTGGCGGCGGCGGCGGCAGCGGCCAGGGAGGGGCACTACGACCAGCGGATCGCGGTCGACCGCTCCGACGAGGTGGGGCAGCTCGCCGCCGCCTTCGACGTGCTGCTGTCGGAGCTGCGCGAGAAGCAGGACATGGAGGCCTACATGGCCGAGCTGTCGCGCACCCTGCCGAGCGGCCGCGAGGAGGGGGTGGAGGCGCCGCGCCAGCTGGCGGTCGCCCTGCTCGGCCTCGACCTGCGGCGCTACGGCAATCCCAAGCTGGCGATCGACCCGGAGCATACGCTGGACCTCCTGGGGAGGGACCTGCGGCGCCTGCAGACGGCAGTGGAGAGCCGCGGCGGCCGGCTGCACTCCCTGCAGGGGCAGCGCCTGGTGGCGGTGTTCGAGGGGGAGAACCGCGCCTTCCAGGCGCTGTCGGCGGCGACCGAGGCCTTCGCCTCGCTCGCCGGGGCGCCGGACCTCGGGCGGGACGATCCGCCGTCGGCGGCGCTGGTGGAGGGGCAGGTGCTGGGCGGCTCGGTGGTGGTGGGGGAGGGGCCTGCCCCGGTGCTGGTGGGTCGGCCGCTGCAGCAGCTCGAGTCGCTGCTGCGCGAGGCGACGCCCGGCGACATCGTGCTCGCCCCGGCGTTCTACGAGGGGCTCGAGGGGGCCTTCGGGCGTCAGGGGGTGGAGCTGGTGCCGCAGCGCGGCCTGCTCGGCACGCGCAAGGTCTACGTGCTGGACGGCGGCATGGCGGCGCGGGTCACTGGCGTCGTGCCGGCGGTCGCCGAGCTGCCGACGCCCCAGCTCGTCGAGCGGCCGACGCTGTCGGAGATCGCCCCCGGCACCGTGCTCGGAGATCGGTTCGAGATCCTCTCGGTGCTGGGGGCCGGGGGCATGGGCGTGGTCTACAAGGTGCGCGACCGGCAGCTCGACGACCTGGTGGCGCTGAAGATGCTCAAGCAGGAGGTGTGGGGGAATCGCGACCAGCTCGAGCGGCTCAAGAGCGAGCTCAAGCTGGCGCGCAAGATCACCCACCCCAACGTGCTGCGCACCTTCGATTTCGGCGAGGTCGACGGCATCCCCTTCATCACCATGGAGTACGTGCGCGGCATCACCCTGCGCTACCTGCTGCAGAAGACCGGAGCGCTGCCCTACTCGGCGGGCTTGCGCCTCGCCCGCCAGCTCTGCCGCGGGCTCGCCGCCGCCCACGCCGTCGGCGTGCTGCATCGCGACATCAAGCCGGAGAACCTGCTGGTCGAGCCCAGCGGCAACGCCAAGCTGATGGACTTCGGCATCGCCCGCCCCATAGCCCGCGGCCTCGCCGAGGGGCAGACGCAGCCGGGAACCGTGGTGGGCACGCCGCAGTACCTGGCCCCCGAGCAGCTGCAGGGCGAGCCGGTCGACCAGCGGGCCGACCTCTACGCGGTAGGGGTGGTGCTCTACGAGCTGTTCACCGACCGCACCCCGTTCGCGGGGCGCAACCCGATGCAGGTCATCGTCGCTACCTTGAACGAGGCGCCCCCGCCGCCGCGCCAGCACTGGCCGGAGATCCCGCCGGCGCTCGAGGCGATCCTGCTGCGCTGCCTGGAGAAGGACCCGGAGCGGCGCTACGCCACCGCCGAGGCCCTGCTCGCCGATCTCGAGGAGCTGCGGGCCTAGTGAGGCTCCGCCTCGGACCGCCGAGGTGGGGACCACGTCCGCTGGTCGCTGGCCTCTGCACCCCCCGCCCGCAGACGAGCTCTCTCTTGTCGCCCCCCGCTCCCCTGCCCCTCTCCCCCCTCTCGGGGGAAGAGGGGTCCAGAGCGTAGGGGATTCTCGCAAGAATCTCGAGCTGCTGGCGCCCCTTCGGACGGCCGAGTCGAGCCCCCTGTCCCGCGTCCCGGGTGGCGCCGCCGTACCCCCGAGCGAGGGGATCGCGGTGAGGAGGCCGCCGACATGTCGAAGGAAACCGGCCGCAGGACCCCTCTAACGGGTCATGAAGAAGTGTTCCCTTCCACGGCCCTCGCCCTCCGGCCCTCTCGTCATCTCCACCCGGTATGCCCGCGGGCGGGCCCGCCACCCCGCCCGCTCCGGAGTCGCGGTGCGTCTGGCCACCGTCCTGGCGGCCGGCGTGCTGGCGCTCGCCGCCGGCGCCGCCGAGCGCCCCGAGCTGCGCTTCCCGATGCCCGACGTCGGGGTGGACACGCTGCAGGCGCGGCGGCAGGCGCAGCTCGCCGCCGCGGCGCAGATCCCGGTGCAGCACGACTTCCGGTTCGTCGATCGGCTGGAGGAGAGCGGCATCACCTTCGTCCACCGCCCGACCCCCGACTCGCTGGCGGACTTCAAGCTCGTCCACTACGACCACGGCAACGCGGTGGCGGTGGCCGACGTCGACGGCGACGGCCGCCTCGACCTCTACTTCGTGTCGCAGATGGGGCGCAACGAGCTGTGGCGCAACCTGGGGGACGGCCGTTTCGCCGACATCACCGAGCAGGCCGGCGTCGGGCTCGCGGACCGCGTCTCGGTCGCCGCCTCCTTCGCCGACGTCGACAACGACGGCGACCCCGACCTGTTCGTCACCACGGTGCGCGGCGGCAACGTGCTGTTCCGCAACGACGGCGGCGGCCGCTTCACCGACGTCACCGCCCAGGCGGGTGTCGGCTACGTCGGGCATTCTTCGGGGGCCGTGTTCTTCGACTACGACCGCGACGGGCTGCTCGACCTGTTCGTCACCAACGTCGGCGTCTACACCGAGCCCACCGCCGATCCGCGCGGCTATCACCCCGGGGTCTCCGACCCCTTCGCCGGCCACCTGCGGCCGGAGCGCGCGGAGGCGAGCATCCTCTATCGCAACCTCGGGGGGTTGCGGTTCGCCGACGTGTCGCAGCAGACCGGCCTGGTCGACACCGGCTGGGCGGGCGACGCCAGCTTCGCCGACCTCGACGGCGACGGCTATCCCGACCTCTACGTGCTCAACATGCAGGGCGACGACCACTTCTGGCTCAATCAGGAGGGGAAGCGCTTCGTCGACCGCACCGCCGAGTGGTTCGAGCAGACGCCGTGGGGGGCGATGGGGATCAAGTTCTTCGACCAGGACAACGACGGCCGCCTCGACCTGTTCCTCACCGACATGCACTCGGACATGAGCGACGACATCAACCCGCCGCTCGAGACCCTCAAGGCGACGATCCTGTGGAGCGATCACCACCTGCAAGGGGGGGCGGACAACGTCTTCGGCAACGCCTTCTACCGCAACGACGGCGAGCCGCCGTTTCCCGAGCAGTCCGATGCCCTCCACCTCGAGAACTACTGGCCCTGGGGGCTCAGCGCCGGCGACCTCAACGCCGACGGGCTGCAGGACGTCTTCATCGCCTCCAGCATGAGCTTCCCGTTCCGCTATGGCATCAACTCGCTGCTGCTCAACGGCGGCGAGCGCTTCCACGCCGCCGAGTTCGTCCTCGGCGTCGAGCCGCGCCGCGACGGCCGCACCCACACCGAGTGGCTGGAGCTGGACTGCTCGTCGCAGAAGATGCTGGCCCACGAGCTGTACGCCAGGATCTGCGCCGGCCGGCAGGGCACCTTCACCCTGCTCGGCACCCTCGGCACCCGCTCTTCGGTGATCTTCGACCTCGACGGCGACGGCGATCTCGACATCGTCACCGGCGAGTTCCACGCCCCGCCGCAGGTGCTGGTGAGCGACCTGGCGCAGCGCCACCCGGTACGTCACCTCGAGGTGGCGCTGCAGGGCACGCGATCCAACCGCGACGGCCTGGGAGCGGTGGTGCGCCTGCACGCCGGCGGCGCAGTGCTCACCCAGCAGCAGGACGGCAAGTCCGGCTACCTGGCGCAGAGCTCGATGCCGCTGTGGTTCGGTCTCGGAGACCGCGAGCCCGAGCGCCTCGAGGTGCTGTGGCCCTCCGGCGCCGTGCAGACGGTGACGGACTTGCCGGCGAGCGGCCGCGTCGAGGTGGTCGAGCCGCCGCCGGCCCCTGCAGGCTAGGTCTCCACTTCGCTCATCAGCGCCAGGCGGTTGCCCTCGGAGTCCCGGAAGAAACCGATCCACAGCTCGTGCCGCTCGTCGCGGTGCACCACGTGCGGCCGGCTGTCGAAGCTGACGCCGCGCCCCTCGAGCTCGGCGGCGGCGGCGGCGATGTCGGCGACGCGGTAGTAGAGGATCGACGTCCCCAGCGGTTCCTCGCCCTCCGCCGCCGCCAGGTACAGCCGCACCCCGCCGCAGTCGAAGAACGCCATCCCCGGAAAGCGGAAGAGCAGCGGCATGCCCAGGACGTCGCGATAGAAGGCCACCGCACGATCGACGTCGCCGACGGCGACGTGGATCTGCCCGATCTGACGCAATCCGAAGCTCGTTCCCGTCATGGTGCCTCCCGATCTGCAGGCCCGCCGATCCGTTGCAGCCGCCCCAGGACCTCGGCGGCGCGGTCTAGGGCGGCGAGCTCCTCGGCGCTGAGATGCGCCAGCTCGGCCGTCAGGTGGCGGATGCGCCGAGCCCGTCCCGCCTCCAACAGTCGCTTCCCCTCCTCGGTCGCGGTGAGCACCAGCGCCCGCCGGTCGGCGGGCGAGGTGCGGCGTTGCACCAGCCCCTCCCGCACCATGGCCTCGATGGTGCGGCTCATCGTCGGAGTGGCCACCCGCTCTGC
>DATKEH010000346.1:0-6166 GCA_035546355.1 Thermoanaerobaculia bacterium
CGCCTTGGGTGCAGGAGGGGGGCCTCGACGACTGGATCGAACGCCTGCGGGACCCCCAGGTGCGGGCGCGGGTGGCCCGCGAGATGACCACGCCCACCGACGCGTGGGAGAACCTGTACCTCGCCGCCGGCCCCGAGCAGACCATCCTGGTGGGCTTCAAGAACGAGGCCCTCAAGCCGCTGACCGGCAAGACCTTGGCGGAGGTGGCGGCGGCTCGCGGCACCGGCCCCGAGGAGACCGCCATGGACCTGGTGGTCGAGGACGGCAGCCGCGTCGGTACCATCTACTTCCTGATGAGCGAGGAGAACGTGCGGCGGCAGGTGGCTCTGCCCTGGATCAGCTTCGGCTCGGACGCCGACGCGCCGGCGCCGGAAGGGGTCTTCCTCGAGTCCAACCCCCACCCCCGCGCCTACGGCAACTTCGCCCGCCTGCTGGGGCGCTACGTGCGCGACGAGGGGATCGTCCCGCTCGAGGAGGCGATCCGTCGCCTCACCGCCTTCCCCGCCGGCAACCTCGGGCTGCGCGACCGCGGTGCGCTGCGCCCCGGCCACTTCGCCGACGTCGTCGCCTTCGACCCCCTGACGATCGCCGACCACGCCACCTTCTCTCAGCCGCACCAGTACGCGACCGGCGTGCGCCACGTCTTCGTCAACGGCGTCGCCGTGCTGCGCGACGGCGAGCACACCGGCGCCACCCCGGGCCGGGTGGTGCGCGGCCCGGGCTACCCATCCCGCCGGCCGTAGGCGGGGCCGGCCTCCGCGCCCCCCGGGCGGCCGCAGAGGGCCGCCCCTACGACCGAATGGGCCACCTCCAGGGTCGTAGGGGCCGGCCTCCGCGCCGGCCCGGGCGGGGACGGAGCCCGCCCTACGACCCTGCTCCGCGGTGCCCCGGCGTCGGCCCGTCCGCCAGCACCACGATCCGCTCCCGGATGCGCTGCCGCCGCGCCCGCAGCTCGCGGCCGAGACCGCGCTTGCGTCGCAGCAGCAGGTAGGCGCGGGCCTCGGTGAGCAGCAACCGCAGGCGGCCCAGGAAGCGGACCGCGGCCCACCCGCCGATCGGACCGAGCGCCAGCACCGCCAGGGCGCCGGGCCACCCTGCCCACCGCGCCGCCACTACCGCCTCGGCGGCCCAGAACAGCGGGTAGAGCACCAGGCCGCCGAACAGCTTGTAGGTCGCCGGCTGGTCCGGGCGGTGGGCCACCCGCGCGCCCAGCCAGCCGCAGATACGGTAGGGGATCCACCCCAGCGCCATCCCCGCCAACGCCAGCGGCAGCCGCAGCAGCAGCACCGCCACCGACCCGGCCGCGAAGCGGGCCACCGACGGCAGCGGGTAGGCGGCGGCCACCTGCACGTCCCGCAGCCCGAACGCCCGCAGCAGCCCGTCGTAGTCCGCCAGCTCGGCCGCCAGCGCCGCGACCTCCTCGGGGCGCTCGCGCAGCAGGCGCCGGTACTCTTCGCTGAAGGCGCGCAGGGTGGCGAAGCTCGGCGCCATGGGCTGGCGGCCGGGGAGCTCCGGCTCGGGGTGCAGGTAGAGCTCTGCCGCCCGCTCGATCAGCCGCGCCTCCTCCCAGGAGGGGTAACCGAGCGTGACCGCGGCGAGGGCGTCGGCGAGCAGGGCGGTCAGCTGCCGCACCTGCTGCGGGCGATCGCCGGCGGCGAGCGCGGTCGCGGGATCGATCGCCGCGCCCACCTTGACCAGCACCCGCGAGCGGAAGCGCTCGCGGGCGTCGAACAGCAACCCCACCGGGACGATGCGCAGCCCGACGTCGCCGAACCGCTCCAGGGTCCCGACGGCGATCCGCGCCGACCCGGTGCGCAGCTCGGCGAGCCCCGGGGCGCTGTGGCTGATCCCCTCCGGAAAGAGGGCCACGGCGCCACCCGCCGCCAACCCCTCCTGGCAGCGGGCGAAGGTCTGCTCGTTGGCCGCGGCGCTGAACCCCGGATCCTGCCGGCGGTAGACGGGGATCACCCGGCCCAACGCCAGGAAGGGGCGCAGAATCGGGTTGCGCCACAGCGTGCTCTTGGCCAGGAAGCGGGGGCGCCCCGGCAGGAACCCGATCAGCAGCAGCGGGTCGATCAGCCCGTTGTTGTGGTTGGCGACGTAGAGCAGCGGCCGGTGGCGCGGCACCGCGGCGGCGCCGATCACTTCGACCCGTTGGAAGAAGACGCGTGCCAGCTGCCGCGCCAGGCCCGCGACCCACGGCGGGTAGGTGGCGGCGACCGGGGCGGCGTGCACGGCGTCGTTCACGGAGGCGCGGATAGAATACGCCCCACCGTGCACAACTACCTGCTGCTCCTCGGGGTCAAGGGGTTCAGCCGGGTCTTCTACCGCTTCGACGTGGGGTGGGTGGGCGACAGACTGGAGGATCCCTGGGGCGACCTGCGCCTCATCGCCATCCTCAACCACACCAGCCTGTACGAGCCGCTGTTCGCCGGCAGCGTCCCCAACCGCCTGCTGGCGGACATCTCGCGCCGGGGTGTCGTGCCGGTGGCGGAGAAGACCCTCAGGCGTCCCCTGGTGGGGCGTTTCTTCCGCCTGGTGGCGCCGCAGGTCGTGCCGGTCACGCGGATGCGCGACCACACCTGGTCGGAGTTCGCGCGCTCCATCACGCCGCAGTCGCTGGTGGTGATCCTCCCCGAGGGACGGATGAAGCGTCAGTCGGGCCTCGACGCCGAGGGGCAGCCGATGACGGTGCGCGGCGGCATCGCCGACATCCTGCGCTCGATGGACCAGGGGCGGATGCTGCTGGCCTACAGCGGCGGGCTGCACCACGTGCAGGCCCCGGGAGAGGTGGCGCCGCGCCTGTTCCGCACCCTGAGAATCCGCTTCGAGACGCTCGATGTCGCCGCCTACCGCGAGGCCCGCCTGGCGGAGGCCGGCGCCCGCGGCTTCAAGCAGGCCGTGGTGCGCGATCTCGAAGCACGGCGCAACCGATATTGTCCGGTGGTGCAGGGGCAGGCGGGATGACCCGCGACGGCGGCGACGGCCTAGCGCTGCGGATCGAGGGGGCCGGCCGCGAGCCGCGGCGGGTGCTCCTCGACCGGGACCGGCTCACCGTCGGCCGCTCGCCGCGGGCCAACCTGACGCTCGACGACCCCTTCGCGTCGCGGCTGCACGCCGAGCTGCGGGTCGAGAGCGGCGCCTGCTGGGTCACCGACCTCGGCAGCAGCAACGGCACCTTCGTCGGCGGCAGCCGGGTGGTCGGGCCGGTGGCGCTGGCGCCCGGGGAGCGCATCCGCATCGGCGAGACCGAGCTGGTGCTCGAGCCCGGTGACGGCGCGGGGTCTCCCCCCACCCCCGCGGCCTCGCCGACGGCGGGGGCGGCGGCGGCGGACGCCACCGGGGCGCGACCGCGCACCGCCGAGATCGCCGATGTGCTGGCGTCGGTCGAGCGGGCCGCCGGCGCGCCCGCGGATCGCCTCCTCGGCGCCCCCTCCCGCGACCTCTTCGCGGTGATCAGCAAGGTCGGCCTCGCCCTTCTCTCACCCCTCTCCCTCGAGGACGTGCTGCGGCGCATCCTCGAGCTGGTCTTCGACGGCATACCCGCCGAGCGCGCGCTGCTGGAGCTGCAGGAGCCCGCGGGAGGGGGGAGCGCGCTGCGGGTGGCCAGCAGCCGTACCGGCGGCAGGCTCGACCCCGGCGAAATCTCGCTGAGCCGCGGCGTGCGCGAGCAGGCTCTGGGCGCGCGCCAGTCGGTGCTCACCACCGACGCCCAGGTCGACGAGCGCTTCCGCCACCGCGAGTCGATCATCCTCTCGGGCATCCGCTCGATCATGGCGGTGCCGCTGCTGGCCGGCGACCGGCTGCTCGGGCTGGTGTACGTCGACAGCCCCCTCGAGGTGCGGCCGTTCACTCGCGACGACCTGCAGCTGCTGACGACGATCGCCAGCGTGGCGGCGGTCAAGGTGGAGAACACGCTGCTCCTGGAGGAGCGCATCGAAGCCGACCGGCTGCGCGAGCAGCTGTCCAAGGCGCGCGACATCCAGGTGCGCCTGCTGCCGGCGCGCCCGCCGGCCATCCCCGGGTACGACATCGGCGGCGTCAGCTTCCCGACCTTCGCCGTCGGCGGCGACTACTTCGACTTCATCCCCCGCGGCCGCGAGCTGGTCGTGGCGCTGGGCGACGTCTCGGGGAAGGGCCTCGACGCCGCCCTGTTGATGTCGAGCCTCCATGCCGCGGTGCGCGCGCAGGCGGGAAGCGCGGAGGCGGCGCCGGGAGCGATGATCGACCGGGTCAACGCCTACTTGTGCCAGGCCTTCCCGTTCAACAAGTTCGCCACTCTGTTCTGCGGCATCCTCGACCCCGCCCGCCACACCTTCGCCTTCGCCAACGCGGGCCACACGCCGGCGCTGTTGGTGCGTCCGGGGGGTGAGGTGGTGGAGCTGCCCGCCACCGGTCCGCCGGCGGGAATGGTCGACGGGCAGGTCTACGAGACGCGGGCCCAGGAGCTCGGCCCCGGCGACGTGCTGACCCTCTACAGCGACGGCGCCAGCGAGGCGCAGAGCCAGGGCGGAGAGCTGCTCGGGCCGGAGGGCTTGACGGAGATCCTTCGCGACTGCCGCGAGCTGACGGCGAGCGCCACCCTCGACCGCATCGACGCGGCGCTGCTCGAGTACACCGGCGGCGCCGAGCTCGACGACGACATGACCCTGGTCGTCGTCAAGCGGGTCGAGTAACCCATCGTCGCGGGCCGGCGCGGAGGCCGGCCCCTACGACCGCAGCGGGCGTCCTGAAGGTTCGTAGGGGCGGGGCTCCGCCCCCGCCCGTCTCACTCCCCTACCGCCTCGGAGGTGTCGGCGTCGAGCTCGGCCAGCATCTCCTCGACACGCAGGAACTTGACCCGCGGCCGGCCGTGCCGGCGGCCGCGCTCGACCTCGCGGGCATCCAGTCGCCGCCAGTCGTCATAGGTGACGAACCGCACGCCGCGGCCGGCGAGGAGCCGCTCCATCTCGCGGCGCGTCGCCGCGGCGCCGGGGAGGGGCGCCAGCTCCGGAACCTCCTCCATCATCCGCTCCACCGTCTCCGCGGCGTCCATCTTGTTACTGCCGATCAGCCCCGAGGGGCCACGCTTCACCCAGCCCACCACGTACTCGCGCGCCAGGGGGGCTTCCCCGGCGCCGGGATCGATCACCCGCCCCCGGTCGTTCGGCACCACCGCCCGCCGCGCGTCGTACGGCAGGTCGACCAGCGGCAGCGACTTGTAGCCGATGGCGCGGATCACCAGCGTCACCGGCAGCGTCTCGGCCTCGCCGCTGCCCACCGGGCGCGTGCCGCCGCCGGGCCGCGGCTCGAGGCGGTTGCGCTCGACGCGCAGCCCCGCCACTCGGCTGTCCGCTGCCAGCACCTCGACGGGCGAGACCATGAAGCGAAAGCGGACGTGCCGCTTGTCGGGGTCGAGCGGCTGCTCGGCCCACTGGCGCCACAGCTCGAGGTTCTTCTGCGCCGCCCGGTCGTCGGCCAGCTCCGCCTCGCTGGTGGGGTCGAGCTCGAGCTCGGCCGCGTCGACCACCACCTGCACGCCGGCGAGCTCCCCCACCTCCCTGAGCTCGGCGGGGCTGCACTTGGCCTGTACCGGGCCGCGGCGGGCGAGGACATGGATCTCGCGGACGCGGCTGGCGCGCAGGCACCGAAGCGCCTCGTCGGATATGTCGGTGGTGGCCAGCTCCTCCGCCGGCCTGGCGAGGATCCGCGTGACGTCCATCGCCACGTTGCCGATGCCGACCACCGCCACCCGCTCGTGCTCCAGCGGATAGCAGCTGTCGGCCAGGTCCGGGTGGCAGTTGTACCAGTTGACGAACTCGGTGGACGACCAGCTCCCCGCCAGGTCCTCGCCGGAGATCCCCATCTCGCGGTCCCCCTGGGCCCCCACGGCGTACACCACCTGGTGGTAGTGGCGCAGCAGGTCCTCGCGCGTCAGGTCGCGGCCGAAGTGGACGTGGCCGAAGAAGCTCACCCGCGGGTCGTCTGCCGTCTTCTCGAAGACGCGGATGACGTTCTTGATCTTCTGGTGGTCCGGGGCGACCCCGTAGCGCACCAGGCCCCAGGGCGCCGGCAGGCGGTCGAAGAGGTCGATCGACACCGTCGGGCCGTCCTGCTGCAGCAGCGACTGGGCGGCGTACATCCCCGACGGGCCGGTCCCGACGATGGCGACCCGCAGGGGGTGCTC
>DATKEH010000347.1:0-4720 GCA_035546355.1 Thermoanaerobaculia bacterium
GTCGTCGGCCTTCCGCGACCCTCCCTGGCCGCCCCGCGATGGCGCCCCGCCGTCTGCTGCCGCCCCGTGGGTGGCGGGGACGCCGGCCGAGCGCCACACCACGGCCGCCGCCAGCAGCAGCAGGACGGTGGCGCCGAGGCCGAGGGCAGCCCAGCGCCACTGCGGGTAGCGCGCGAGCCAGCCCTCCGCCGGCGCGGCGAGGGCGGCGGGTGGCGCCGCGGCGCCGCTCTCGGCGGCGGCGGCCGGCGGTGCGACGGCGAGCGCCAGGGGCGGGCTCGCCAGCTCCTCGTACTCGCCGCTGCCGGGGTGGAAGGTGGTCCAGCGCACCGGCGGCACCGTCCAGCGTCCGGCGCCCTCGGGGACCAGCGTGTAGCGCCAGCTGCGGCTCGCCAGGATCTCCTGGCCGCGCAGCTGGTGGTCGGTCGCCTCGTGCGGCGGCAGCACCCGGATGCCGGGCAGCTCGGGCGGGGGCGGGTCGGGCAGGCCGCTGAGCTGCCCGGTGCCGCGCAGGGTCAGGGTGAGGGTGGCCGCGTCGCCGGCCGCCACCGCCGGCGGCTCGAGGGCGGCGTCGACGGCGAAGGAGCCGACGGCGCCGGAGAAGCTGGCGGGGGGGTCGGGAAGCGAGCGCACGTCGAGGCGCAGCGGGGCGGATTCCCGCCGGATCGGCGCCGGCCGCACCGGCTCCTCGCCGAACGGCGTCGGCTCGAAGAACACCGCCCGCAGCTCCGCCTCGGCACCCTCGATCTCCTGCTCCCCCGCGCGGAAGGGGAACAGCGCCCGGCGCAGCACCGGTTGGCGCCAGTAGAACCGCCCCTCCTGTTGCACCACCTCCGGCTGCAGGTGCTCGGGCAGCGGCACCTCCTGCGACCAGAAGCCGCGGAACTGGGGCAGCCGGCGCGGGAAGATCGTCTCGACGCTCACTCGCCCCTCGCCGACCCGCCGGCGCTCGGCCAGCAGGTAGAGGGTGTAGAGCGCCTGCTGGCCGACGTAGGGGCGGCGCGGCTCCACCTCGGCCTGCAGCAGCAGCTGCGGGCGGTCGTGGGGCCGGGGGCGCGAGCGGCGAGGGAGGACGCCGCGGAACAGCAGGTCGAAGGGATCGTCGGGGCGAGCGCGGCGGCCGAGGCGCTGCGGTGGGCGCTGCGGCTCCGCCTCCACCCGCACCTCGCGGTCGGGGAAGGTGAGCAGTCGGTCGTCCACTGCGACGCGGATGTCGTAGACGCGGCCCACCCCGACGTCGTCGGGCACCAGCAGCCACGACAGGGTGACCCGCCGCGTCAGGTCGCCGTGAATCCAGGTGAGGGTCTCGCTGCGCGAGGGCCCGCCGGCGACGACCAGGTTGTCGAGCTGGAAGCGGGGCTCGAAGCGGCCGCTGCGGACGCCGAGGGACAGCTGGAAGCTCAGCTCCGCGGCCTCGCCGACCCCCACCACCGGCGGCTCCAGGCGGACCTGCACCGGTGGGTCCTCGGCGCGCCCCGCGGCGGCCAGCAACAGCAGCGCCAGCGCCGCGGCCGCTCTCCTCACCAGTCCTTCTCCGCCAACGCCCGGCTCGAGCGGCGCTGCCGCTCCTCGGCGGCCTGGCGCCGGCGCTGCTCGCGCTCGAGGTTCTCGACCGCCTCGAGCAGGGCCGCGGCCTGCTCGGCGGTCATGTCCTGCTGCTCGTCGAAGCCGGGGAGACGGGAGGGCTGCTCGCCGCCCTGGCGGCCGTCGTCGGGCCCCCCCTGGTCCTGTTCCTGCTGGCCCTCGCCGCCGGAGGCGTCGGGCTGCTCCCCCTCCGGCGGGCGATCGGCCCCGGGGTCGTCCGCCGCCGGGTCGCCGGCGCTCTGCTGGCCGCCGGCCTCGCTCTCGCCGTCTCCCTCCTCGCCGCCGCCGCCGTTCGCGCTCTGCTGCTGGCGCAGGGCGAGCTCGAGGTTGTGCTTGGCGGCCTGGTGGCCGGGATCGCGGCGCAGGCTCTCCTCGTAGGCGGCGACGGCGGTGGCCAGGTCGCCGAGCTGGCGATGGGCGTTGCCCAGGTTGTAGAAGGCGTCGGCGGCGAGCGGGCCGCCGGCCGCCGCCGCCTCTGCGAGCAGCGGCAGGGCGGCGGCGGCCTCGCCGACGCCCAGCGCGCCGGTGCCGGCGTTGAAGCGCAGCGCCGGGTCGTCGGCGTCGCCGGCCGCCAGCGCCTGGCCGAGCGCCGCCGCGGCGGTGGGAAAGTCGCCGTCCTGCCAGGCCTCGCGCGCGCTGGCGGTGCGCTCCCGGGCGTTGTGCAGCAGCCGCTCGGGCAACGCGCCGAGGCTGCCCGCCGCCAGCAGCAGCACCGCCGCCCACCTCACGCCACGGCCTCGCGGACCCGGCGGAAGGGGTCGGTGCCCAGGTGCACGGCGAGGAAGACGACGGCGGCGGCGAGGAACCACTGGAAGCGCTCGCGCTGGTGGCGCACCGTCTCGATGGCCAGCAGCTGCCCTTCGCGCGCCCGGATGGCATCGACCAGCGGCGACACGTCGGCGCCGGCGCCTCCCGCCTCGAGGTAGAGCCCGCCGGTGGTCTTCGCCAGCCGCTCGAGGACGGCGGGCTGCAGGCGGCTGCGCACCGGCTCGCCGCTGGCGTCGGTCTTGTAGCCGCTGCTTCCGGCCAGTGGCAGGAGCGACCCTTCGGCGGTGCCGAGACCCAGGGTGTGGACGACGACCCCGCTGTCGGCGACGGTGCGCAGGGTCCCCTCCCAGCCGCTGCCGTGGTCCTCGCCGTCGCTCACCACCAGCAGCACCCCCTGCGACCCCTCGTCGGGCGGCAGCAGCCCGAGGGCGGTCTCGACGCCGGCGGCGAGGCGGGTCCCGGGAGTGGGCAGCGACGCCGGCTCGATCGAGTCGAGCAGCAGGTCGATGACCCCGAGGTCGAGGGTCAGCGGCGCCAGCACCTCGCCGTCCCCCTCCGCCTGCACCAGCGCGACGCGGTGCCCGGGGAGGGCCCGCAGCACCTGCTGCACCAGGACCCTGGCGGCGGTCAGCCGGTCGGGGTGGACGTCGCTGCCGCTCATCGACAGGGAGGAGTCGAGCACCACTACCAGGTCGACGCCCTTCTGCTCGACCTCCTCCTCCACGAAGCCCCAGCGCGGCCGCGCCAGGGCGGCGCCGAGGGCGCTCACGGCGAACGCCCACAGCGCGATCAGGCCCGCCAGCCGCCAGGGGCCGAGGCCGGGGAGGAGGCGGCGCCACAGGCCGCGAGAGGCCCAGCGGGCGGTGGCCTGCAGCCGCCGCCGCCACAGCCACGCCGCCACCAGCGCGCCGAGCGGCGCCAGCGCGACCAGCCACAGCAGCTGCGGGGCGGCGAAGCTCATGGCTCGGCGGTCACTCCCACGGCGGTGGCGGCGAGAGGGGCGAGCAGCAGCGCCAGGGCTCCCCAGGCCAGCGGCTGGAACACCTCGCGGTAGCGCACCAGCCGGCGCACCTCCAGCGGCGTCCGCTCCAGCTCGTCGATGGCGGCGAAGATCTCGTGCAGGGCCTGGGGGTCGGTGGCGCGGAAGAACTCGCCGCCGGTGCGCGCGGCGATGCGCGCCAGCAGCTCCTCGTCGACCCGCACGTGCCAGGGCACGCGGCGGATCTCCAGCTCGCCGGTCAGCGGGTTGCGCGACGGCACCGGCAGGATCACCGGCCCGTCCTGGGTGCCCACCGCGACGGTGTAGACCTTGATCCCCAGCCCGTCGCACACCGCGGCGGCGGAGTCGGGGTCGATCTGCCCGGCGTTGTTGTCGCCGTCGGTCACCAGCACGATCACCCGCGACTCGGCGGGGCTCCCCTGGAGGCGCGCCGCGGCGCTGGCCAGCGCCATGCCGATGGCGGTGCCGTCGGGCAGGGAGTGCAGCTCGACGTCGGCGATCAGCTCGGCGAGCATCCGCCGGTCGGTGGTGGGCGGCGCCTTGGTCAGCGAGGTGCCGGCGAAGACCACCAGCCCGATGCGGTCGCCGGGGCGGTCGGCGACGAAGCCGGCGATCACCTCCTTGGCCACCGTCAGCCGGTTGCGAGGCGCGAAGTCCTCGGCGCCCATGCTGCCCGAGACGTCGAGCACCAGCTGGATGTCGATCCCCTCGGTCTCGGTCTCCTCCCAGGCGTAGCCGAGCTGCGGGCGGCCGAGCGCCAGCACCAGCAGGGCGAGGGCGGCGAGCCGGCAGTAGAAGGGCAGGTGCAGCCGCCAGCCGCGGGCGGCCCCCCGCGGCAGTCGGCTGAAGGTCAGCGCGCCCGGGCTCCAGCGGCGGTGGTGCCGCCACACCAGCAGCGGCAGCAGGGCCAGCAGGAGGAGGAACCAGGGATCGGCCAGCCGCGGCAGCGCCAGGCCGATCATGCCGCCTCCTCGGCCGGCGCGGCGGCGCGGCGGGCGGAGAGCTCGCGCTCGACCTCGCCGGCGAGCCCGGCGGCGGCCGCCAGCCGCCGCTCCCCCTCCTCCCGCGCCACCGCCAGGCGCGCGAAGCGCACCTCGTCGCTGCGCCGCAGCAGCGCGACCAGCGCGCGCCGGGTGGCGGCGGGCATCGGCGTGGCGCGCAGCGCCGCGGCGATCTCGCTGGTGGTGCGCTCGATGGCGGGGATGGCGAGGGCGCCGTGCAGGTAGCGGCGCAGGGCCAGGCTGAGCGCCGTGTGCAGGGCCGCCGGCTCCGTCAGGCCGGCGGCGGCCGCCAGCTCGCGGCGCAGCAGCTCGTAGGGGGGCAGCGGCGGCGCGGGTGCCGCCTCGGCGGCGGGACGGCGGCGCCGCCCCA
>DATKEH010000348.1:0-2840 GCA_035546355.1 Thermoanaerobaculia bacterium
GGTGGAGCGCCCGGATCGCCGCCGAAGGGGAGCCCGGGGAGCCGATGCGCATCGAGGGCACGGTGCGGGACGGCAGCGGCCGGGCGGCCTCCGGCGTGATCGTCTACGCGTACCACACCGATGCGGGAGGCATCTACCCGCCCGCCGCCACCCGCCACGGTCGGCTGCGCGGGTGGGCGCAGACCGACGAGCAGGGCCGCTACCGCTTCGACACGATCCGGCCCGGCAGCTACCCTTCCGGCACCGTACCCGCGCACGTGCACATGCACGTGATCGAGCCCGGTTGTTGCACCTACTCCATCGACTCGATCCACTTCCGCGACGACCCGCTGCTCTCGGGCGGCGGCGGCCCCGGCCGCGGCGGCTCCGGCGTGGTCACCTCGCGGCGCGAGGGCGACGATCGCTGGATGGTGACCCGTGACATCGTGCTGGGGCAGGGCGTTCCCGGTCATCCCGCGGCCTCCGGCGGCTGATCTCACCTCCATCCATCTGGGGTTCGATCGGCTCGACCGCAACCGCGACGGCCGGGTCTCGCGCTGGGAGTACACGCGCGGACGGCTGTTCCGGCTGGTCTGATCGGGAGCGCCCTACTGGGCGGGAGTCGGCGGGCGCCGCGGCGGCCGCTTGGGGGTCGTCTCGACCCGGTAGCGGACGAGCTCCTCGTCGCTGACCACGAGCCGGGAGTCGGGCATCCCCTCGACGGCCGCCGCGGCCTCGCGCTGCAGCTTGCGGAAGCAGATGTCCGGCGCATCCTGGTAGGGGATGCGGTGGGCCAGGAAGGCCTGGGTGGGGATCACCAGCGTGAAGCGGTGCCAGGTGGCGTCGAAGTCCCGCATGCGCAGGACGTATTCGCGCGCCTCGCCGCTGACGGAAAAGCCGACGTATTGGATGGATCGGTTCACGACTGGGATCCTCCACGAAGCTCGTGGAGGGACCTCTATTGGCCTTGGCCGCCGCGGCTCGCTGCGACGAGCTTATCAGAGCCGGCCGTTGCACGGCGCTCAGCCGCCGCTGCGCTCGTTGGGCTCCTCGCGCCCGTCGGGATAGATGCCGACCAGGCGCACCACGGCCCCGCCCGGGCCGCGTTCGAAACGGAGCCGGAAGTCGTTCATCTCGCCGAGCAGGAACTGGTCCTCGCCGACGGGCACGAGGGGCCGTTCGCGGCCTTCGCCGCGGCGATAGTAGAGGGTCCCGCCGTCGAGGGTGACGACGCGAGGCCCGTAGCTGCCGGTATACGCCGCCAGCTGCTCCGGCGAGAGCTCGATGGCGCGCGCCCGGTCGGCGAGCGAGCGGGCGATGAATCCGACGTGCGCCGCGACTTCCGGGTCGTCCGTCCGCTCGGCGACGAGCGTCAGGGCGCGCGCGTGGGCCACGTCCAGCGCCTGGTCGGCGGCCACCGGGACGTCGGGATCGACACCGGTGCCCTCCCAGTTGGTCCTGGTGACGGGATTGATGGCTCTGCCGAAAGGCAGCGCGACGGCGAGGTCGTAGCCCTCGACCCGGTGCTCGGAGACCGGATGGGCGCCGCCGCCGGTGGTCTCACCGACGATCGTCGCCCGCTCGAGGCTCTTGAGGTTGTAGGTGAACTCCTCGGCGGCGGAGAAGGTGCGCGAGCTGGTGAGGACGAACATCGGCACCTCCGCCAGACGCGGCCCTGGCACCCAGGCCTGTGTCCAGAACTGCTGCGTGGTGTCCTCGCGGCGGATGTAGAAGCTGTTGAGGTGCGTGGGCTCCCCAGGCAGCAGGTAGCTGGTGAGCAGCTGGATCATGCTGGGGCTGCCCCCGCCGTTGTTGCGGAGGTCGAAGATCAGGGCGTCGCTGCCGGCCAGAAAGCCCATCGCCGCGGTCGCCGTAGCTCCGCCGAGATCGGCCGGGGCGAAGCAGTCGAGCCGCAGGTAGCCGACGTTTCCTTCCAACTGCTCGAGGCGGCGGAAGCAGTAGTTGTCGCGCCGCAAGGCGGCGGCGAAGCGGGCGCGCCGCTCCTCTTCGCTCGGCCCCTCGGTGGCGCCGGCGGGCAGCGGCGGAGTCGGGTGGACGCGCAGGTGCTTGTCTCTGGAGACCTCCTGCAGGTCCTCGGTGAGCCGCTCGGCGAACGCGGGCAGGGTGGTGACGGCGTCGTAGGCGCCGCTGGACAGCTGCTGGCGGAGGTGCGCCTGCATCGCGGTGGCGGACTCCGGGAACACGTACACTGCTTCCAGGGCCGCCGCGATGTCCTCGACGATGGCCTCCCTGGCGGCGGCGGTGAGGGGAGGCGGCCCATCGGGAGCGGCGGCGGCGGAAGAAGAGCCGAGGACGAGGCCGAGGGTGGCGAAGACGACGCCTGGTAGTCGGATCATCGTGGGACTCCTTTCGGTAGGAGATGATCGCAGCCGCGAGGCGTGCGGGTCTTGAACGATGTTGCGGCGGCAACCTCTCCGCCGGCCCGACGTAGTAACGGCCATGAGCACTTCCGCCGCCGGCCGCGCCTGGACGAGCTCCGCGCTCCCGGGAGTGACGCTGATCCAGGCCGAGCTCGGCGGACATCGCTTCCCGCCGCACATCCACCGCCAGTACGTGGTGGGGGTCAGCGAATGCGGGCGCCACCGCGCGTGGCGCCGCGGAGAAGAGGTGCTGCTGTCTCCCGCGCACGTCTCGGTGGTGGCACCCGAGGAGGTGCACGCGGCGGAGGCCCTACCGGGCGAGGCGTGGTCGTGGCGGTCCTTTCACCTCGAGCCGGAGATGATCGCGGGTGTGGTCGCACCGCGGGGCGGCGGCCTGCCCGCGACACGCCCCGTCCGCGAGCACGCGCGGCTGGCGGGAACCCTCCTCGCCGCCCACCGCGCCCTCGACGAGGGCGGCGA
>DATKEH010000349.1:0-7463 GCA_035546355.1 Thermoanaerobaculia bacterium
ACCATCCGCTACCCGGGAGTCGTGCATGCGTCTTGAGAAGACCGTCGGTCAGCCGTATGCGGGAAATCCGCACGTACGGTTGGAAAGGGGGATGCTGGAAACCGGGGCCTGAGCCCGCGGCGCCAGCTTTCTACCAATGGCTACCGAGCCCCGTCGGCTGGTGTGCCTCGCCGCCCTCTGGCTGACCCTGGTCCTCCCCGCCGCGGGGGGCGCGTTCACCCTGGAGGCGGTGCTGGCGGCGCCGTTCCCTTCCGCCCTGGTGGCGGCCGACGCGGCGCCGCGCATCGCCTGGGTTCTCGAGGCGGAGGGGGTGCGCAACGTCTGGACCGCCGCCGCCCCCGATTTCGCGCCGCGCCGCCTCACCGGCTACCAGGAGGACGACGGCCAGGCGCTGGGCGGCCTGGCCCTCACCGCCGACGGCTCGCTGCTGGTCTACGTGCGGGGCGGCGACCCCAACCGCGCCGGCGATAGCCCCAACCCCGCCAGCGCGCCGTTGCGGCCCGAACAGGCGGTGTGGGCGGTCTCCACCGCCGGCGGCGAGCCGTGGAAGCTCGGCGCCGGCAGCCACCCGGTGATCTCGCCGCGGGGCGACCGGGTGCTGTTCAGCCGCGAGGGGAAGGTCTTCGTGGCGCCCCTGGCGCCGCCGGCCGAGGGGGCGGGGGAGGGGGAGAAGGAGGCGGAGCCCGGCGAGCCCCGCGAGCTCTTCGCCGCCCGCGGCGGCCTCGGCTCGCTGGCCTGGTCGCCGGACGGCTCGCGGGTCGCCTTCGCCAGCGACCGCGGCGACCACGGCTTCGTCGGCGTCTACGACAGCGCGACGGAGCGGATCACCTGGCTGGCGCCCAGCGTCGATCGCGACATGGCGCCGGCGTGGTCGGCCGACGGCGACGGCGTCGCCTTCCTGCGCCTGCCGGGCCGGCGGCAGGGCGAGCTGCTCGACCTCACCGGCGCCAACCCGTTCGCGGTGTGGGTCGCCGACCCCGCCAGCGGCGAGGGGCGGGAGGTGTGGCGGTCCCCGGCGGACGCCGGCGGCTTCGCCCAGTACTACCCGGCGCAGCCCCTGCTGTGGGCGGCGGGCGACCGGCTGCTCTTCTGGTCCGAGCACGACGGCTGGATGCGCATCTGGTCCCTGCCGGCCGGCGGCGGCGCGCCGGCGGGGCTGACGCCGGGGGGGTGCGAGGCCGAGGACGCCGGGCTCGACCCCAGCCGCGCGATCCTCTACTTCAGCAGCAACTGCGGCGACGTCGACCGCCGTCACCTCTGGCGGGTGGCGGCGACCGGCGGCGAGCCTCGCCAGCTGACCCGCGGCGACGGCATCGAGACGACGCCGACGCCGCTGCCGGGGGGAGGCTGGCTGGCGCTGCGCCACGCCGATGCGCGGCTGCCGCAGGCGGTGGCGGTGGCGGCACTGGGTGCGCCGGGCGCCGGCGAGCCGCGACGCATCGCGCCCGCCAGCCCGCCGCCGCAGTTCCCCCTCGACGAGCTGGTGGTCCCCGAGCAGGTGGTGTTCGAGGCCGCCGACGGAGTCCGGGTGCACGGGCAGCTGTTCGTGCCGCGGAGTGCGCCCCCCGCCGGCGGCCGCCCGGCGGTGATCTTCATGCACGGCGGCCCCATCCGCCAGATGCTGCTCGGCTGGCACTCGCGCGGCTACTACAGCAACGCCTACGCGATGAACCAGTACCTGGCGAGCCGCGGCACCCTGGTGCTGTCGGTCAACTTCCGCTCCGGGATCGGCTACGGACAGGCGTTCCGGCGGGCCGCCGAGCAGGGGCCGCGCGGCGCCAGCGAGTACCGCGACATCCGCGCCGCCGGCCTGTGGCTGCGCGGCCGCCGCGACGTCGCCCCCGACCGCATCGGGCTGTGGGGAGGATCCTACGGCGGCTACCTGACGGCGCTCGGGCTGGCCCGCGACTCCGACCTGTTCGCCGCCGGGGTCGACTTCCACGGCGTGCACGACTGGTCGTTCCGCGCCCGCGACTTCATGCCCGGCGGCGCCTGGGGGATCACCGAGGAGCTGATGGAGCAGGCGTTCCAGTCCTCGCCGCTGGCCCACCTGACCTATTGGACGTCCCCGATCCTCCTAATCCACGGCGACGACGACCGCAACGTGCTGTTCCAGCAGTCGACCGATCTGGTGCAGCGGCTGCGGGAGAAGGGCGTGCCGGTCGAGGTGCTGGTGTTCCCCGACGAGGTGCACGGCTTCCTGCGCCACCAGAGCTGGCTGCGCGCCTTCCACGTCGCCGCGGAGTTCTTCGACCGCTGGCTGGGCAAACCCCGGGAGGGAGCGGCCGGCTCGCCGCTGAAGCCGCGCGGGCGGGCGCGCAGGCCCGCCCCTGCGACGCCGCCTTCACTCGGTGGCGGTCGGGCCCTCCTCCCCCTCTTCGGTCGTCTCGACGGGGGCCGGGGCGGGCACCGGCTGCGCGCCGGGCTTGGCCACCATGCCGCGGCGGTTGCGGCCGTCGAGCACCACCGTCAGCGGCTCGGTGAAGCGCACGTGCCGCAGGTGCCGGGTGGTGGTGGTCGCCTCCTGGGCGTCGAGCCACTCCCAGTCGATGTACTCGCCGTTGCCGCCGTCCTTCTCGGCGCCCGGCGGCAGGGTCAGGTACCCCAGGCGCTGCGAGGTGATGTTGTGGAAGAAGTGGGTCCCCTGCGACGGCTCGACGTCGTAGCCGGCCGGTGACGCCTCCACCAGCACCTTGACGTTGGAGATCTGCTCCCACGCCACCGGGATCCCCAGCCACTCGTCGGCGGTGCCCCATCGTCCGGGGCCGAGCAGCAGGAAGGGCCGATCCTCGTCGGCGAGCTGCTGATTCAGCCGCCCCACCTCGGCGGCGATCTTGGCGTTGTCCTTGGCCTTCCAGCGGCGGCGATCGACGTACACCACGTCGCGCACCTCGCGGTGCACGCCGTGGCCGAGGGCGTGACGGCTGCGGCAGAGGGTGTCCTCGGCGATGAAGGCGACCTGCGACTCCTCCCCGGCCTGGAAGCCGGCGGCGAAGGGCCGCACCTGCAGCACGAAGAGCCGGGGCTCCACCCGCTGCCCCGCCGCGGATCTCGGGCTGCCCCAGTCGCCCATCTCGCAGGCGAACTCGATCTCCGCCGCGGTGCCCATCCCCTCGCGGGCGATCCGCAGCAGCTCGTCGATCGCCACCGGCAGCGGGATGGCGCCGTGCTCGAGGATGTTGGCGAAGGTGATCACCCGCGGCCCCGAGCGGCTCAGGTCCTCGATCAGCCGGTCGTCGTCGGCGGAGTAGACGCTCGCCACCGGCAGCATGCTGCCATCCTGCTCGGCCGCCGTGAGGTCGTACTGGCGGACGGTCCCCAGCAGGTCCGTGACCGGGTTCTCCAGGCTCGCCGACAGATCGACGGCGTAGAAGCGGCGCTGGGTTCCTTCCAGGATGCCGTCCCGGGTGGAGAGCTGCGGCACCACACCCGGGTGCCTGGGGCTGAAGCGCAGGGCGCGACCCCCCTCGACGATCAGCCGGCCGAGCCCGAGCGCCACCACCGCCACGCCGTCGTCGGGGCGCTGCGGGCCGATGGGGTAGAAGTTGTACGACTCGGCGATGCCGCCGATGCTGGGGTAGAAGCGATCGCCGCGCTGCCGCCCCACCACCGGCTGGATGATCACCGCCATCTTCTCCTCCTCGAGCAGGTGGCCGGTGTTGTCGAGGTAGGAGCGGGCGTTGGAGAAGAACACCGAGGCGTAGACCATCTTGATGGCGTTGCACAGGTCGCGCAGGCGCACGTCCGGGTTCCGGTCGCGGTTGGGGATCATGATGGTCAGGTAGATCCCGGCCATGAGCTGGTGCAGCGAGTCCTCGAGCAGGCTCGACGAGCGCACCGCCAGCGGCCTGTCGATCTGCAGGACGAGGAACTCGAGCTCCTCGCGCAGCGAGTGGGGGAGCCGCGCGGCGAGGAAGCGCTCGGCGATCTCCTCGTCGGAGCGGGGGGCCGAGGCGAAGCCGCGCAGCGTGTTGCCCTCCAGGAACTGGTCGAAGTAGTCGGTGGTGACCACCACGGTCCGCGGCAGCGCGACGGGCAGTCCACCGAAGGCCTCGGGGCCGTGGGCGGTGAGCAGGCGGTTGAAGAACGCCAGGCCGCGGGCCTTGCCGCCCAGCGCCCCCTGGCCGAGCCGCGAGAACGGGCTGACGTCGAACTGCGCCCGGTCGAAGTCCGACACCACGCCGCGGTGGGTGCTGCGTTGCACCGAGCGCAGCATGTCGATCAGGTACTCGCGGGCGTCCTCGACGCTGGCGAAATCGGAGACCCGTTGCGGCCGCAGCCTCTCGGCCAGCTCGAACTCCGACCGCGCCTGCAACCACAAGGAGAAGTCGTTGTGCGAGGCGTGGTGGACGATGGAGTCCGCCGGCACCGTCTTGAGCAGCTCTTCGAGCTCGCGCAGGTCGCGCGCCCGCGCCACCTCGTGGCCGTCGGGCAGGCGGAAGACCAGGTCGCCGAAGCCCAGGTTGAAGCGCAGGAAGTTGCGGATCTCGGCCAGCAGGCTGGGCGAGTTCTTGTCGACGAACGCGGCGTTGAGCTCCGCCGCGGCGCGCGCCCCCTCCCCCTCCGCGGACTGCAGCAGCACCGGCATGTCGGGATCGAACTCGCGCACGGCGCGGGCGAAGTCGAGGCCCGCCTCGTCGTCGAGCTCGCCGCCGCGCGGGAGGCGCAGGTCGCAGATCACCGCCATGACGTTCTTCTTGTACCGCTCGAACAGCTCCATCCCCTGCTCGTAGGTGGTGGCGTGGAGGATCTTCGGCCGCGACTTCATGTACATCTGGCGGTGCAGCTCGTCGATCCCCTCCGCGTACAGGGTGCGCGACTGCGCCATCAGCTCGCGGTAGAGCAGCCCCAGGAACGACGAGTAGTAGCGCGGCGAGTCCTCGAGCATGACCAGGACCCGCACGTTGCCGTGCTCGATGTCGTGCTCGGCGTTGCGGCGATCCTCGATGTATTTGATGATGGTCAGCAGGATCTTGGCGTCGCCGCTCCACAGGAAGGCGCCGTCGAAGTTCTCCGGCGCCAGGCCGGCGAGCAGCTCGCGCAGCTCCTTGGCGTCGAGCGCCAGCAGCACCACCGGGATGTTCGAGCTGGCGCGCTTGGCGCGCCCGCCCAGCGTGTTCAAGTCCATGTCGGCGACGCTCGACATGGTCAGCACCAGGTCGAAGCGCTGCTGGCGCAGGGCCTTCATCGCCTCCTTGCCGGTCGGCACGTGGGTGAACCGCGGCGAGGAGGGGAGCGACACGTCCATGTACTCGAGGAACAGCTGCTCGGTGAGCAGGCCGTCCTCTTCGAGGATGAAGGCGTCGAAGGGGGAGGAGACCAGCAGCACCTCCCGCACCCGGTGCGGCATCAGCTTCTCGAAGCGCCGTGCGCGCAGGCCGTGGCGAGTGCCGATCACACCACTCCCTGATCGAGCATGGCGTCGGCGACCTTGATGAAGCCGGCGACGTTGGCGCCGGTCGCGTAGTTGACGCCGTCGCCGTTGCGGCCGTAGCGCACGCAGGTGGCGTGGATCTCCTTGACGATCATCCGCAGCCGCTGGTCGACCTCGTCGCGGGTCCACACCAGGCGCATCGCGTTCTGCGTCATCTCCAGACCCGACACCGCCACGCCGCCGGCGTTGGCCGCCTTGCCGGGGCCGAACAGCACGCCCCCCTGCTGGAAGCGGTGCACCGCCTCCGGCTCGCACGGCATGTTGGCTCCCTCGGCGACGCAGACGCAGCCGTTGGCCAGCAGGGTGGCGGCGTCCTCGTCGGAGACCTCGTTCTCGGTGGCGCAGGGAAGGGCGACGTCGCAGGGCACCGTCCAGGGGCGGCTGCCGGCGAGATAGCGGGCCTCCGGGAACCGCTCCACGTACTCGGAGATGCGGCCGCGGCGGTGGTTCTTGAGGTCCATGACGAAGTGGAGCTTGTCGCGGTCGATGCCGGCCTCGTCGACCACGGTGCCGCCCGAGTCGGAGAACGTCTCGACCTTGCCGCCCAGCGCCAGCACCTTCTCGGCGGCGAACTGGGCGACGTTGCCCGAACCCGAGATCGCCACCCGCTTGCCGGCCAGGCTGTCGCCGCGGGTGGCGAGCATCTCCTGGGCGAAGTAGACGGTGCCGTAGCCGGTGGCCTCGGGGCGGATCAGCGAGCCTCCCCAGTTGCGCCCCTTGCCGGTGAGCACGCCGGTGAACTCGTTGGCCAGCTTCTTGTACATCCCGAAGAGGTAGCCGATCTCGCGGCCGCCCACGCCGATGTCCCCCGCCGGCACGTCGGTGTTGGCGCCGATGTGGCGCCACAGCTCGGCCATGAACGCCTGGCAGAAGCGCATCACCTCGCCATCGGACTTCCCCTTGGGGTCGAAGTCCGAGCCCCCCTTGCCGGCGCCCATGGGCAGCGTGGTGAGGCTGTTCTTGAAGATCTGCTCGAAGGCGAGGAACTTGAGGATGCCGAGGGTGACGTTGGGGTGGAAGCGCAGGCCGCCCTTGTAGGGGCCGAGCGCGCTGTTCATCTCGACGCGGAAGCCGCGGTTGACGCGGATCTTCCCCTGGTCGTCGACCCACGGGACGCGGAAGAGGATCACCCGCTCGGGCTCCACCAGCCGCTCCAGGATCGCGCCTCTGCGGTAGCGGGGGTTGCGCTCGATCAGCGGCCAGATCGACTCCAGGACCTCCTGGACCGCCTGGTGGAACTCCTTCTCGGCGGGATTCGTCGCCCGTACGCGTTGCAGGAACGCGTCCCTGTCAAGCGTCATGGTCACCTCCGGGCGCGCATCGTATCGCGCCTGGCGGCGGCTGTCCGCCGACCGCGGTCAGCGGGGCATCAGCGGGCCGGGGAAGATGAAGAAGAAGACGGCGATCAGCAGCAGGCTGAGGACGAGGGCGGTGGCGTTGGCGAACAGGGCGGCGCGGGCGGCGAAGCCACCGGAGGAGTGGCGGGCCAGCAGCGCGAGTAGCAGGCCGAGGGCGGCGGCCGCCGGCGTCAGCAGGGCCGACAGGAAGGGCCGCGGCAGCGGCCGCAGGGCGGCGGGGAGGGCGGCCACCAGGAAGCGGGAGCCGAGGGCGGCGGCGAAGCAGAGCAGCGACAGCGCCGAGGCCACCGGCACGGCCGAGATGACGGCGTACTCGTCCTCCTGCGGCTCGGCCGGCGAGGCGATCAGCGGGCGATCGTCGTCGCCGTCGCTCAGGGGAATCCGGGCGCCTCTCTGGGCTGCCACAGCTCCACCTTGTTCCCCTCGGGATCGACGAACCAACCGAAGCGGCCGTACTCGTAGTCCTCGACCTCGCCGACCACCTCGGCGCCGCCTTCGCGCACCTGGGAGAGCGCCCCCTCCAGGTCGTCGACCACCAGGTTGACCATGTACTCCCGGCCCGGCGGGTCGAAGTAGGTGGTGTCCCGGGGGAAGGGCGACCACACCGTCAGGCCGCCCGCAGGCATCGCCTGCGGCAGCAACGAGGCGCCGTGCGGGTGCTGCACCGGCAT
>DATKEH010000350.1:0-21932 GCA_035546355.1 Thermoanaerobaculia bacterium
ACCATCCGCTACCCGGGAGTCGTGCATGCGTCTTGAGAAGACCGTCGGTCAGCCGTATGCGGGAAATCCGCACGTACGGTTGGAAAGGGGGATGCTGGAAACCGGGGCCTGAGCCCGCGGCGCCAGCTTTCTACCAATGGCAGAAGCGGCTCGCGACAGCCTACAGGCCCTCATCGCGACCTGGGATGGCGAGGCGGTGGTGGCGCGGTTCGACCGCCCCAGCGACGCCTGGATCTTCGTCGCCCTGCACTCCAACGCCCTCGGAGCTCCCGTCGGCGGCACCCGCATGCAGCGCTACCCCAGCCCGGCCGCGGCGCTCCACGACGCCATGCGCCTGGCCGAGGGGATGACCGCCAAGTGGGCCGTCTTGGGGCTCGACGTCGGCGGCGGCAAGGCGGTGATCGCTCCCGGCCGCGAGCTGACGACGGGCGAGCGGCGGGCCCTGCTGCGGCGTTACGGCGACCTGGTGGAGTCGCTGCGCGGCGCCTTCGGCACCGGCGAAGACCTCGGCACCACCCCCGAGGACATGGCGCTCGTCGCCGAGCGCACCGGTTACGTCCACGGCCGCACCGCCGACGGATCGGTGATCGACCCGGGGCCCTTCACGGCGCGGGGCGTCCTCGCCGGTATGGCCGCCGCCGCCCGCGAGGCCTGGGGGCCGGAGGGGCTCGCCGGTCGCACGGTGCTGGTCCAGGGCATCGGCGACGTCGGCCTGCCGCTCGCGCGCCTGCTGCACGCGGCGGGGGCGCGCCTGCTGCTGAGCGACCTCGACGACGAGCGACTGCGGCAGGCGTGCGACCAGCTCGGGGCCGAGCGGGTGGCGCCGCAAGACGTCCTCCAGGCGCTCTGCGACGTGTTCTCGCCGTGTGCGGTGGGCGGAATCCTCGATTTCGAGAGCGTCGGGAGGCTGCCCTGCCGGGTCGTCGCCGGCTCGGCCAACGCGCAGCTGGCCGAGCCCGACGTGGCGATGGCGCTCCACCGCCGCGGCATCCTCTACGTCCCCGATTACGTGATCAACGCCGGCGGGGCGCTGGCCTTCGGCCTCCTCGCCCGCGGCGTCACCGATCGCCAGGAGCTGATGCGGCGGGTCGAGGGGATCGGCGCCACGGTGCACGAGGTCCTGGTAGCGGCCCGCGAGCGCGACGAGTCCCCGGTGCGGACGGCGCAGCGGCGGGTCGAGCGGGCGCTGGCTGCGGCGAAGGCCGGAGGCGACACCGTGGCCAATCCCGTCGGGCGGCGACCGGGCCCCTTCGCTGGCCTGAGCCCGGCTACTCCACCCCCCAGGTGACCTGCAGGGTGACCTCGACGGTTACGTCCCCAGGCTCGATCGGCGTGGGGGCCGCGGCGCTCTCCATCATCGCGACCTGGCGGTACGGCACCGGACGCGGCATGCCGCCGACGGTCGCGGAGAGGACGGGGCCCAGCCGCAGCCCCAGGGCTCCGGCGATGGCTTCGGCCTGAGCGCGTGCTTCGGCGGCGGCTTGCTGGAGCGCGCGGGCGAGGTGCGGTCCGCGCTGCTCGAGGACGAACTGCAGGTCGCTCACCCGGTTGGCGCCGGCGGCGAGGGCCGCGTCGATCAGCCGCCCCACCCGGTCGACGTCGTGCAGCTCGGCGCGCACCTCGTTGCGCGCCACGTAGCCGGCGATCTCCGGAGCCTCCGCTCGCTGCTGCGGCCGCGGTTGCGTGTAGCGGGGCTGCAACGAGTAACCGGTGGTGACCACCCGATCCTCCGGTGCCAGCAACTCCTCGACCGCGGCGATCACCGCCGCGGCGCGTTCGGCATTGCGGGCCCCGGCCGCGGCGGCGTCCGGGGCCTCGGTCTCGACGGCCAGGGTGACCCACGCCAGATCCGGCGTCGAGGTCACCTCGCCGTGGCCGGTCACCGTGATCCCCCGCTCCCGCGGCGCCTCCTGGGCCCAGCCCGGCACGGCGAGAAGCAGCAGGCCGACGAGCGACAGCGCGCGCAGGGTGTCTCTCATCACGCAAACCCTCCCTTTCGTGCCCGAGATTTCATGCAAGGGCGGGACCGCCCCCGGCGGCGGGTCTAGCCTGAGGCTGGGAACATCCTAGGTTGACATCGGTCACCGGGCCCGCTACCGGCCTGGTACCGACCTTGCACGAGGGTAAGCCGCCGCCGGCCCGGACTCGCCGGGCGGGCGCCTCCAACGGACGCCACGTCATGACCGACCGACAGGACATCCACTCCATGAAGGCTTACCGATACTCGATTCTCGTCGCGGCTCTCGGGCTCTTCGCCCTGACCGCCACTGCCGGCGCCCAGGGGCCCGGCTTCGAAGGCGTCATCGTTGCCGCCGGACCGGACTTCATCGTCGTCGACAGCGAGATCGACAGCGGCCGGCGCCTCTTCGTCACCGACGGCGACCTCCAGCTACCCCCCGAGCTGCCCCTCTTCAGCAGGGTCTCGGTGCTCTACGAGGTAGGCGAGGACAACCACCTGCACGCGCGCTCGGTGTGGCTCGTCGGTCCGGAGCAGGGCCTCACCCCACCCGACGAGGACGCCATCCAGGTCAAGACTGCCGCCGTCACCTCCAGCAGCCCGAATGGCAGAGCCGGTGCGTATCTCTTCGCGATCGCCTTCCTGATGGCGCCGCTCACCGGCGCCGGTCTGCTGGGCGTGGTGCGCTAGACGGCGCTACCTGCCTGTACCTTTTCGCCCGCAGGGGCCGCCGTCATCCGACCCGGTCCCTCCAACGCGCTCCTGCGGGCCTCTCTCCCCTGTCAGGGTCTCCCCCATGACCCCGGCCTGCGCCGCGACGGTAGAATACCGCCGACAGATCCTCATCTCGGCGGTTCATTTGCGGGAAGCAGCAGACGACGCGACCGGCTCCACGAAGCCCGGCGAGCAAGCCAACGGCGGCGGCGCCGCGGCGCAGCGGCTCCAGTTGGCCCTACAGGCCGCCGGGGTCGGCGCCTGGGACTGGAACATCGCCCAGGGTACCGTCACCTGGAGCCCGACGCTCGAACGGCTGCACGGCCTCGCGCCCGGAAGCTTCGGCGGCAGGCTCGAGGATTTCGAGCGCGACGTCCATCCCGAGGATCGCGAGTACATGGCGGAGAGCCTGCGGCGTACGCTGGCCGAGAAACGGCGCGACTACTACGTGCAGTACCGAATCGTACGGCCCGACGGCGAGATCCGGTGGCTCGAGGCGCGAGGCAGACTGCAGCTCGACGCCGCCGGCGAGCCGGCGGCGATCACCGGCATCTGCACCGACGTCACCGAACGCCGGCGCCTGGAGGAACTGACCCGCTTCCTGGCCGAGGCGTCCGGGCTGCTCTCCTCCTCCCTCGACGCCGAGGCGATCCTCGAGCGGCTGGCCGAGCTGTGTGTGCCGCGGCTGGCCGACTGGTGCGTCGTGGAGGTCGCGGAGGGAGAGGAGGTGAGAGGTCTGGCCGTGGCGCACCGCGACCCGGAGAAGGTCGCTCGAGCCCGCGAAGTAGTGACCCGGCAACCTCTGCGCCGCGACGACCGCTACGGCAGCGGCCGGGTGCTGCGCACCGGCGAGGCAGAGGCCCATCCGGAGATCGGCGAAGAGGCGTTGGTCGCCGTGGCGCAAGACGAGGAGCACCTGGCGCAGCTCCGCGCCCTGGGCCTGCGCTCGGCGCTGATCGTCCCGCTCAAGGCCCGCGACCAGACTCTCGGCGTGCTGACGCTGGTGGTCGCCGAGTCCGGCAGGCGCTACGGCAATAGCGACCTGGAGCTGGTCGAGGAGCTGGCGTCGCGCGCCGCCCTGGCCGTCGACAACGCTCGCCTCTACGCCGAGTCCCGGGCCGCGCTGCGCAGCCGCGACGAGATCCTGGCGGTGGTGTCCCACGACCTGCGTAACCCGCTCAACGCCATCTATCTGCAGGCCGAGCTGCTGGCCCAGGCGGAGCTCCCGGCCGAGCATTGCCGCCGCCACGTCGAAGCCATCCAACGCTCCACCGAGCGCGCCACCCGCCTCATCGACGATCTCCTGACCATCGCCCAGGTCCAGGGCGGCCACCTGCAGCTGCAGTTCGCCGCCGAATCCCCGGCGGCGCTGGCCAGCGAGGTGGTGGAGGCCTTCCGCGAGCAAGCGCAAGCGCGGTCGATCGAGCTGCTCGCCGAGCTCCCGCCGGAGTTGCCGAGGGTAGCCGCGGACCGGCAACGGATCTTCCAGACGCTGTCCAATCTGCTCTCCAACGCCCTCAAGTTCACGCCCGCCGGGGGAAGAGTGACCGTCGCCGTCCGGGCCCAGGCCGGGGAGGTGGTCTTCACCGTGGCGGATTCCGGCCCGGGGATCCCGGCTGCCGAGCTGCAGGAGCTCTTCGCACCTTTCTGGCGCTCGCCGTCCGCTGCCGCGTCGGGAGCCGGATTGGGGCTGACCATCGCCAGCGGGCTGGTCGAAGCCCACGGCGGTCGCATCTGGGTCGACAGCAGCGTCGGCGAAGGCACGACCTTCTCGTTCGCGCTGCCGTCCCTCGACGACGAGTGAGGCGTCGGGAGGCCCGCTCCTTGCAGCAGCCCTCCATGGCGCGTTCCCGCGGTGGCCTGATATCGTGCCGCGGCGGAGCCTCGAGGTGGCGCAGGAATAGCGCATCGCCGCCAGCCGGTTTGAACGGGCGACACGGCGGCCAGGAACCCAGGAGACGAAACCGAGCGTGAAACCCAGGCGCAGCAAGCTGCAGCCCCCCCGCTGGATCGCCGAGCCGCAATGGCTGCGCGAGCCGCTCGACAACGCCCCCCTCCCCGACTTCTCGCAGGGGCTCCGCCTGCTGACGCTGAACGTGGCGCACGGTCGGAAGCTGGCGACCCATCAGGCCTTGCTGAACCAGGAAACCGTGCGCCGCAACCTGCAGGAGATCGCCGAGGTGATCGGCATGCAGGATGCCGACGTGGTCGCTCTACAAGAGGCCGACGGCCCGTCGGCGTGGAGCGGCAACTTCGACCACGTCGAGCGGCTGGCCGAGCTGACCTCGCTCGGGCATCACTTCCGCGGCGAACACAACCCCTTCGCGCTCGGCCGTGCCAACCTCGCCTCGGGCACCGCGCTGCTCGGCAGGCTGCCCCTGGTGGGGCCGCATTCCCACCGGTTCGGCAGCTCGTGGCGCGATACCAAGGGCTTCGTGGTGGCCACGGTCCCGGTCGCCGCCTGGGGCGGCCTCGAGATCGACGTGGTGTCGCTGCACCTCGAGCCGTTCCTGCCCACCTTGCGGCGCCAGCAGATCGTGCGGCTCACCGACGTGATGCGGTACCGTTCGCGGCCCCTGGTGGTGATGGGCGACTTCAACTGCTCCTGGTGCGAGGATGCGCGACAGCTCCAACCGCTGGCGGCGGAGCTCGGTCTCAGGGCATTTCACCCCTACCGCAAAGCGCCCACCTACCCAGCGAGGCGGCCGTGGCGCCGGCTCGACTGGATCCTGGTGTCCCCGGAGCTCGAGTTCGCCGGCTACCACACCCTTCCCAACCCGGTATCGGATCACCTGGCCGTGGTCGCCGACGTGCGCCTGGGGGTGGCCGCCGGAAAGCTGCAGCAAAGCGCCGCCGAGGCCGCCACGGCGGCCCTGCCGGGGACCGCCTGAAAGCGGCTTCCCGGATGTTGGACGTCGGCAGAAGTCCCACTCCTACAGCGGGATAGGGAGGTACAGCCCGGGGGTTGCTCGACCCGTGACCCGGGTGTGTCATCGGTCACAGTCCGCCGCTGCGGGCGATGCTAGAAACCCGCTAGCGAAAGAGAAGAGAGATGGCTGAGTCGCAGGCGTTACGCGTGGTCACGGTCGGGCTCGGTCCGATCGGCGCCACCACCACCAGGATCGTGCTCGAGCGGCGCAGCCTGCGGCTGGTCGCGGCGGTCGACAGCGACCCGGCCAAGCAGGGGCGAGACCTCGCCGAGGTGCTGGAGCTGGAAGCGCCGACGGGAGTGATCGTCGGAGGGGACCTCGCAGAGGCGCTGCAGCGGCATGAGCCCGACGTGCTGCTGCTCTGTACCTCGTCGTTCTTTCCCGAGGTCCGGCGCGACCTGCTGCTGGCCGCCGCCGCCGGGGTGGACGTCGTCTCGTCGTGCGAGGAGATGCTGCTCCCCGACCTCTCCCATCCCGAGCTGGCGCGCGAGATCCACGAGGCGGCGGTCGCCGGGGGAGCCACCCTGCTGGGCACCGGGGTCAATCCGGGATTCGTCCTCGACTTCCTGCCGGTGCTCGCCACCGCGGTCAGCCGCGAGGTGGTACACGTGCGCGGCCTGCGCATCGTCGACGCGGGAACCCGGCGCCTCCCCCTGCAGCGCAAGGTCGGCGCCGGGCTTTCCGTGGACGAGTTCGGCGAGCGGGTGGCCGCGGGGCGCCTGGGCCACATCGGCATGCGGGAGTCGGTCGCTCTCGTCGGCCGGGCCCTGGGCATCGAGCTCGACGAGGTGACGCAGACGGTCGAGCCGGTGGTGGCGGACAGCGACCGCTCTACCCGCTTCCTCACCATCCCCGCGGGCAGCGTCGCCGGAATCCGCAACGAAGGTGTCGGCCGGCAGCGGGGGGAGGTGCGAGTGCAGCTGCAGCTGCAGATGTATGTCGGCGCGCCGGAGCCGCGGGACGAGGTGTTCCTGCTCGGGCGCCCCAACCTCCACTTGCGTATCGACGGCGGCGTGGCCGGGGACGAAGCCACGGCAGCGATCCTGGTGAACTCCCTGCGCCAGGTGGTAGCGGCGCCGCCGGGGCTCAAGACCGTCCTCGACCTCCCCCCCCCGAGGCTGACGCCGTGAGCGAGGGGCGGGGCGCGAGCTCCGCCCCCGACGACGATTCGCCGCTTGCCGCGCCGTCCGACAGACACTTCCGGACCCTGGTCGAGGAGCTGAGCCTCCTCGCCGTCTGCCTCGACCACCAGGGCCATGTGGTGTATTGCAATCCGTTCCTCGTCTCCCTCACCGGCTGGAGCCTGCGAGAGGTGCTGGGGCAGAGCTGGTTCGAGCGCTTCCTGCCCGCAGAGGAGCGGGACGAAGTGCTCCAGGGCTTCCTGAGCCGCCTCGCCGCGGAGACGATCCGGCCGGTCTCCACCCATCACGTCGTCACTCGCCAGGGCGAGCGGCGCCTGGTGCGCTGGCACAACTCGATGCTGCGCGACGCGGAGGGGCGGGTGGTGGGCACCGGCAGCATCGGCGAGGACATCACCGATCGCGTCCGCGCCGAGGAGGCCCTCGGCGTCCAGAACGCCCACCTGCGGCAGCTCTTCGAGCGCTCCCCCCTGGCCATCGTCCTGGTCGACAACGCCGACCGCGTGATGGACGCCAACCCCGGCTTCGCCAGCCTCTTCGGCTACGAGCCTGGGGAGATGCGCGGCCGCAGCCTCAACGAGCTGATCATCCCACCGCAGATGGCGGAGGAGGCCTCCCGCCTGTCGCGGTCGGTACTCGGCGGGCAGATGATCCAGGTCGAGACGGTGCGACGCCACCGCGACGGTACCCCCATTCCGGTCACCGTGATGGGCTGCCCCATCGAGCTCGAGGGTCGGCAGCTGGGGGTCTACGGGATCTACGTCGACAACCGTGAGCAGCACCGCGCCGAGGAGGCCTTGCGCCGCAGCGAGGAGCGGTACGCCCTGGCCGCGTTGGGCGCCAACGACGGCCTGTGGGACTGGGACCTGGGTCGCGGAACGATCTACTTCTCGGGTCGCTGGGCCGCCATGGTCGGGCTCGAGGAGCGGCAGCTCGCAAACGACCCGGAGGAGTGGTTCTCGCGGGTGCACCCCAGCGACCGCGTCCGACTGCAGCGGGAGATCGAGGCCCACCTGGCCGGCGAGTCATCGCACCTGCAGAGCGAGTACCGGCTGCGGCACCGCAGCGGCTCCTTCCACTGGATGCTGGCGCGGGGCCTGGCGGTACGCGACGCCGGCGGTACCCCCTATCGCATGGCGGGTTCGCAGACCGACATCACCGACCGCAAGCAGGCCGAGAGCCAGCTCCTGCACGATGCCCTGCACGACGCTCTCACCGCGCTGCCCAACCGGGCGCTGTTCCTCAACCGCCTGGAGATGGCGATCGAGCGCTTCAAGCGGCAACCCGAGGCCGGGTTCGCGGTGCTGCTCCTCGACCTCGATCGCTTCAAGGTGGTCAACGACACCATCGGCCACCGGGTCGGCGACGCCCTGCTGGTGGCTCTGGGCGAGCGGCTGCAGCGCTCCCTGCGGGTGATCGACACCGCGGCGCGTCTCGGCGGCGACGAATTCGGCGTCCTGCTGGAGGGCGTCCAGGACCTGCGGCAGGCGGTGCGCATGGCGGATCGCCTGGCGGCGGAGCTGGAGACCCCCTTCTCGCTCGGCGGTCACGAGGTGTTCACCTCCGCCAGCATCGGCATCGTGGTCGGTGGCACCCACTACGACTCGACCGAGCAGGTGATGCGCGATGCCGACATCGCGATGTATCGGGCCAAGGCCCAGGGCAAGGCCTGCTACGCGATCTTCGACCAGGAGATGCACCGTCGAGCGGTGGCGGAGATGCGGCTCGAGCACGACCTGCGGCGGGCACTGGAGCGCCAGGAGCTCGAGCTCTTCTACCAGCCGATGGTGGTGCTGGGCGAGCGCCGGCTGCACGGATTCGAGGCGCTGGTGCGCTGGCGGCATCCCGAAAGGGGGCTGCTGACACCGGGCCAGTTCATCAACATGGCGGAGGAGACCGGGCTGATCGTGCCCCTCGGCCAGTGGATCCTCCGCCAGGCGTGCCTCCAGATGGTGGCCTGGCAAGCCGAGGGCGGGGCGCCACGCGACCTGGCGATCAGCGTCAACCTCTCCGCCCGGCAACTGGCCAACCCCGACCTGCCCGCCTACCTCGCGCAGACCGTCGCCGAGACCGGCTTCGACTCCGCCGCGCTGGAGCTCGAGATCACCGAGAGCATGTTGATGGAAGACGCCGCCGCCACCCGCGCCACCCTGCTCGACCTCAAGCGCGACCTGGGCGTGAAGCTGTCGATCGACGATTTCGGCACCGGCTACTCCTCCCTCTCCTACCTCCACCAGTTTCCCGTCGACACCCTGAAGGTGGACCGGTCGTTCATCGCCCGCATGAACGGCGGCGGCGAGGAGGAGATCGTGCGCGCCATCGTCCAGCTGGGCCGCAGCCTGCGCATGCGCGTCATGGCAGAGGGGGTCGAGACCGCAGACCAGCTCGCCCGGCTCGAGAGGCTGGAGTGCCATCTCGCCCAGGGTTTCTACTTCTCTCCGCCGGTGGCGGAGGCGGCGGCGCGGCAGCTGTTGCAGCGCACACGCTGGGAGTAGAGGCGCGGTCGCACGTCCTGGCGGCGATCCGGGAATAACCGCCCACTGCCGACGGTTGCTGCTGGCACACGGCGGAAGCAGCGATGTGGCGTTTTCGATCAGGGCTCTCGGCCTGGCTCCTTCTCGGAGCCTGGCTGCTGTCCTCGTCGCCGGCCGAGGGGCGCCGACCGCCATCGGCCTCCCTGCTCCAGGATCCGGTCTTCACCACCCAGCTCCGCATCGGCCTCGATCACCTCTACGACGTCGAGACGCGTGAGGCGAGAGAGGTGTTCGAGCGCCTCGGCCGCCTCTATCCGGGGCACCCGGTCCTGCCGCTGCTCGAGGCGCAGCTGCTGTGGTGGCATATCCTGCTCGATCCCCAGGACCACTCGCGGGACGAGCGGCTGCAGGCGAGACTCGAGCGGGCCATCGCCGGCTCCGACAGGCGCCTGGAGCGCGACCCGCGAGACCTCGACGGACGCTACGTCCGCGCCACCGCGATGGCGCTGCGCGGGCGGCTGCGGTCCCTGCGCGGCGACTGGATCGCAGCGGCTTGGGATGCCAAGCGCTCCCTCGACCTGGTGCGCCAGCTGGCTCGCGAGCAGCCCGGCAACGAGGACGTCGGGTTCGCGCTCGGCATCTACGACTACTTCGCCGACGTGGCGCCCGAGCGCTATCCCGTGCTCAAGGCGCTCAAGCCCTTCTTCCCCTCCGGCGACCGGCAGCGCGGCCTGGCGGCACTCGAGCGGGCCAGCCGCCACGGGCAGTTGGCGCGCACCGAGGCCGCCTACTTCCTGCTCCAGATCCACTACCACTTCGAAGAGGACCCTCGGAGGAGCCTGGAGCAGGCCCGCTGGCTGCGACAGCAGCATCCCAAGAATCCGCTCTTCCACCTCTTCGAAGGTCGCATCCACAGCCGCTGGGGACGCACCGAGAAGGCCGTGCCGATCCTCCAGGACGTGCTGCGCCGGTACGCTCGGCAGGAGTCGGGGTACGGGGAGGGAATCGCCGAGGAGGCCCTCTATCATCTCGTGCGCTGTGCCATGCGGAATCGCGACTACGGCGCGGCGGGGGCGTACCTCGACCGGCTCGAGGCAATGGCCGCGAACCGCACCTCCGGGGTGCTCACACTGGTCCACCTGCGCCGTGGCATGGTCCTCGACGCCCGGGGGATCCGCCCGGCCGCCGTCGGCCACTATCAGCGGACCCTGAACCTGCCCGACAGCGGCGAAGCGCACGCGCTGGCGCGCAAGTTCCTGCGCAGCCCCTATCCAGGCTGAGCGCCGGCTTGCCTTTACGCGGCGCGGGCCGACAGGGGAATCCGCCGTAGCGAGCGGTGGGTTGTTCCGCCTGCCGCGGCGCGAGGGATAATGAGGGCCGCCGCGGCCCTCCCTCCCTGGACACCGAGCGCCCATGCCGGACATCCGCAACTTCTGCATCATCGCCCACATCGACCATGGCAAGTCGACGCTCGCCGACCGGCTGATCCAGCGCTGCGGCGGGGTCGACAAGCGGGACTTCCGCGACCAGATCCTCGACTCGATGGACATCGAGCGCGAGCGCGGCATCACCATCAAGAGCAACACCATCACCCTCTCCTATACCGCTGGCGACGGCCGCGACTACGAGCTCAACCTCATCGACACCCCCGGCCACGTCGACTTCTCGCACGAGGTGCGGCGCTCGCTGATGTCCTGCGAAGGGGCGCTGCTGTTGATCGACGCTTCCCAGGGGGTAGAGGCGCAGACGGTGGCCAACCTCTACCTGGCCCTCGAGTACGACCTCGAGATCATTCCGGTGATCAACAAGATCGACCTGCCGGCCGCCGACGTCGAGCGGGTGCGGGAAGAGATCGACGCCGACCTCGGCCTCGACCCCTTCGAGGCGGTGCTCTGCTCCGCCAAGCTGGGCACCGGCGTCGACGACCTGCTCGAGGCGATCGTACGGCGACTGCCGCCCCCGGGCGGAGATCCGCAGGCGCCGCTGTCGGCGCTCATCTTCGACGCCGAGTACGACCCCTATCGCGGAGTGGTGTTGATGTGCCGGGTGCAGGACGGGGCGGTCGAGCCTGGCCAGCGCGTCCATTTCATGCACACCGACAAGGAGCACCTGGTGGAAGAGGTCGGCCTGCTGCGCCTCAAGCACGTACCGCGAGAGCGGCTCACCGCCGGCGAGGTGGGTTACGTGATCGCCGGGGTCAAGACCATCCAGGACATCGACATCGGCGACACCATCACCGACGCCGCGCGCCCCGCCGCGGCGCCGCTGCCCGGCTACAAGGAGGCGAAGCCGGTGGTCTTCTCGTCGATCTACCCGATGGCCACCGACGACTACGAGGACCTCGCCGCCGCGCTCGACAAGCTGGCGCTCAACGACGCGGCGCTGACCTACGAGAAGGACTCCTCGTCGGCGCTCGGTTTCGGCTTCCGTTGCGGCTTTCTGGGGTTGCTCCATCTCGACGTGGTGCAGGAGCGTCTGCAGCGTCACTTCGGCCTCGACCTGCTGCTGTCGGCCCCCTCCGTTCGTTACCGGGTGACCCTCGAGACCGGCGAGGTGGTGGAGGTGGACAACCCGGCCCTGTACCCCGATCCGTCGGCCATCGACCACGTCGAGGAGCCCTACATCAAGGCGTCGGTGATGATGCCCGAGCGCTACATAGGCGTGGTCATGGAGCTGGTGCGGGAGCGGCGCGGCGTCGACACCACCTTCCACTACCTCGCCGTCGGGCGGGTCGAGCTCGTCTCGCAGCTGCCGCTCGCCGAGGTGCTGTTCGATTTCTACGATCGTCTCAAGACGGTGACCCAGGGCTACGGGTCCTTCGACTACGAGCTGCTCGACCAACGTCCCAGCGACCTGGTCAAGGTGGACATCCTGGTCAACGGCGAGCCGGTCGACGCCCTCGCCCAGCTGGTCCACCGCGACAAGGCGCGGCCGCGTGCCCTGCACTACTGCGAGCGGCTGGCCGAGACCATCCCGCGGCAGCAGTTCAAGATCGCCGTGCAGGGCGCGATCGGCGGCCAGATCATCGCCCGCACCACCATCCACGCCTACCGCAAGGACGTCACCGCCAAGTGCTATGGCGGCGACATCACCCGCAAGCGCAAGCTCCTGGAGAAGCAGAAGGAGGGGAAGAAGCGGATGAAAGTGGTCGGCACCGTGGAGATCCCGCAAGAGGCGTTCGTGGCGGTGTTGAAGACGGAGAAGAGTTAGCGATGGCGCAGGCGGGGGCGGTAGCCCGTCCCGGGCTCTACGTCCACGTCCCGTTCTGCTCGGCGATCTGTCCCTACTGCGACTTCTCGGTGCTGCCGGGCGACCCGGCGCGCAAGGGACGTTTCGTCGCCGACCTGATCGCCGAGGCGAGGCTGTGGGAGGGCGCCTGGGACGAGCCGTTCGACACCCTCTACCTGGGTGGCGGCACCCCGTCGTCGCTGGCCCCGGAGCAGCTGGCGAGGATCCTCGAGGCGCTGCGCCACTACCTGCCGATCGCCGCAAGCTGCAGGCTCTCCATGGAGGCCAACCCCGAGGATGTCGACGCCGCGGCGGTCGCCGCCTGGCGTGCGCTCGGGGTCCATACTTTGAGCCTGGGGGTCCAGAGCTTCGACGCCGCGGCGCTCCGCTTCCTCGGCCGCCGTCACACTCCCGCGCAGTCGCGCCGCAGCGTCGAGCTGGCCCGAGAGGCGGGCTTCCCGGTCGTGTCGCTCGACCTCATCTACGCCCTTCCCGGCCAGAGCCAGGAGGATTGGCGACGGCAGCTGGCCGCCGCCCTCGAGCTGGCGCCACCCCACCTCTCCTGCTACGAGCTGACCATCCACCAGGGCACGCCCTTCGGATTCCGCGTCGCCCGCGGTGCGCTCTCCCCCGCTCCCGAGGGTGCCCGGGCCGCACTCTTCCACCTCACCCACGACGTCCTCGCCGATCGCGGCCTCGCCGCCTACGAGGTCTCGAGCTTCGCCGCCGCGCCCGAGTTCCGCTCCCGCCACAACGCCAAGTACTGGCGGCACGTGCCGTACCTGGGCCTGGGCCCGTCCGCCCACTCCTTCGATGGCTCCAGGCGCTGGTGGAACGAGCGCAAGCTCGGCCCGTGGCAGCAGCGGGTGGCGCGCGGCGAGCGTCCGGTGGCCGGCAGCGAGTCGCTGCATCCCACGGATCTCGCCCTCGAGGCCCTCTTTCTCGGCTTCCGCACCACCGACGGAGTCGACCTGGCGGCGATCCGCCAGCGTTGGGGCCTCGACCTCGCCGCCGCCAACGGCGACACCATCGCCGCGCTCGCCGCCGACGGGCTGCTGCGGCGCGCCGGCACGTGGCTGGTGCCGACCGCCGCCGGGCTCGCGGTGGCCGACTCGCTGGCCGCCCGCTTCGAGATGACTTCCCCCCCCGGCCGGGCTAGTATGATGCCGGCTTGACCCAGACCCAGCGAATCAGCAAATACGAGATCCTGGAGAAGATCGCCGAGGGGGGGTTCGGCGTCGTCTACAAGGCCCGCGATCCCTTCATCAAGCGGCTGGTGGCGATCAAGACCTGTTCCGTCAACAACCAGGAGATGGCGCGCCGCTTCTTTCGCGAGGCGGAGATCGCCGGCCGGTTCGACCATCCCAACGTCACCATCGTCCACGACTTCGGAGTCGAGGGGGAGCTCGCCTACCTGGTGCAGGAGTACCTCAGCGGCGAGGACCTGCTGGCCAAGATCCGGCGCGGCGACGACCTGCCGCTGGTCGAGAAGCTCGACTACCTGACGCAGACGGCCGCCGGGTTGGCGTACGCCCACGGCAAGCAGGTGATCCACCGCGACATCAAGCCCGCCAACATCCGCGTGCTGGAGAACGGGCAGGTCAAGATCATGGACTTCGGGATCGCCAAGCTGACCAGCTCCTCGACGCAGCTGACGCAGGAGGGCACGGCCGTCGGCACCCTCGGCTATCTCTCTCCCGAGCAGCTGCGGGACGGCGAGCTCGACGAGCGCACCGACGTCTTCTCCTTCGGTGTCGTGGCCTACGAGCTGATCTCCTACCGCAGCCCGTTCCGCGGCAAGGATCTGTCGTCGCTGATGAAGGAGATCCTGCACAAGACGCCGCCGCCGGTCGACGAGCTGATGCCGGAATGCCCACCGCGCCTCGCCGCTTGCGTGGCGCGCTGCCTGGAGAAGGACCCAGCCAGGCGCTGGGCCAACTTCGAGGAGCTGCTCGCGGAGCTGGCGGTGATCTCTCGGCAAGTGGCCGACGGCCAGCCCGACGCCATGATCTCCGTGAGCAGCCCGGCGGCTCCTCCGGCCGAGGACGAAGCCGCGGCGATCGCGGCTCGGGATACCAAGCCTGTCCCACTGGCCGTGGAGCCGGCCAATCCGGAGGGGCCCACCACCCGGATGCAGCTGCCACCCCCGCCGGCGGCAGCAGCCGCGGCGGGAGCGGCAGCCGCCGAGGCCGCGGGCGCCGACGCGGCTGACCCCGACGCGGCGGCTGAGCCCGACGCGGCGGGGGGCGGCGCTGCCGAAACCGGTGCCCCCGCCGGCGCTTCCACGCCCGCCCCCGCCCGGCTGCCGGTGAAGCTACTGGTCATCGCCGCCGCCGCGGCGTTGCTGGTCGGTGTGGTGGCGATCGCCCTCTGGTGGACAGGCGGTGAGGAGGCTGTCGAGGCGCCACGGGCGACGACCCCCGCCGCCGGCGACGGCCTGGCGGAGGGTCCGGCGGTTGCGCCCGTGGCGCCGCAGTCGCGCCTGGTGGTACTGGCGGCTCCCTGGGGCGAGGTCCAGGCCGTCACCCGCAACGACGGCACGGCGCTCCCGGTTCCCGATCGCGCCTACACGCCGCTGTCTCTCGAGCTGCCGCCGGGCGCCTACACGGTCACCGTCGCCCACCCCGATGCCGAGCAGCCGGCGAGTTGCGACGTGGACCTCGCCGAGAGCGCCACCGAGACCTGTCGCCTCGAGCTGCTGGCCATCGACGCCACCGACTATTTCCGCGAGGCGGGCTGGTGGCGATGACGCCTCGGCCGCCGGCAACCGCAGCCCCCTCGCGAGCGTCCTCCGCGTTCGCCGCGGTGCTGGCGCTCACCCTGGCGGCGGCGGCGGCAGCGGACTACAAGGAGAGCTACCGCCGCGGCCTCGACGCCATCGAGCGACAGCAGTGGCGAGAGGCGGTCCAGCACCTGCGGCTGGCGATCGCCGAGCGGCCCGAGGCGAGCGGTCTGCTGTCCGGGCCCCTGTTCCGGCGCTACACCCCGCACTACCACCTCGGAGTCGCTCTCGCCGAGAGCGGCGACTGCCGCGGCGCCATCGAGGCCTTCGACGCCTCGCAGCAGCAGGGAAAGCTGGGACGCGACGAGGTCGCCGATCTCGAGCAGCGCCGAGCGGCGTGCCAGCGCCTGGTGCAGGGGGTGGACGCTGCGGTCACCGCGGCGCAGGAGGCAGTGGACGCCGCCGCCGCCGAGGCGTTCGCCGTCGCCGGGATCGAGAGGAGCCCGGTGATGGGCAACGTCTGGGGGGAGGGCGCGCCCTCCTTCGCCGACCGCCAGGAGCCGGCCACGGCGCGCCTCGCGGAAGCCCGCTCGGCTCTGCGCAGCGGCCAGGAGCGGCTCTCACTGGCCGACGTCGAGCGGGCCGCTGCGCTCGCCGCCGAGGCGCGGAGCGAGCTGGTACGGCTGCGGCGCGACGCCGAGGCGCGCCAGGCGGCGCTCGAGGAGCGGGCCAGCCGCGAGCTGGCCGAGATGGGGCGCGTGGTCGACTCCGCCGAGCGCGACCTGCGCTACGTCCGTGGGCAGCTGGCTCCCCTGGCTCCGCGCGCCGCGGCTGCCGCGGATGCCCTCGCGGCCGCCATTCAGGAGGCCGGACAGGTCGGGATGGCGACGCCCATTTCGGCGCTCGAGGCCCTCCACGACCGCCTGCGCCGCGACCTGCGGGAGCTGCGCGCCGCGGTCAAGGCGCCGCCGGAGCGGCTGCTCGCAGCGGCGACGGCCTACCTGCGGGCCGACTACGAGCGGGTGCTCGAGCTGCTGGCCGGGGCCGAGCTCGGCGAGGAGCGGGCCGCCGCCCACGCCTGTCTGCTGCGCGCCGCCGCACGTTGGGGACTGGCCGCCATGGCCGTCGAAGAGGAGCGCTCCGCTCTACTCGACGCCGCCCACCGCGAGCTGGGATCCTGCGGCGCGGAGGATCGGGGCGTGGAGCCGCTGGCGCGCGCCTTCCCCCCCGACTTCCGCGCCTTCTACCGAGCGGCGGCGACGCCCGCACAGCCACCGTAGCGGTGCGGCCACACGATCCGGCTTCCGCCAGGCGGCTGGCGTTGCTGGCGGGGCCAGCGCCCTGCCTTCACTCCTGCCTCGGCCCCTCCCAGGGCCGGACCCGCAGCGTCCGGTAGCGGCCGAGCGTGACCTTCCCCGCGGCCATGCCGCGCGGCTTCCGGACCTCCTCGCACAGCGTCGCGTGCACCGCCACCTGGCCGCCGCCCCGCGCCTTGGAGTAACGGGCCGCCAGCGCGGCGGCGAAGCGCTCGGTCTCGCGCGGGAGCCGCTCGAGACCCTCGGGATTGCGCACCACGACGTGCGACCCCGACTCACCCGCCGCATGGAACCAGAAATCCCGCGGCGCCGCCAGCCGCACGCTCAGCACGTCGTTGTCGGTGGCGGTGCGGCCGACCAACACCACCATCCCGTCGGGGGACAGGAAGCGGCGAGCCACCGAGCGGCCCTGCCACACGCCCTCGTCGGCGTCGGTGGGCCCCGGCGGTCCCCTGCGCTCCTGGCGGCCCATCGCGGCACTGTACTACCACGCCGGGCCCCGTTGGCGCCCGCTGCTCGCCACACCGTCGCCGCAATGGCGCATCGTAATGAGGGCATGAAAGCACCACCCCTGAAACTCGCGCTGCTCGCCGCTCTCGTCCTCGTGCTGCTGCTGCCCGTGGCCCGCGTCACCTCGCTGGTGCGCGAGCGCCAGGCGCGCGGCGCCGAAGTCCGCCGTGAGATCGCCTCCTCGTGGGGGGAGGCGCAGGCCCTGATCGGGCCGGTGCTGACGGTACCGATCCGGCTCGGGCCGATCCCCGCCAAGGAGGGACCGATCTACCGCCGCGACCTGCTCCACCTGTTGCCGGAGGACCTGCGCTGGCAGGGCACGCTGGCGCCGCACGAGCTCTACCGGGGGATTTTCGAAGTCATCGTCTACGAGGGGAGCCTGCGCGCCGAGGGGAGCTTTCGACTGCCCCGGGCGACGGACCTGCCGGATGGCGTCTTCGCCGTCGACTGGGACCAGGCAGCCCTCGCCCTCGGCCTGAGCGACTCCCGCGGCATCCAGGAGAGGCTGGCGCTGCGCTGGGCCGGCAGCCCGCTGGCTTTCCTGCCGGGTACTGGCGACGCCGGGTTCCTCGAGCAGGGGGTGCACGCCCCTCTTCCCGCTCTCGCCCCCGCCGGCGATGCCATACCGTTCCTGCTCGAGGTCGACCTGCGCGGCACCGAATCCCTGTCGCTGGCCCCGCTGGGGCAGCTGACGCGGGTCGACCTCGCGTCGACCTGGCCCGATCCCTCCTTCGGCGGCGCCTTCCTGCCCGACCGCAGGCGCATCGGCGAGGACGGCTTCGCGGCGAGCTGGGCGGTGCCCTGGTTCGGGCGCAGCTTCCCGCAGCAGTGGCGCCGCGGCGAGCACCTCGACGAGGAAGTGCGGCGCACGCTGCTGGGGGCGGCGTTCGGCGTCTCGCTCGCACGCCCCGCCAACGGCTACCTGCAGACCGAGCGCAGCGTCAAGTACGCGGCCCTGTTCCTGGTGCTCACCTTCACCACCTGCTTCCTCTTCGAGCTGCTGAGCCCGGTGCGCCTCCACCCGCTGCAGTACCTGTTGGTGGGTGCCGCCCTCTGTCTCTTCTACCTCCTGCTGTTGGCCCTGAGCGAGCACTTCGGATTCGCCGCCGCCTACCTCGCGGCATCCTTCGCCATCGTCACCCTGGTGGCGGGATACGCCCGCAGTGTCCTCGCCAGCCGCCGCCGCGCCGCGGTGCTGGGGGCCTGCCTCAGCGCGCTCTACGGCTACCTCTTCGCCCTCCTGCGGGCGCAGGACTACGCGCTGATCCTGGGCACGATCGGCCTCTTCGCCGCCCTGGCAGCGGTCATGTTCCTGACCCGCCGACTGGACTGGTACACCCTGCGCTTCGCCGGCGAGGAGCCGCAGCGCCCACCCCCGCCGAGCGCGCCCGCCGCCGCCGTCCCCCGCCTGTGACGCCGCTACTCGAGGACCTCGACCCGCACCCCCACCTCACCGTGGAACAGGATGCCCAGCTCGCGAGCGGCGGCGCGCGAGAGGTCGAGGATGCGGCGGGGATGGAAGGGGCCGCGATCGTTGATCCGCACCACCACCGAACGGCCGTTGCGCAGGTTGGTCACCCGCAATCGCGTCCCGAAGGGGAGCTCGCGGTGCGCGGCCGTCAGCTCGAAGCCCCGGTAGCGCTCGCCGCTGGCGGTCAGGTTCCCCTCCAGGCTGGGGTGGTAGTAGCTGGCCCGGCCCTCGAGGACCCGCGCCACGGCCGGCTGCGGCCGGGAAGACGCGCGCGCTGCTGCCATCGTGCGGCGCAGGACGGAGCGGCGGGCGGCGATGCGCCCTTCCGGGCAGGCCGCGTGGCCGCCGCCGGTGAGCTCGCTCTGCGCGCTCGGCTCCGGCACCCGGCTGCCGGTCAGCGCGGGCAACGCCGCGGCCAGGACCAGCCACGAGGCGACGGCGAGCAGACAGAGGAGCCGGGATCGCATGGCGGGGGCCCATTCTACCAGCCAGGCCGTGGCCCGAGGCCCGTCAGGCGAGGGGGTCGTCCACGAAGCCCACCCAACTCGGCTCGGGCTCCAGGCGGACGGCGAACCGCTCCAGCACCGCGTCGCGGATCTGCCGCGCCAGCTCGACCACCTCGGCGGCGGTGCCGCCGCCACGATTGGTGATCGCCAGGGCATGCTTGGTCGACAGGCCGACGTTGCCGTGACGGTGCCCCCGGCGGAAGCCCGCCCGTTCGATGAGCCAGCCGGCCGAGAGCTTCACCCCCCACTCGGCGGGAAAGCGCGGGACCTCCTGCGGGGGGGTACCGCCGCGCTCCAGCCGTCGCAGCAGCTCCTCCACCCGGCCTGGCGGCAGCACCGGATTGGTGAAGAACGAGCCGTCGCTGCGGGTGTCGGGATCATCGGCATCGAGCACCATCCCCTTGCGCCGCCGCAGCGCCAGCACCGCGTCGCGTACCACTTGCAGGCCCGGCTCCACCTGCGCTGCCGCCAGGTGGCGCTCCAGCTCCGGGTAGCGTACCGCCGGCTCACCGCCCCGCCGCAGGCGGTAGGTCACCGCGGTGATCAACCAGCGGTCCCGTTCCTCTCCCTTGAACGCGCTCCACCGGTAGCCGAAGCGGCATTCGGCGGCGGAGAAGCTGCGCCCCTCCCCGGAACGGCGATCGACGGCCTCCACCTCGACGAGCGTCTCGCACACCTCCTGACCGTAGGCGCCCACGTTCTGGATCGGCGTCGCCCCCACCGCCCCCGGAATCCCCGACAGGCACTCGACGCCGGCCAGCCCGGCGGCGACACAGCGCGCGACGAAAGGATCCCAGGGCTCCCCCGCCCCCACCCGCAGCAGCGTCTCGTCGCCCTGCGGGAGCTCTTCGATACCCCGCAAGCCGACGTAGAGCACCAACCCGGGGAAGCCGGCGTCGGCGACCACCACGTTGCTGCCGCCGCCGAGCACCAGCAGCGGCACCTCCTCGGCCGCAGCCCACGAAAGGGCCCGCCGCGCCGCCGCGACGTCGTCGACCGTGAGGAACCACCGCGCCGGGCCGCCGATGCCGAGAGTGGTGAAGGGCGCGAGGTCGACGTCGGTGCGCATCCCGGCGGGTGGCGCCGCGCCGGGAATACGCTCGCTCGCCGCGTGGTTCCATTGCATTACGTCGGCTCGCGTGCACGGCTCGTGCCGTTGCCGCCTCCAGTATACGCAGCCGCCGCAGGTCGCCCGCACGGGAATACTCCCCGCGGGCGCGACGCTTGAAACAGGTGGCGCCCGGAACCCGCCGCCCCCCAACGCCCCTACGACCACCAGGAGAACGCTTTGGCGAGCTCGCGACGCGACGACATCGGAACCACGGCCATCGACCAGCTGCTCACCCTCGGCAAGGCCAAGGGCTACCTGCTGTACGACGAGATCTACGACGCGCTACCCCCCGGCGCGCTCGGCGAGCCCGACGTCCTCGACGAGCTGTACGACCGGCTCGACCAGCTCGGGGTCGGCGTTCTCGACCGGCCGCAGATGGTGGTGAACCGCTTCGGCGAAGAGCGCTCCGAGGGCCCAGACGCCGAGGATCTCTCCGACGACGTCCCGATCAACGACCCGGTACGCCTCTACCTCCAGGAGATGGGGACCGTGCCGCTGCTCGACCGCCACGGCGAGGTGCGCATCTCGCGCCGTCTCGAGCGCAGCCAGTGGGAGATCTTCACCGCCCTGGCCAGCAACCGCGAGTTGCTGGCCGAGATCCTGGCGCTCGAAGAGCTCGACGCGGACGGCGCCATGCTGCAGGAGCGCGCCAGCGGCAAGGCCATCGCCCCCCTCAAGGGAAAGGCGCAGAAGCGGATCCACGACCAGCTCGGTCGCTTCGCCCGCATCCAGGAAGTGGAGGCGGAGATGGCGGAGGTACGCCGCCGGCAGCAGCGCTGCAAGCCGGCGAGCGCCCGCTGGTCGGAGCTCGAGCGGGAGCTCGACCGGCTGCAGGGGAAGGGCTCGGACATCATCCGCCAGATCGACGCCAACGGGCAGGTACGCAACCGGCTGCTCGAGGTGCTGCACGGCATCCATCGGCTGTACTCGCAGCCGCGGCAGCAGGTGCGGCGCCTGGAGAGCAAGCTCGGTGGCGAGAAGAACCGCCAGCTCCGGCAGCTGCACGAGCGCCGCCTCGCCGCAGCGCGGGAGGAGCTCGCCCAGCACGAAAAGGGCTTCGGCATCACCACCGAGGCGCTCGAGGAGGTGGTGCGGCGGGTGCGCGCCGGCGAGGCCGGGCACGAGCGCGGCAAGGAGGAGCTGATCCGCGCCAACCTGCGGCTGGTGGTGTCGATCGCCAAGAAGCACACCTACCGCGGCATGCCGCTGCTCGACCTCATCCAGGAGGGCAACATCGGGCTGATGCGCGCAGTCGAGAAGTTCGAGTACCGGCGCGGCTACAAGTTCTCCACCTACGCGACCTGGTGGATCCGCCAGGCCATCACCCGCGCCATCGCCGACCAGGTGCGGACGATCCGCATCCCGGTACACATGCTGGAGACGCTGAACAAGCTGCGCCGCACCACCAACTCGCTGACCCAGGAGCTCGGGCGCGAGCCCACCCCGGAGGAGATCGGCGACCAGATGGGCCTGCCGGCCGCCAAGGTGCAGAAGATCCAGAAGCTGGTCATCCAGCAGCCGGTGTCCCTGGACATGCCGATCGGCGACGACGGCGACTCCCGGCTGGGCGAGATCATCGAGGACCGCAGCGCGACCTCGCCGATGCAGACCCTGCTCACGGCGGCCCTGCGCCTGGAGACCGACAAGGCGCTGCGCATCCTGACGCCGCGGGAGGAGCAGGTGCTGCGGATGCGCTTCGGCGTCGGCGACGGCACCGAGGAGCTGACCCTCGAGGAGGTCGGCCGCTCGTTCGAGGTGACCCGCGAGCGGATCCGGCAGATCGAGGCCACCGCCCTGCGCAAGCTGCGCCGCGCCAGCCGCACCGACCTGCAGCCGCTGCTGGAGGACTCGGGG
>DATKEH010000351.1:0-17260 GCA_035546355.1 Thermoanaerobaculia bacterium
AGCTTGGCCTGCTCCTGCGGCCGCTCGGTCTCGTGGTGGATGAAGTTGTCCTGCCAGATGCCGGTGGTGAGGACCAGCGTCGGGATCGGCCCGTCGAGCCCGCCCTGCGGCGTCAGCTGGAAGCCGCCGCCGACGAAGGAGATCAGCCCGGTCAAGTAGAAGTCCGAGCTGAAGATGTGGGTGTCCTCGAGCTTCCAGATGTCGGTCGGGCCGGTCTGGTTCCAGGTGGTCTCCTGCGGCCGGGTCGGGCTGGCGTTGCGGCCGGTCTTGATCTTGTCGCCGTAGTTGTAGAAGAACACCCCGGAGTTGTTCGAGGTCACCTGCGCGTTGAGCTTGCCGCCGTAGGTGTCCAGCTCGGTGTCGTCGGCGACGTCGGCGATGGTCAGCAGCTGGATGTCCTGCTTGCCGTAGTTGACCCAGAGCCACAACCGGTCGCGGATGATCGGGCCGCCGACGTCGGCGCCGAAGTCCTCGACGCTGACGATGCGGTTGCCCTGCTTGAAGTCCGCCTGGGCCCTGTTGTTGTTCCACGGGCCGGCCTCGCCGAGGTCGCTCGCGTCGACGTCGCTGTCGCTCTGCCAGGACTCGTCGGCCTTGATGAAGCGGCCCGACGCGCGCCACTCGTTGGTGCCGCGCTTGGTCACCATGTTGAGCACCACGCCGCCGGTCGACATCGTGGCGTCGCTGCCGCCGGTGGTGGCCTGCATCTCCTCGAAGGCGTCGAAGTTGTAGTAGGTCGGCGACGAGCCGATGGCGCCCATGTCGGTGATCAGCACCCCGTCCACCGCCCACTGCGACTGGTCGCCGGGCGAGCCGGGGCCGACGTACTGCGACTGCTGGCCCCCCTCGTTGCCGCCGACGTTGATGCGGTCCATCTGCACGCCCGGTACCGTCTGCAGCACCGCCCACGGGTCGCGCGCGCTCGGCACCTTCTGCAGCTCGGTGGCGTTGATGTTCGCGCCGGTCGAGATCTTGCGCTCGTCCAGCAGCGGGCTCTCGGCGGTGACCGTGATCACGTCCTCGACCGCCGCCGACACCGAGACCTCGATGTTGGTGTTGCCGCCGACTCTGATCACCACGTTGGGGTACTCGACGGTGTTGAAGCCCTCGAGCTCGGCGCGCAGCGCGTAGCTGCCCGGCGACAGGCCGAGGAAGCGGAACTGCCCTTGGGCGTTGGTCACCTGCACCGCCGGCGCGCCCTGGCCGGTGAGGGTGACGGTCACCCCCGGCAGCGGCGAGCCCTGGTCGTCGGCGACCACGCCGTAGAGGTTGCCAGTCTGCAGCTGCGCCGCCGCCGGCAGGGCCAGCAGCAGGGCGGCAGCCGCCACGGCGGCGGCGAAAACCCATCTAGTGTGTCTTGCTTGCACGGATGTCCTTCTCCTTCTTCCAATGGTTTGTTCGATCGACTCGCAGACGGTCTCGAGCGCTTTGCGGGGCGGCACCTCCTCCCTGGATTTCGTCCTTGCCGCCATACCAGGGCAACCGGAGTGCCAATCCAAGGCGTTGAAGCGCAAGCGCTTCCGGCTGTGGGGAAGGGGACCATCCGGACCCCCGAAGCCGCTCCGGATCCTTGAACTGCGGGTCCATGGCGACCCCACCCCCGGTCTGTTTCGGGCCGCCGGCTCACGACTCGATGCCGTGAAACTCCATGCGGCGGCGCAGCCTCGCCCGCGGGATCCCCAGCAGCTGCGCCGCGCCGCGCTTGCTGCCTGCCCGGCGCAGCGCCTCGCGGATGAGCTGCTCCTCGAGACGGCCCACGCGGTCGTCCAGCCGCAGCGCCTCCTCGCTCCCCTCGCCCGCTTCGAGCGGCGGCAGGGAGGCGACGACGTGATGCGGCAGGAGGTCGACGTCGAGGAGCTCCCCGGGGTCGGCCAGCACCGCCGCCCGGGCGAGCTCGTGCCGCAGCTCGCGGACGTTTCCCTGCCAGCGGTGCTCGAGCAGCGCCCGCAGGGCGGCCGGCGTGATCCCGTCGAGGTGGGATCCGTCGAGCTTCAGGAAGTGGTCGACGAGCGCGGGCAGGTCCTCCCGGCGCTGTCGCAAGGGGGGTACCTGCAGCACGAAACCGGCCAGGCGGTAGTAGAGATCGCGGCGGAAGTCGCCGCGCGCCATCGAGGTCTCCAGGTCGGTGTTGGTGGCGGCGACGATCCGCACGTCAAGCCCGAACGGGGTGCCGCCCAGAGGCTGCACCTCTTTCTGCTCCAGGGCCCGCAGGAGCTTGGCCTGGAGCGGCGACGGCAGCTCGCCGATCTCGTCGAGCAGCAGCGTGCCGCCGTGGGCTTCGCGGAACTTGCCGTGCCGCTCCACCACGCCGGTGGCCACGCCGCGGCCGATGCCGAACAGCTCGGCCTCCAGCAGCTCGGCCGGGATGGCCGCGCAGTTGATGGTGACGAAGGGCCCGCTGCGCCGCCGCGACCACTCGTGGACCAGGCGCGCCACGTGCTCCTTGCCGACGCCGGTCTCGCCCAGGACCAGCACCGGCAGGTCGCGGTCGACCAGCCGGGCCAGGGCGCCGTAGAGCCGCTGCATGGCCGGCGAGCGCCCGACGACGATTCCCGGCGGGAAGCGCAGGTCGCTGCGGCCCTCGATCCGGGGCGGCGGCACCGGCATCGCCCGCACCTGGCGGCGGAAATGGGCGTGGAAGAAGAATCGCGCCAGCAGGCGCAGCGGTGCCAGCACCTCTTCGCCGGCCTCGATGTCGGGAAGGGCGAGCGCCAGGCGATCGGCTCCCGGCCCGCGCAGCACCACCGCCACCAGCCTGCCGGCGGTGACGGTCAGCGCCTCCTCGCTGCCCGCTCCGGCATCGCGTCCGCGGACCAGGCGCGTCAGGCGCTCGGCATCGCGCGACCAGTCGGGGACGCCGCAGGCGGCGAGCACCGCCGGCCGTCCCGTCGCATCCCAGGCCAGGAGCGCGGCCCCCGGCGCGCCGAGGTGCCGTGCGAGCTTCGCCAGCAGATCGGCACATTCCTCCGGCGGCAGCACGCGGCTGCGGAGGTAACTCTCTTCCAGCAGGTCCACCCAGGGGGCGAGGGGCGACGCGGCCGCGTCGCCCGCCGGCGGCGCGGCGGCCACCGCCCCGGCACCCCCGCGCACCACCCCGAAACGGCGGACGTCAACGCGTCGCGCCATGGGCGGGCTCCTCATGGGGTCGCCAGGGGCCGCCGGATCGGGCCCCGGTTCGGCGGAGGCGGAACTCTCCATCTCCGGCGCGGTCGATCCGCGACAGCTGGTAGAGGTGGTTCCTGACGCTTCGCGGCGCGAACGGCTCGATCCCCACAGAGCGGCAGAGGCTGTCCACCTCGGCGGCGACCTCCTGCCAATGCAGAGGGCCGTCGGTGCGCGACAGCACGTGCTGCACCAGCTTGTCGAGTCGCGCCCGCTGCGAGCCCCGTTGGCGGCGGGCGCGAGCGCGCAGAGGCGCCTCTGCCGCCGCCACCACCGCGGGTACCAGGCCGGCGGGAACGTCGTCGAGCTGGCGCTGCAGGCGCCCCACCAGCTGCTCGACGGTGATGTCCGCATCGGCGGCGAACGCCGCCACGACGCGCTCGGCCACCGCCTCGGCGCGCGCCCCCCACGAGGAATCCAGGGCCAACACGCCGGGCAGCCCAGCCGGCCGCGCGCCGAAGTCGGCCTCGGCGACGACCACCCTGGCGAGCACCGTCGCCACCCGCTCCTCGTGCTCCGTCATGGCGGCGGCGACCAGGGCGGAGACGGTCACGAAGCCAGCGGCTTCCAGCCGTCGTCTGGCCATCGCCACCACCCACTGCAGCTCCTCGGTCTCACGCAGGCGGGCCAGGGCGCGCCCCTCCCACTGCCGCACCGCTTCGCGGGTGACCCCGTGCTCCGCGGCGATGGCGGCGAGGGTCTCGCGGCTCCGCCCCCAGCGCCGCAGCAGTACCTCCCGGTCCCTCGGCTCGAGGTCCTGCCAGCGCGGTTCACCGGGGCTGATCTGGGAGCGCAACATGGCCCTGCACCCGCCATGCTAGGGCGCGGTCGGCCGCGGCGTGGCCGCCCGGCGCTGCTTGTGACGCCGGCGCGCCACTCGGCCTCGCCCTGCCACCGCTCGTCACCGCGCCCGCGGCGCCGGCATCGGCTGCGGCGCAAGATCTCGATACCGTCCGGGCTGCTGTCCCTGCGCTCTGCCGACGCGCGGTACCGCAGCGGACCAGAACCGGGGCGAGCGGCGCCTGTGGCGGGATCAACGGCGAAGGCGTGTCACAAACGGTGGCCGGAGCGAGAGGTTGCGGTCCCGCGAGCGTATCGAAAGGGTCGTGCCGCCGAAGGATTTGGGCCCGCCGCGCCGTCTAACGCGTGTGGGTGCATGTTGAGCAGGGAGGGCGGATGCCGATGTTTCCCGAGACGGCCGAGGAGTGGGATTGGTCGATGGCGATGGTGACCACGCCGGTGCGGGTGGGGGTGGTCGAAGGGGATGTCGCGGGGCGCGACCTGCTGACCCGCCTGCTGCGGTCGCTCGAGGGGGTGGAGATGGTCGGCGCCGTCGCCACACTGCGCGAGGCGCGGGAGATGGTGGCCGCCCACCGCCCCCACCTGCTGCTCGTCGACGGACGGATCGCCGCCCCCCGGGGGCTCGAGCTCGAGGGGCCGCTGGAGACGCGGCCGGCGGTGGTGGTGCTCGCCAGCAACGGCGAAGGCTGGGGTGGGGCGCTGGCCGACGAGGCCCTGGGAGTCCTGCGCAAGCCGATCGCGCCGCGGCAGCTGGCCCAGGCGGTCGAGCAGGTGCGGGCTCGTCTCGACGCGGTGGGCACGGCGCCGAGCCGCGAGGGCGCAGCAAGGCGCCGCGAGCGCTGGCGCGGGATCACGGTGCGCAACGAGGGCAGGCTGCGGGTGATCGACCTCGATCGCATCGACTGGATCGAGGCCGCCGGCAACTACGTGCTGATCCACGCCGACGGCGGCGAGCACCCCGCCCGCGTCTCGCTGCAGAAGCTCGAGGAATCCCTCGACCCGGACCGCTTCGTCCGCGTCCATCGCTCGGCGATGGTCAACGTCGACCGCATCGCCGAGATCGACGCCCAGTCGACCGGCGACTTCCACATCCGCCTGGCCAGCGGCGCCGAGATCCAGCTCAGCCGGCGCTACAAATCCCGCCTGCGGCGGTTCTTCTTCGGCCTCTGAGCCCCGCCCCGGAATTCTCCCGCCGCGGCGGCGGTTGGCAGCAGTACAGCCGGCTTCGGCCGGATCGAACAGCACCACGGCAGAGCGGCGGGCGAGGGCGATTGCAGCGCTTCGCGTCCGCCTCGATCTCGACCCGCAACGCAAGGAGCACCGGATGAGCACCGACCGTCTCAGCCGGGTGGGCGTCCTCCTCGCCAGCCTGGCCCTCTCCTCCACCGCCCTGTGGGGCGCCAGCCTCACCCCCAGCCGCGCCGGTCTGCTCCGCCAGTCGCAGGAGGCCCAGCGCCACGGCTACACCTACCTGGCGACGCTCGACCAGGTGCACCAGTACGTGCGCCAGGGGTACCTGGTGCGGCTGCCAGGGAACCGCGACTACGCCATCGCCAACTGGGTGCACCCCTACGCGCGCCCCGAGGTCAAGCTGTTCGTCGAGCGGCTCGGCGCCCAGTACCGCCAAGCCACCGGCGAGAAGCTGGTGGTGACCAGCCTGGTGCGGCCCCAGGATCGCCAGCCGCCCAACTCCCACGTCCTGTCGGTCCACCCCACCGGGATGGCGATGGACCTGCGCGTACCCCGGTCGCCGCGCGGCCGGCAGTGGCTCGAGCAGGCGCTGCTCGGGCTCGAGGGCCGCGGCGTGCTGGAGGCGGCGCGCGAGCGTCGGCCGCCGCACTACCACGTGGTGCTGTTCCCCCGCCAGTACGCGGACTACGTCGCCGGCAAGACCGGAAGCCCGGTGCCGCGGGGCGAGGTGGCGGTATCGCCTGACGCGGGGCGCTACCGGGTACGCCCCGGCGACAGCCTGTGGACCATCGCCCGCGCCCATCGGCTGAGCGTGGCGAGCCTGCAGCGGGCCAACGGCCTGGCTTCCAGCCGCATCCATCCGGGAAAGACGCTCGTCATCCCCGCGGGCGGCGTCGTCACGGCGTTCGCCGGCGGCGGCGCCACCTACCGGGTGCGCCCGGGCGACAACCTGTGGCTCATCGCGCGCCGGCACGGCACCAGCGTGGCGGCTCTCAAGGCCAGCAACGGCCTGCGGACCCACCACATCAAGCCGGGGCAGACGCTTTCCGTGCCCGCGCGCTGAGGAGCCGGCCGCGGCCTAGAATCGGCTCCGGGCCGGCGAAGCGATCGCCGGCGGCGCCGACCAGGGAGGCACGATGGGCGAGCTCGACAGGGTGGAGGTGACCGAGCGGGTGCAGCGGATCCTCGCCGACGTGCTGAACCTCGACCAGCCGCCGGCGCCGAGCGCGCGCCTGGTCGACGACCTGGGCGCCGAGTCGATCGACGTGCTGTCGCTGATCTTCGAGCTGGAAGAGGCGTTCGGCCGCTCGGTGTCGGACGAGCGGATCGCCGCGATCGCCACCGTCGACGACCTGGTGGACGAAGTACTGAGAGCGGCGCCATGACCCGGCCCGGTCCCCGCCGCGGCTCGCCCCGCGCCCGCGGCCGCCGGGTGGTCGTCACCGGCCTCGGCGTCGTCTCCAGCCTGGGAAGCGACCGGCGGTCCTTCTGGCGCGCCTGCCTCGCCGGCGAGAGCGTGGTCGAACCGGTGCCGGAAGCGTGGCACCGCTACGCCTCCCTGCGCTCGCGGGTGTGGAGCCCGCTGCGCCCCTGGGAGCGCGACACCCCCCTGGTCAGCCGCGCCGAGGGGCGACGGCTCGACGCCACCAGCCGCATGGCGCTGCTCGCCGCCGAGGAGGCGCTGGCGGCGGCCGGTCTCGCCCTCGAGCCGGTCGACCGCAAGCGGGCCACCTTTCGGCTGCCGCAGCTCGCGCCCGAGGGCTGCGGCGTCTTCCTCGGCACCGGCGTCGGCGGCATCGGCAGCCTGCTGGAGGGCGCCGCGCACACCATGCTGCACGACGCCAAGGGGCGGATCGCCCAGGTGCGCGACGCCCTGCGCGACGGCCATCGTCAGGCTCTCGACGAGGTGCTGGCGGCGCTGCCGGCGCCGCCGGTCTTCAACCCCTTCGCGGTGGCGATGACGATGCCCAACGCGGCGGCCGCCAACCTCGCCATCAAGCTCGGCCTGCACGGCCCCTGCCGCACCTTCGCCTGCGCCTGCGCCTCCGGCACGGTGGCGATCGGCCAGGCCTTCCGCGCCGTCCGCCGCGGCGAATGCGAGGCGGCGGTGGCCGGGGGGAGCGAGCACCTCTCCGACCCCTACGGCGCGGTCTTTCGCGGCTTCGACGCCGTCGGCGCCCTGGCCCAGGGGCCGCTGCCTCCCGAGCGGGTCAACCGGCCGTTCGACCGGTCCCGCAGCGGCTTTCTCTTCGCCGAGGGCGGAGCCGCCATCCTGGTCCTCGAGGAGCTGGCGGCGGCCCGCGCTCGCCGCGCCCCGATCCTCGCCGAGGTGGTGGGTTACGGCGAGACCTGCGACGCCCATGACGTGATGGCGATGGACCCCTCCGGCCGGCAGATCCGTCGCGCGCTCGAGGACTGCCTGGCCGACGCCGGCCTGGCGCCGGCCGATGTCGGGTACGTCAATGCCCACGGCACCGGCACGCCGCGCAACGACCCGGTGGAGTGCGCCGTCCTCGGCGAGATCTTCGGGCCCGAGGTGCCGGTCAGCTCCACCAAGTCGCTGCTCGGCCACACCCTCGGGGCCAGCGGCGCCCTGGAGGCAGCGGCCACCGCGCTCACCCTGCACCACGGCCGCGCCCACCCCAACCGCAACCTCGACGACCCCATCGCCGATCTCGCCTTTCTGCGCCAGGCCACCGCCCTTCCCGTCCATCACGCCGTCACCCAGTCGTTCGCCTTCGGCGGCCAGAACGCGGTGTTGGCGCTCGCCCGCCTGTGAGCCCGCGGTGGCCGCGGCAGCCGGACGGCATCTTGGCATGCCGGCGGGGGGCGCCAGCTCGGGGGCGGCGGCCGCCACGGAGCCGCCCCTGCCCAGGGATCTTTCGCGCACCACGCAACCCTCCTCCAGGGCCGGGGAGTGCAAACGGCGAGCCCGTCGGTCGCGCCCCGCCCTTGCGCTACAGTCCGCGGCGTGGATGCGCCGCGAGCCGAGGGGCCCTCGATGCTGCTGCAGGAGCTGTGGACGTACCCGGTCAAGGGCCTTGCCGGGGTGCGGCTCGCCGCCTCCCGCGCCGGCGAGCGGGGGCTCGAGCACGACCGACGCTTCCTGCTGGCTACGCGCAGCGGCGAGCTGATCTCGCAGCGCGACGTCCCCGCCATGTGCCGGCTGGCGCCGCGCGTGGTGGGCGAAACGGTGGTCGTCGAGGACCTCCGCGGCGGCCGCGAGCCGCTGGTGGTGCCGCTGGCGCCGCGCGGCGGTGAGCCGGTGTCGGTGACCCTGTGGGGCCAGCGCTGCCGCGGCGCCACCGTCTCGGCCGCCGCCGACGGCTGGCTGCGCGAGGCGCTGCGCGTCGACTGCCGCCTGGTCCATCAACCCGTCGCCGCCGAGCGCTTCGCCGACCCCGCCTTCGCGCCGCGGCCCACCCGGATCTCCTTCGCCGATGCCTTCCCCTATCTGGTGATCGGCCAGGGGAGCCTCGACGAGCTCGCTTCGCGTTCGCCCGAGCCCCTCTCCATGCGCCGCTTCCGCCCCAACCTGGTGATCGCCGGGGCGGCGCCGTTCGCCGAGGACGGCTGGGGGCCCTTCACCGTCGGCGGCGTGTCGTTCTGCGCCGTCAAGCCGTGCCCGCGATGCCCGGTGACCACCATCGACCCGGACACCGGAGCGATGGGCAAGGAGCCGTTGCGCACCCTCGCCACCTTCCGGCGCTGGGACGGAAGCGTGTGGTTCGGCCAGAACGCCATCGCCGCCGGCGAGGGGTGGCTGCGGGAGGGGGACCCGGTGGTGGCCGAGCCGCGGCAGGCCCCCTGACGGGCTATCGACCGACGCCCAGGGTGGTCAGCAGCTGGGAGAGGGTGAAGGGCGTCGGCAGGAAGGTCGTTCCCGGCGGCGGATCGTAGGTGGCCCCCGAGGTGAACACCACCCGCAGCCCCGGGCGCGTCGCGGCCATCGCCCTTGTCGCCTCGCCACCGTCCATGTCGCGCAGCCGCGGGTTGAGCAGCACGGCGTCGATCTCGGGCTCGGCGGCGAGGACGGCCAGCGCCTCGCCGGCGCTGCCGGCCCGCAGCGCCCGGCAGCCGTGGGTCGCCAGGGCCGTGGCGACGTAGCGCCCGAGGATCTCGTTGGGCAGGACGATGAGGACGGCGCGGGTGATACCCATGGCGGTTGCGCTCCGGGCGACGGCAGGCGCAACACTCCCCGGGGGTACCCCGGGGAACCTGCCGTCGATGACGGTCTCACCCTGTTTCGCCGCGATCCGCCGGAGCAGCATCCGTGCCAACCGCTACGCCTGACCGTGGCACGACATTATCAGGCCGCACGCAGAGAGCCGCTGCGATAGCGTCGGCCGCGGCATGAGCGACACCGCGATCGGCCATGGCCGGCTGCGCCGCGAGCTGCGAGTCCCGGGGGCGGCGCTGATGGGCCTGGGCTCCATCCTCGGCACCGGCATCTTCGTCAGCGTCGGCATCGCCGCCGGGGTCGCCGGCCCCGCAGTCATCCTGGCCATCCTGGTCGCCGGGGCGCTGGCGACGTGCAACGCCCTCTCCAGCGCCCAGCTCGCCGCCTCGCATCCGCTGAGCGGCGGCACCTACGAGTACGGCTACAGGTACCTGCGCCCGTGGCTCGGCTTCGCCGCCGGCTGGATGTTCCTCTGCGCCAAGAGCGCCTCGGCGGCGACCGCCGCCCTCGGCTTCGCCGGCTACCTGCTGTACGGCCTGGGGCGCGACCCGGGGTGGCGAGCGCCGCTGGCGCTGGCGGCGGTGGCGGCGCTCACCGCGGTCGCCGCCAGCGGCATCCGCCGCTCGCACCACGCCAACCTCGCCATCGTCTGCGTCACCCTGGCGGCGCTCGGTTTCTTCGTCGTCGCCGGGGCGCCACGGGCCGTCGCCTCCTGGCGCCAGACGATGGTGCCCTTCTTCACCTCGCCGCTGGCCGGGCAGGAGGCGCTGCCGGCGCTGCTGCACGCCGCGGCGCTGATGTTCGTGGCCTTCACCGGCTACGCCCGCATCGCCACCCTCGGCGAGGAGGTGGTGGAGCCGCGGCGCACCATCCCGCGCGCCATCCTCCTCACCCTGTGGGTCACCGCCGGCATCTACGTCGCCGTGGCGGCGGTGGCGGTGGGCGCCGCCGGCGCCGCCCCGCTGGCGGCGGCCACCCGCAGCCAGGCGGCCCCCCTGGAGGTGGTGGCCCGCGGCTTCGGCGTACCCGGCGGCCACTGGGTGCTGGCGGCGGGAGCCGTCACCGCCATGCTGGGGGTGCTGCTCAACCTGCTGCTGGGCCTGTCGCGGGTGCTGCTGGCGATGGCCCGGCGCGGCGACATGCCGGCGGCCCTGGCGCGCCTCGACCGCCAGGGCAGGACGCCGTGGCGCGCGGTGGTGGTGATGGGCGCGGCGGTGGCGGCGCTCGCCGCCGTCGGCAGCGTCGAGGCGACGTGGAGCTTCTCGGCCTTCACCGTCCTCGTCTACTACGCCCTGACCAACGGGGCCGCGCTGGCGCTGCCGCGGCAGCGGCGGCTCTACTCCCCGGCGTGGGCGTGGGCGGGGCTGCTGGGCTGCCTCGGGCTGGCCTTCTGGGTCGAGCCGGCGATCTGGGCGAGCGGCCTGCTCCTGCTCCTGGTCGGCTGGGGTTGGCACCTGCTGGCGCGGTGGAGGGCGGCGGGCCACGGCTGACCTCGGCCAGGGCTAGCCGCCGGTCCCACCCAGCGCCGCGCGTGCCGCGTCGCCGTCCAGGGCGAAGATCGCGGGCGGCGGCTCGGCAGCCGCCAGCTCGAGGAGCTCCACCGCGAACGCCTGGCCGCCGCGCAGCAGGTCCTTGACCACCAGCTGCCGCGGCGCCAGCCGGCTCCCCGCGCCCCAGTCGCGGAACTCGAGCATGCGCGCCACCTTCCCCGACGGCAGCAGCAGCTCGGCGCGTAGCGGGCGGGCGTCGGCGACGCGCACCACCCAACGCACCCGCGCATGGGGCAGGCCGTCGGCCTTGGCGGTCAGCGCCAACACCGCCTGCGCCTGCGCCCCCGAACCGTGGCGCCGCACGTCGACCAGCTCGTAGTCGCGGCCCAGCCGCAGCCCCAGGATCTCCTGCAGCGACACGCCGCCGGCGAGGCGGTGGGAGGGATCGAGCCGTACCGGCTGGCGCGTCCCCGGGGTGATCAGGAAGAGACCCTCCGGGCGCTGCAGGAAGAACTTGCCGCGCTGCGAGGGGTCGAGCAGTCGTACCAGCGCCTCGCCCCCCTCCCCCTTCCAGATCTCGAGCTCGCGCGCGGCGCCGCCGGCCAGGGGCCGCACCCGCACCCGGGCGCGGAAGGCATCGGGAGCGTGGGCGGCGACGTCGCTGCGCGCCAGCAGCTCGCGGTCGGCGGCGGTGGGAGGCGCCGCGGCGGCCGGCGACACCGGGCCCACGAGAAGCAGGGAGAAGAGGGGAAGAAGGAGACGACAAGGCCGTGCGCCCCTACCCTTCGGCCGCGGGCCCGGAGAGGGGTCCCCGGCCCGCTCACACATGGCCGAGCGCCTCGACGATGCGCAGGCGCACAGCCCGCGCCACCGGCACGATCGCCGCCACCGCCAGCACCGCGGTCATCAGCAGCACCGTGCCGGCGAACGCCTGCGGCAGCAGCGCCAGCCGCAGGTCGATGGGGTCGACGGCGCCGGGCGGCGGCGGCATCTGCAGCTGCAGGGCATTGATCCCCCAGGTGGCGAGCAGACCCAGCAGGCACCCCAGCGCACCGCCCAGCACGCCGAGCCACAGCGCCTCGCACAGCACGATGGCGGCGAGCTGGGCGCGGCCGGTGCCGATGGCGCGCAGCGTGCCGAGCTCGCGCAGCCGCTCCATCACCGCCATCAACAGCGTGTTCGAGGTCGACAGCACCACCAGTACGAAGACAACCGAGCCCAGGAACCAGAAGATTCCGCGGTAGAGATCGCGCACCTGCCGGTAATAGGGGGCGCGCTGGCGCCATCCCACCACCGCCAGGGGCGGGTCGTGGCCGGCGGCGAGCCGCTCGAGGGCCGCCGCGCCGCGCTCGAGCGGCACGCCCTTCTCCAGCGTCACCACCAGGTCGGCGACGAGGGGGGTCTCGAGCAGGCGCTGGGCGGTGGCCAACGGCACCTGCAGGAAGCGCGTGTCGAGGTCCTGCAGGCCGGTGGTGTAGGTCCCCACCACTCGCGCGTCGAGGGCGTTGAGCATGCCGTGCGGCGTCACCGCCATCAGGGTCACCCAATCTCCCGGCCCCACCCCGAGAGTGTCGGCGAGGCCGCTCGCCAGCAGCACCACCTCCTCGCCAATGAGCGGCGGCACCGGCGGCAAAGACTCCCCGGCCCGCAGTCGGGTGGTGAAGCCCATCGCCCGCTGCCGCTCGGGCTCGACGCCGAGGCCGACGAAGGAGGCGGTGGCCTGCCCGGCGGTGGCCATCCCCAGGAGGTGGACGTTGGCGGTGGCGGCCGCCACCTCGGGCAGCGCCTCGACCCGCCGGCGCAGGCGCTGCCAGTCCTCGAGCCCGTGCTCGATGGGGCGGTCGAGCCGATCGGCGGAGCCCCCCAGGGCGGAACGCCGCACGATCTCGAAGTGCCCCAGACCGCCGCGCACGATCGCCTCGGCCAGCCCCTGGAACGAGAAGGTGATGAAGCCGGCGGTGAGCAGGATGCCGACGCTGCCGGCGGCCACCACCAGCAGCGACAGCAGCGTCCGCCGCCGGTTGCGCGCCAGGTTGCGCAGGGCGATCCAGGCGAGGGTCATGGGACGGATCCGTCGGCCGCCACCCGGCCGTCCCGCAGGGTGAGGCGGCGGCCGGCGCGGCGCATCACCTCGGGGTCGTGGGTGGCCACCAGGAAGGTGGTGCCCCGCTCGCGATTGAGCCGCACCAGCAGGTCGAGGATCTCGCCGCCGGTCACCGAGTCGAGGTTCCCCGTCGGCTCGTCGGCCAGCACCGCCGCCGGCTCGTGCACCAGCGCCCGCGCCAGGGCCACCCGCTGCCGCTCGCCGCCGGAGAGCTGGTCGGGTCGGTGGCGGGAGCGTGCCGCGAGCCCGACGGCGTCGAGCGCCTCGCCGGCCCGCCGGCGCCGCTCCCGGCGCCCCACTCCAGCGATCCACAGCGGATACTCGACGTTCTCCAGCGCCGACAGCACCGGCACCAGGTTGAAGGTCTGGAAGACGAATCCCAGCCGCCGGCGCCGCAGCTCGGTCCGCCGCCGGTCCGACAGCCCGGCGAGCTCGTCGCCGGCGAAGCGCAGGGTGCCGCCGTCCGGCTCGTCGAGGGTCCCCAGCAGGTTGAGCAGCGTGGTCTTGCCGCTGCCGGAGGGCCCCACCACCGCCAGCAGCTCGCCGGCGGAGACGTCCAGCGACACCCCGCGCAGGGCCGGCACCCGCACCCGGCCGAGGCGGTAGTGCTTGACCAGGTCGCGGGCCGCGAACAGGGGCTCGGCCGCCGCCCCCGCCACCCCTACACCACCTCGACCCGTGCGGGCCCGGGCAGCACCTCGCCCACCGCGGCGGCGCGATGGCCGGTGGCGAGCAGGGCCGCGAGCAGGGCGTCGGCGCCCGCGGCCGGGGCGGCCAGCAGCAGCCCACCGGAGGTCTGGGGATCGAAGAGGATCTCGCTCGCCGCGCCGCGCCGGTCGCGACGGTCGACCAGGAAGTCGGCGACGTGGCGCCGGTTGGCCTCGGTGCAACCGGTCGAGACGCCCCTGTTCACCAGCGCCGCGAACCCCTCGTGCACCGGCAGGTCGGCGAGCCGCAGGGTCACCCCGACCGCCGAAGCCCGGGCGAGGTTGAAGGCGTGGCCCGCCAGGCCGAAGCCGGTGATGTCGGTGGCGGCGTGCCCCCCGTGCTCGAGCGCCAGCCGCGCCGCCACGTCGTTGAGGCGCTCCATCTCGACCAGCGCCGGCTCGAGGCCGCCGGCGTCGATGCGGTCGAACTTGAAGGCGTTGATCAACACCCCGGTGCCCAGGGGCTTGGTCAGCAACAGCACGTCGCCGGGCAGGGCACGGTCGAGGGTCAGCAGCCGATCGGGCGCCGCCTCCCCCACCACCGCCAGCCCGAACTTGAGCTCGGGATCGGCCACCGAGTGGCCGCCGAGCAGCGCCGCCCCCGCTTCGCCCAGCGTCGCCGCCGCCCCGGCGAGCACCTCCGCCAGCACCTCGGCCGGCACCTGCTCGGGGAAGCAGCAGATGTTGAGGGCGAAGAGCGGCCGCGCTCCCATGGCGTACACGTCGGAGAGGGAGTTGGCCGCGGCGACGCGGCCGAAGCGGCGCGGTTCGTCACACACCGGGGTGATGAAGTCGATGGTGGCCACCAGGGCTCGCCCGTCGAGGAGGTAGGCGCCGGCATCGTCGGCCGCCGCCGGGCCGACGAGCACACGCTCCTCCTGGCCCGCCATCCCGGCGAGCGGCGCGAGCAGCGTGAAGAGGTCCCCCGGACCTACCTTGGCCGCTCAGCCACCGGTGGTGGCGCAGGCGGTGAGGCGGAACTTCCGCCGGAACAGAGGCACGGGGGGATTGTATGGTGCCTGTCGCGGCCGGCCCTACCGGGGCGCCGGCAGCACCGCGGCGGCGAGCCGCGACGGCTCGACGTCCTCGACCCAGGCGAAGACCAGGTCGTCGCCGGCGCGCACCATGCGCGGCACCCCGGCGGCGCGACGGGCGGTGGTGTCGGCGATGCCGCGCGCCTCGCCGGCCGGCCCGCCGGCGCCGACCCGCGCCAGGCGCAGCTCGGCCCCCTCCCCCTTGCTCCCCAGCCACGACACGAAGGCGCCGCCGTCCTCCGCCAGGGCCACGGCCACCCGCCCCAGCGGGCGCTCCCCGTCGACCACCACCGGCTCGCCGAAGCTGGCGCCGCCGTCGGTCGAGAACGCCGCCAACACCTGGGGCGTGGCGTCGCTGGCGGTGAACCAGGCGACGACGACCTGCTCGCCGTCGGCGGCCACCGCCGGCCCGTTGACCGGGCAGCCGGCTATCTCCCAGCCGTCCTGCGCCACGATCGCCGGCCCGCTCCACCCCTGCGGCGTCTGGCGCACGATGGCGATGTCGCGGATCTCGCTCTCGCTGCGGTCGCGGTACACCACCACCGGTCCGGCGGCCGTCAACGCGGCGTCGGTGGCGCAGCACTCGCACACGCGGTCGTCGAGCAGCGCGCTCTGCTGCGGCTCCCCCTCGGCGACGAGGGCCGTTCGCAGCTGCATGCCACCGCCCGCCGGACCGCCGTGGCCGTCGTGGCCGTCGTGGCCGCCATCGCCGCCTTCCATCGCCCGGCCGTCGAGCCAGAAGGCCTGCAGGCCGCCGTCCACCGGTACCCAGGAGACGAAGCCATGCTCGGTGGGAGAGGCGTCGTCGTGCAACAGCCCCATGCGCTCCCAGCCGACTCCGCCGTCGGTGGAGCGGGCGAGCTGTGCGCCGTAGGCGTAGGGGCCCGCGCCCAGCTTCTCCAGCCAGTGCGCCACCAGCACCCGGTCCGCACCCGCGGCCACCGCCGGCAGGTCGGCCCAGTTGGCGAAGAACCCCTTGCCGCGGGTGATCTCGTGGGGCGCGCTCCAGGTGCCGCTGCCGACCTCGAGCTCGGCGATCAGCAGCCGATGCTCCTCCCCCGCGCCGCCAGCGAGCGGCTCGATCCACGACAGCAGCACCTCGCCGCCGGCGACGGTGAGCTGCGGCGCCATGGCGCCGGCGCCCGCCGGCGGCGGCGCCTGGCGCAGCTCGGCCTGGCGCCAGGCGGGGGCGCCGGCGGCGCCCTCGCCCGCCGGGGCCGCCTGGGGGCCGCGGCCGCAGCCGGCGGTCAGGAGGAAGACGGGGACCAGGAACGGGATCCAGCCGTGCGCTCGCACCATCGCCGAAGTCTACCCTCCGCCCGGCGGAAAGCGAGATTCAATCCCGCGGCGGCGCGTCGTCGAGACCCTGCAGGGCGGCGGCGGCGTCGGGCAGCCGACCCCCGGCGCCGTCCGGCGACGGCCGCGAGGTGCTGGCCAGCAGCTCCGCCACGGCGGCGGCGTCGAGCTCCGGGCGGCGTTCCAGCAGCAGCGCCACCAGGCCGCTGACGTGGGCGGCGGCGAACGAGTTGCCGGAGGCGAAATCGTAGGCGCCGCGGGGCGCCGTGGTCAGGACGTCGACCCCGGGAGCCGAGATCCCGGTGGCGCCGCGGATCGGCACCCGACGTTCGGGGCGTACCGCCTGGACCGCCAGCACCCCGGGCAGGTCGGCCGGGAACCCTCCCCCCTCGACTCCGTCGTCGACCGCCGCGACCACCACCACCCCCGCCTCCAGGGCGTGGCGCAGCAGCCGCTCGAGCACCCGGTCCGGCGGCCCGCCGAGGCTGACGTTCAGCACCCGCACTCCCGCCCCGAGCGTGAAATCGATCCCCTGGGCGAGGGTATAGCTGTCGCACACCGCCGTCGCCGCGCGCGGGCTCTCGTACCAGCAGGACTTGGCCACCACCAGGCCGGCATCCGGCGCCGTGCCGACCATCCCCAGCTGGTTGTTGGCGCGGGCCACCAGCACCCCGGCGATGGCGGTGCCGTGCAGATCGCCGGTGAAGCTGACCTCTCCCCGCTCGACGAAGTTGCCCACCTCCACCACCCGGCCGCGCAGCTCCGGGTGGTCGATGTCGACCCCGGTGTCCACCATGCCGATGCGGATGCCGCGGCCGGTGGCCAGCCGGTGAGCCTCGGGAAGGCGCAACGTCGGCAGGGCGTGCTGCAGCGGAGCGTAGGGGTCGTCGTAGGCATCGGCCAGCACCCGGTAGCGCTGTACCGGCTGCACCGTCAGCACGCCGGGCTCCGCCGCCAGCCGCCGGACCACCTCGTCGGCCCGCGCCTGCGCCGGCAGGCCGTAGAGCACGCAGGGCTCGCCCAGCGACGCGAAGGTCCAGGCGGCGAGGCTGTGCAAGCCGTAAGCGGCGGCGAGCTCGCCGCTGCGGCGCAGCCACACCGGCTCCGGGGCCGGCCGCAGCAGCACCATCAGCTGGGCGCTGTCGGTCACCGGCACCGCGGCGCGCTCGCTGCCGGTGGCGGCGCAGCCGGCGGCGAGCGCCGCCACCACGACGGCGACCGGCGCCGCCCGCGATGCCCTCACCTCGCTTCCCCGCCACCTGCCGTCACGGGCTCGGCGAAGCGCACGCCCGGCT
>DATKEH010000352.1:0-5637 GCA_035546355.1 Thermoanaerobaculia bacterium
AGCCCGGCGCACCCCATGGTGGCCGCCAGCAGCTCCCAGTTGCCGCAGTGGCCGGTGAGCAGCAGGAAGGGCCTGGGCGCCCGCAGGGTGTCGGCGAGCCCGTCGACCTGCACGTGGCGGAGCAGCGCCTCGCAGTGGCGCCGGCGCATCCACAGGCACTCGGCGAGAGTGGTGCCGAAATGCTCGAAGCAGCGGCGGCCGAGGTGCTCTCGCCCGGCGGCCGTGGCGTCGGGGAAGGCCAGCTCGAGGTGGGCGAGCGTGCGGCGCCGTTCACGCCCGGCGACCCGCCAGCCCAGCCGACCCAGCCAGCGGCCGATCGCCTGCACGCCGCGCCAGGGGAGGAGCTGCAGAGCCAGCGTCAGCGTCTCGGCGAGGGCGAGCTCCAGCAGCCCGCGGAGCCGGCGCCAGGCGCTCCGGCGGCGGGAGGGGCGGCCGCTCATCGCCGGAGGTCGGCGAGCAGGTCGTCCCAGGCCCCACGCGCCCGCAGCAGGGTCTCCACCATCTCGCGCACCGCGCCGCGGCCCGCGGGGCTGGCGAGCACGTGGTGGACCGCCCCCCGCACTTCGGCGACGGCGTCGGCGGGCGCGAAGGACAGCCCACAGCGCAGCAGGATCGGCAGGTCCTGGAGGTCGTCGCCGATCGCCGCGACCGCCTCGGCGGCGAGCTGGTGGCGCGCCAGCAGCTCGGCGAAGGCCGGTCCCTTGTCGTTGCGCCCCAGCACCAGGTCGTCCACCCCGAGGTCGCGTGCCCGCCGCTCGGCGGCGCCGCTGGCGCGGCCGGAGAGCACCGCCACCGCCAGCCCCGTCTGGCGCGCCAGCTTGACGCCGTGGCCGTCCTTGATGTCGAACGACAGCAGCTCCTCGCCGTCTCCCCGGTAGTGCAGCCGCCCATCGGTGAGCACGCCGTCGACGTCGAGCAGCAGCCACTGGACGCGCCGGGCGCGCCGGGTCAGCTCCTCGGGACTCAAAACAGCTCCAGCCGCCACAGGTCGTGGAGGTGGATCACCCCCTCCAGACGACCCTCGTCGTCACACACGAACAGGGAGGTGATGCGGTGTTCCTCGAGCTCCTTGAGCGCCGCCGGGGCCAGCTCGTCGCCGGCGATGGTCTTGGGCTGCGGGTGCATGCACTCGCCCGCGGTCCGCTGCAGCAGCCCGTCGTCCCGCTCCAACAGGCGGCGCAGGTCGCCGTCCGAGATCACCCCCAGCAGGCGGTCGCCCTCGCCGGTGACGGCGGTGACCCCCAGCCCCTTGCGGGACATCTCGTAGATCGCGTCCCGCATCGGCGTCGCCGCCGTCACCCTCGGCAGTTGTTCGCCGGAGTGCATCAGCTGCCGGACGCGCAGCAGCCGCTTGCCGAGCTGCCCCCCCGGATGGAGGCGGGCGAAGTCGTCGGAGGTGAAGCCGCGCGCCTCCATCACCGCCATCGCCAGCGCGTCGCCCAGCGCCAGCGTGGCGGTGGTCGACGCGGTGGGGGCGAGGTTCAGCGGACAGGCCTCCTGCTGGATGGCCACCGACAGGTGGATGTCGGCGAGCCGCGCCAGCGGGCTGCCCGGCCGGCCGGTGATGGTGATCAGGGGGATCGCCAGGCGTTTGAGCGTTTCCACCAGCCGCAGCAGCTCGGTGGTGGTGCCGGAGCTCGATGCCGCCAGCACCACGTCGCCGTCGACCAGCATCCCGAGGTCGCCGTGAGTCGCCTCGGCCGGGTGGAGGAAGAGCGCCGGCGTGCCGGTGGAGGCCAGCGTGGCCGCTACCTTCTGCATCACCAGCCCGCTCTTGCCCATGCCCGTGCACACCACCCGGCCGCGGCAGCGGCGCAGGGTCTCCACCGCCCGGTCGAAGCCGTCGTCGAGCTGCGGCAGGAGGTCGCGAATCGCCTGCGCCTCGATCTCCAGCACCTGCTGGGCCACCTCCCGAGCCGACCTGCCCCCCATGGCCGCGCAGTATACCGGCGCCTCAGCGGGCGAAGGGCACCATCCGCGGCTGTGCGGCCCGCCGCCAGTCGGCGCTGGCGAGGATCAGCGAGCAGGTCGGGTCGCCGGGGGTCAGCGCCAGCCGGGGCTGGGCGAGCAGCGAGGGGTCGGCGAGCAGCTCGAGGGGCAGGATCGGCGGGCCGAAGGGGGGCACGCAGCCGGGTTCCAGGCCGGTGAGCCGCAGCAGCTCCTGGTGGCTGGCGAAGCGGGTGCGCGCGACGCCCAGGGCGCGGCGCAGCAACCGCGAGCGCAGCTGCCGGGCGGCAGACAGGGCGAGGAGGCGGAAGTCGTCGTCGAGCTTGCAGACGATCGCCTTGGCGCCCATGGCGAGAGGGGTGCCGCGGGCGGCCGCCGCCTCCTCGGCGGTGCGCACCGGCGGGTGTTCCACCACCTCGTAGGGGCAGCCGCAGGCGTCGAGGTGGGCGAGGACGGAGTCGCGGATCGTCGAGCCCGCCGCCTGGGGCATCAGGCCAGGGGCACCGCGGCGCGCAGGGTGCGGCGGATCTCGATCAGCGACACGGCGAGCGCCTCGGCCTGCGCCAGCGGCAGCTGGGTGGCGGCGTCGGAGAGGGCCCGGTCGGGGTCGGGGTGGACCTCCATGAAGACGCCGTCGGCGCCGGCTGCCACCGCGGCGCGGGCCAACGGCTCGGCGAAGCGCCGGTCGCCTCCCGCGACCCCGTCGCCGGCCCCGGGCAGCTGCAAGGAGTGGGTGGCGTCGAAGAGCACCGGGATGCCCAGCTCGTGCAGGATCGGGAAGCTGCGCATGTCGACGACGAGGTTGTGGTACCCGAAGCCGACGCCGCGCTCGGTCACCACCACCCGCGAGCCGCCGGCCGCCGCCGCCTTGGCCACCACCCAGCGCATGTCCTCGGGAGCCATGAACTGACCCTTCTTGACGTTCAGCGCGCGGCCGGTGCGGGCGGCGGCGGCGATCAGGTCCGACTGGCGGCAGAGGAAGGCGGGGATCTGCAGCACGTGGCAGACCTCGGCTACCGGCTCGCACTGCTCCGGCGCGTGCACGTCGGTGAGGATCGGCAGTCCCGTCTCGCGGCGCACCTCGGCGAGCACCCGCAGCCCCTCGCTCATGCCGGGGCCGCGAAAGCTCCGCGGAGAGCTGCGGTTGGCCTTGTCGAAGGAGGCCTTGAACACCAGCGGCAGCCCGAGGCGGTGGGCCATGGCCGCCAGCTGCCGAGCTGTGGCCAGCGTCGTCTCGGCGTCTTCGATGACGCAGGGTCCGGCGACGAACGGCAGGGCGTCGCCGCCGACCACCACTCCCGGCGCCAGCTCGACCGGCCGTACCGTCACTCGAGCGAGCCCCCGGCCGCCACCGCCTCCCGCTCGCGGGCGCGCTCCGGCGTCTGACGCGCCTGCCGCTCGGCCAGCGAGGCTCGGATGAAGGAGACGAACAGCGGGTGGGGCGCGGTGGGCTTGGACTGGTACTCGGGATGGAACTGGCAACCGACGAACCAGGGGTGGCCGGGCAGCTCGACCATCTCGACGAACTTGCCGTCCGGGGACAGCCCGGCGACCACCAGACCCCCCTCACGAAGCGCGGGCAGGTACTTCTGGTTCACCTCGTAGCGGTGACGGTGCCGCTCCTGGATCTCCTCCTGGCCGAAGATCTCGCGCGACCGCGTCCCCTCCTGCAGGCGGCAGGGGTAGGCGCCGAGGCGCATGGTGCCGCCCATCTCCTCGACCCCCAGCAGGTCCCGCAGCTTGTAGATCACCGGGTGCTCCGCCTCGGGGTCGAACTCGGTGGAGCTCGCGCCGCCGAGCCCGGAGACGTGGCGGGCGAACTCGATGACCATGCACTGCATGCCGAGGCAGATGCCGAAGAAGGGCACCTGGTGCTCGCGGGCGTAGCGGATGGCCTTGATCTTCCCCTCCCCGCCGCGCGGCCCGAAGCCGATCGGCACCAGCAGCCCGTCGACCTCGAACAGCTCGCGCGGCCAGTGCCCCTCCTCGATCTCCTCGGCGCTGATGTAGACCAGCTCGACCCGCGCGTCGTTGGCGATGCCGCCGTGCAGCAGCGCTTCGTTGAGGCTCTTGTAGGAGTCGGGGAACTCGACGTACTTGCCGACGATGCCTATGCGCACCTGCTGGCGCGGGTTCTTGATGCGATTGACCAGCTCTTCCCAGTCGCTCATGTCGCGCTCGTAGCGCGGCAGGTTGAGCAGCTCGAGGAGGATCTCGTCGAGCCCTTCGCGGCAGAACACCAGCGGCACCTCGTAGATGGTCGGCACGTCGCGCGCCGCGATCACGTGGTCGGCGGCGAGGTTGCAGAACAGGCCGATCTTCTTGCGCAGCTCGTCCGGGAGCGGCCGATCGACACGACAGAGCAGCACGTCGGGGGAGATGCCGATCGCCCGCAGCTCGCGCACCGAGTGCTGGGTCGGCTTGGTCTTGAGCTCGTCCGCGGCGGTGATGTAGGGCACCAGGGTGAGGTGGATGTTCACCGCGTTGCTGCGCCCGAGCTCGAGGCGGAACTGGCGGATCGCCTCCAGGAAGGGGAGGGATTCGATGTCGCCGACGGTACCGCCGATCTCCACGATCACCAAGTCGTTGCCGCCGGCCACGCCGCGCATCGCGTCCTTGATCTCGTCGGTGATGTGGGGGATCACCTGCACCGTCTTGCCCAGGTAGTCGCCCCGCCGCTCCTTCTCGATCACCGACTGGTAGATCTGGCCGGTAGTGAAATTGTGCTTCTTCGAGGTGAGGGTGCTGGTGAAGCGCTCGTAGTGGCCGAGGTCGAGGTCGGTCTCGGCGCCGTCGCGGGTGACGAAGACCTCGCCGTGCTGATAGGGCGACATGGTCCCCGGATCGACGTTGACGTAGGGGTCGAACTTCATCAGCGTCACCGAGAAGCCGCGCGCTTCGAGGATGGCGCCCACGGAGGCGGCGGCCACTCCCTTGCCCAGCGACGACACCACGCCGCCGGTGATGAAGATGTACTTGGTCGCCATGGTCTCGCCTGCCTCCGCTCCTGGTCGATGCTTCGGTTCGAACGATTCCCGGCTGGCCGGGCGGGCACACTTCGCCCCCGCCGCCTTGCTGACCACCCGCTGCCGCCGGACTGGTCGTCCGAGTGTACATCGGGTGGGGTCGCGATGGGATGCCGCTCGCTCAGGAATCGGCAGCGCCGGCGAGGATCTCCTCCACCCGCGCCAGGTCGGCGGCGGTGTCGACGCCGGGGGGCGCGGCATCCCCCAGCAGCACGCGGATGGGGATGCCGTGCTCGAGGGCCCGCAGCTGTTCCAGCGACTCGCGTCGCTCGAGCGGCGACGGGGGGAGGGCGGCGAGCCGCAGCAGCGTCCGCCGCCGGTAGCCGTAGATGCCGACGTGGGCGAGCGGCGTCGCGCCGCCAGGCTGCCGCGGGTACGGGATGCCTGCCCGGCTGAAGTACAGGGCGTGTCCCGACAGCCCGACCACCACCTTGACCGTGTTCGGGTCCGCCAGCGCCTCCGGCTCGGCGGGGCAGGCCAGGGTCAGCATCGGGTCTTCGGGCCGCTCGGCCAGGTGCCGCGCCAGCCGCTCCACCATCGCCGGCTCGATCAACGGCTCGTCCCCCTGGACGTTGATGATTCCGTCGGCTTCCCAGGAACGGGCGGCCCAGGCGATGCGGTCGCTGCCGCTGGCGAGCTCGGACGGGGTCAGCTCCCAGGCGCC
>DATKEH010000353.1:0-3951 GCA_035546355.1 Thermoanaerobaculia bacterium
GAGCTCGGTGTCCTCGGCCTCGTAGACCACGCCCATGCCCCCGCCGCCCAGCCTGGACAGGATGCGGTAGCGCGAGACCGTGGTGCCGATCATCGGCGAAGCCCCCTGGGGAACCTCCTACATAGTAGCTCGCCGTCGCACCAAGGCCGCCTCCCGTGCCGACCCGGGGTGGAGCGATCTCGCCATCGCCCGGGCGGGGACGGAGCCCCGCCCCTACGACCGGCGAGGCCGTGCCGGCCCGGGGGTGCGGCGTAGGGGCCGGCCTCCGTGCCGGCCCGGGCGGCGACAACGCCCCGCCCCTACGACCTGCCGTGGCTGCGGCTCGCCCGTGGAGCACCATCTCGCCCGTAGGCTGTGGCACGCCGCCGGAGGGCTCGACCGTCACCGCCCACGCCTCGATAGCGGCGGCGTCGGGGACGGTCTCCACCTGCACCACCGCCCCTCCTCCGGCGTCGACGGCGAAGACCCCCGCCGATACCGGCGCTGCTCCTGCCGGGATCACCCACAGCTGGTAGGTGCGATCGCCGGCGATCCGGGGCAGGCCGCTGGCGAAGAACACGGCGCGCCCGGTCGCGGGGTCGACGAAGGTGCGGCCGGCGGCTCCCGTGGCCGGGCCCAGCCCGGCGAGGGCGAACTGGCGCCCCTCCGGCGCCGCCACGATCGCCAGCTGGCGCGCCAGCGCCGCCCGTTGCGCCTCGACTGCCGCCAGCCGCCCCTCGGTCTGCGCCAGCCGCGACGCCAGGAGGTCACGCTCCCCGCGCAGCCGCCGCGCCTCGGCGTCGCGCTGCACCCACATCCAACCGAGGCCCACCAGCAGCAGCGCCGCGACGGCGGCCGCCAGCGGCAGCCAACGCGGCAGGGCGCGGTCGCGCCGCTCGCGCGCCACCTGCGCCAGCAGCCGCCGCCGCACCAGCGGCGACGGCGCCACCGGCGGCGCTGCCGTGACGAGCACCTCCAGATCGCGGCGCAGCTCGTCGAGCTCGCCGGGGCACTGCGGGCAGCCCGCCGCGAGATGTCCCTCGAGGCGCTCGAGCTCCTCCGGCTCGAGGGCACCGAGGGCGTATCCGGGCAGCAGCTCACGGAAGCCGCACGGGTTTTGGCGGTCGCTCATCATCCGCGGTACGGAGCCAGCGCCGTCCGTAGTTTGCCCATCCCCATCAGGATGCGCGATTTGACGGTGCCCAGCGGCGCGCCCAGCCGCTCGGCGATCTGCGTATGCGACAGCCCGTCGAAGAAGGCGAGCTCGAGACACTGCCGCTGCTCGGCGGGAAGCGCCGCCAGGGCGCCGTCGACCAGCGAGCGCCGCTCCCGCTCCTCCAGCTCGCGATGCGCCATCGGTGGGCTCCCTCCCCCGCCCAGCCACCCCTCGCGGACGGCGTCGTCCTCGCGCCGGCGGGCGGCGCGTACCGACCGCAGCCGGTCGAGGGCGCGCGAGCGGGCGATCATCGCCACCCACCCGCGTACGGTGGAGCGCTCGGCGCGGAAGCCGGCCGCCTGACGCCAGGCCTGCAGCCAGGCCTCCTGCAAGATCTCCTCGGCCTCGCCGCGGTTGCCCAGCATCCGCACCAGCAGGCCGAGCACCGTGGCGGCGTGCCGATCGTAGAGCTCCGCCAGGGCCGCCGCGTCTCCCGCGGCCATCCTCGCCACCAGCCCGCTGTCCGTCTGCTGATCCTCAGGAATGGCTGGAATTGTAGACCTCTCGGCCGCTCTCGTCATGCCGCACGTCGGCGGCAGCCGGCGCAAGCGCCTGGCCTCCCCCGGCGGCGCCGCCGGCGGCAAACGTCAGGGAGGCCCACAGGCTCTCCCACTCCGCATCCGGTTCGGCGCTGCGCCGCATGTGGACGGCGGTGGCCAGCCACTCGCCGCCGCCGGCGCCCAGGGTGAGGCTGACCCGTCCGTCGGCACCGCTCCGCCCCATCCTCACCACGCCGCCGGCGAGCGGCCGCAGCTCCACCAGGCATCCTTCCAGAGGGCTGCCGGCGAGCAGCAGGCGGAGGGTCACCTGCCCCTCGCCGACCCGCTCCCGCAGCAGCTCGAGGGGGAGGCCGAGCGGCACATCGGCACCGTCGGCCCCGCCGGCCGCAAGCAGCGCCTTGAGGGAACGGGAGTAGCGCTCCCGCCCCGGCCAGGCCTCCTCGCCGCGACGCCGCCGCTCGGCGAGGACGGCCTCCAATCCCTCCTCCCGCAGGTAGGCGGCGAAGTCCGCCGCCGCGAGCTCGGACCGCGCCGGGCGGCCGACGTAGGCGATGGCCTGCGGACCCACCGCCGCGACGCGCACCGCACCCGCGGGATCGAGCCCGTCGAGGCCCGGCACCGCGACCTCGCCCACCGGGGTGACGAACGCGAAGCGCGCGATGCGGCCCGCGGCGCGCGCGACCGCCTCGGGAGCCTCGGGATGGCCCAGGGCCAGCCGCACCGTCACCACCTCGCCGACCGCCGGCCGGAAGGTGGACGGGACGAGCCACAGATCGTGGGCCGCGAGCGGCGCGGCGGCCGCCAGCAGCAGGGCGGGCACCAGCGTGCGCGCCATCGCCAGCCGCCGGGCGGGCGGGCCGAGCGGCCGGCCCGGCGCCGGCCGCTCCCCCGGATGCCATCCGGCTCCCCGCACGAACCCGGCGAGCCCGGCCGCGGCGTCCGCAGGGAGGGGAAGGTGGCGTCGAACTGGGACGCGTCCTGCAGCGCCTGGTCGGTGTACGGCAGGTGGCCCGACGGCGCGTCGGCCGGGACGCAGAACGCTCCGGGGAAGGCGTGGCAGAGAACGCCCATCGCCACCCGCAGCTCGATGTCCACCACGTCGTCGCCCGGGCGGCGGCCGTTGGGGAAGCCAGCGTTGTCGCCGCCGAGCGCGCCGAGGTTGTGCTGCAGCGACGCCGGGGTGGGCGGGATGGCGGTGTTGAGCCGCACCATCTCGGCGGGGACGCCGAAGGCGTTGAGGCCGGGGACGCCGGTGAGGAAGGCGGCCACCAGGTCGTTGCGCGGGAAGTGGTTCGGCGCGCTCACCCCGAACAGCACCTCGAGCAGCTCGGGGAGCGTGGGATGGGTGACGTAGGTGAGGAACTGCCCGTCCTGGTCCGGGGCGCTGGCGTTGAATCGGTCCTTGTCGGGCAGCCCGATCACCACCTCGTTGACCAGCGGCATGCCGAGCCGCGACACCTGCTCGAAACCGCCCAGCTCGAGCGTCGGGCTGTCGTAAGTGACCTGCCCGGCGGGAAGACGAACGCTGGTGCGCCGCTTCCAGGCGGTCGTCCAGCCGCCGATCACGTCGCCCGCCCCGTCGAGGCAGGCGATGGGTAGCTCGATGGCAAACGTCGTCACGTTCTTGTCGGCGAGGTCGGATTCGGCGGCGTCGCGGTCCCCCACGGGATCGAGGTTGACGAGGTCGAAGATCTCGCCGAGGTTGACCGCGAAGGACTCCTGACGCTGGCCGAGGAAGATCCGCCCCGGCGCGCCGCAGCCCGGCACCGCGATGGGGAAGACGTGCTGGGCGGCGTAGGCCGCGTAGTCGGGGGCCGACTTGGCGCCCGCGTTGTCGAACGGCATCGAGAACAGCGCGCCGCCGCTGGCGGCGTGGCGCAGCCAGTCGACCGAGCCGCCGGCGAGCACCCGCACCGAGTAGAAGCGACGCACGTTGAGGGTATCGGTGCTGCCAGCTCCGTACGGGCCGACGAAGGAGAGCGGCACGGCCACCGTTTCCTCGGCGCCGGCGTCGCCGACCGGCAAGGCGAGGAACGGCGAGGTCTGCGCGTACTGGAAGCGGAACACCAGATCGGGGCGCGCGTCCCCGTCGGTGTCGAGGTTCAGGTCGTAGAACGCGTCGGGGTCGAGGGGGAAGTAGTTCGGGCCGCCGTAGGGGTCCTGCAGCGGGTGGTAGTTGGCGATGATGGTGATGGTGTCCTCCCGCCCCGCCTCGTAGCTGCGGAACAGGTAGAAGTCGGTGGCGTCCACCTGCGG
>DATKEH010000354.1:0-7002 GCA_035546355.1 Thermoanaerobaculia bacterium
GCCGTCCTGGACCCGATCCGGGTCGAACCCGACGCCGTCGTCCTCCACCATCGCCTGCACCCGGTCGCCGCGGTGCTCGAGCAGGACGTCGACACGGCTCGCGCTGGCATGCCGCACGACGTTGGTCACCGCCTCCTGGACGACGCGGAAGAGCGCCGTCTCCACCGCCGCCGGAAGGCGCTCCTCGGAGAAGCCGCGCGCCTTGAAGCGGACGTCGAGGCCGAAGGTGGCCGCCGTCGTCCGGGCGTACTGGCGCAGCGCCGCGTCCAACCCCAGATGGTCGAGGCTCGCCGGCCGCAGGTGCGCGGCCAGGCGGTGCAGCCCGTCGATGACGGCGTCGGTGGTGCGCAGGAGCTCGCTCACCCGGCCGGTGACGTCGCCGCCCGCCGCGGCCTCCCGCTCGAGCAGGCGCAGCCCGAAGCGCAGCGACGCCAGGGCCTGCCCGGCCTCGTCGTGCAGCTCGCGCGCCACGTGCCGGCGCTCGCGCTCCTGGGCCTCGACGAGGCGGCGGGACATGTTCAGCAGGCGCGCCCTGGCACTCCGCACCTGCTCGCGCAGGACGGCGTTGTCGCGCACCACCGCGGCGAGGTCCTCGACGAGGGTGTCGGCCTCGCGCGGGATCGCCCCGCGCAGGCGGTCGAGGAGGCCGTCGGTGTCGCTGCGGTCGTTCATGGGTGCGCTGGAAGGTGGGGAGGCGCCCCGGGGCGACCCGACGAACCGCTCCCGCGCGGCGCGCCACCCCGGAGACGACCCTATCAGGACCGCGCTCACCCGGGTGGCCCGCGCGACCTGCAGCGGCGCCCGGGCGCGCGGCAGGCGCGTCTCGGAACCCGGGTCGTCCGGCGCCGGCGGGGCCCGGCGGCATTCCGAACCGGGTAGTTTTTACCCCCCTCGCGCGGCACCCTTCGAGTAGAAGGTGCGGTTTCGCCGCCGTGGCCGAGCGGCTATCCTCGGGATTAGCCTCGCCAGGACCCGTCATGAGCCCGACCAACACGGATCGTCGTCACCGCTGCACCCCTCCGCCGTTCCGTCGGCAGCTCCCGCCCCTGGGGGAGAAGCTGAGGTGGCTCGGGGGCGGCAGGGCGCGGGGCGTGCGATGAGCCGCCGGCCCGAGGGCTCGGCGGCCTACGAGCCGACGGCTGTCGCCGCGCCGTCGCGGGTCGTCGGGGTGGGCGCTTCCGCGGGCGGTCTCGAGGCCTGCCAACGGCTGCTGGGGGGCGCCCCCACCGACGCCGGCCTGGCCTTCGTCATCGTGCTCCACCTGGCGCCGGCGGAGCAGAGCCACGTCGCGGAGATCCTGCAGCGCGAGACGGGCATGCGGGTCTCGCAGGTCACCGGCGGCGAGCGCGTCGAGGCCGACCACGTCTACGTCATAGCTCCCGGCACGTCGCTGGCCATCCACGACGGCGTCCTGACCCCGGGCGCGCCCGACGAGCCACACTACCGGGCCCGGCCGATCGACGCCTTCTTCGCGGCGCTGGCGGCCGATCGAGGGAGCGCTGCGGCCGCAGTCGTCCTCTCGGGCACCGGGGAAGACGGCTCGGCAGGGCTGAAGGAGATCCACGCGGCGGGAGGCCTGTGTCTGGTCCAGGAGCCGGCCACGGCCGGTTACGACGGCATGCCGCACCGCGCCATCGAGACCGGGGTCGCCGATGCCGTCGTACCGCCCGAGGAGATGGGAGCGATCCTCGCCCGCGGCGGCGGACGGGCCGACGACCGGTCCCCAGAGGCCGGCGATCTCGACTCGCCGGCGCCCGCGACGCAGGGCTCTGCCTCCTCCAACGGGGAGGCAGCCGAGACGAGCGGAGCGGCCGGGGCCGCCCAGACTCCGGACGAGGCGCTCGAGGCCGTTCTCGACCTTCTCGGCACGCTCCATCGGCTCGACTTCCGCGACTACAAGCGCGGCACCATGCACCGGCGGACGGAGCGCCGCATCCAGCTCCACCGTCTCGACGGCTGGCAGGCCTACCTCGACTTCCTGGCGGCACACCCCGAGGAGGTCGAGGCGCTCTACGGCGATCTGCTCGTCGGCGTCACCGGCTTCTTTCGCGACCCGGACGAGTGGGACCTGCTCGCCCGTGAGGTCGTCCCCGAGATGGTCGCGGACCTGGGCGACGCCGCTGCGGTCCGCGCCTGGTCCGCGGGATGCGCCACCGGCGAGGAGGCCTACGGCCTGGCGATGCTCCTGCTCGAGCACCTCGACACCCAACACCTCGACACGAAAGGGCGCCGCGTCGAGGTCAAGATCTTCGCCTCCGACGCCAGCCCGGCAGCCCTGGCCATCGCGCGGCGCGGCGCGTACCCCGCCGCCATCCGCGACCAGGTGTCGGCGGAGCGGCTGGAGCGCTTCTTCCAACCCTCGGGCGAAGGCTTCGAAGTAGCCCGCGACCTGCGCACCGCGGTCACCTTCACGGAGCACGACCTGCTCGCCGACCCGCCGTTCGCCCACCTCGACCTCGTCGCCTGCCGCAACGTCCTCATCTACCTCGAGCCGGCGGCGCAGGAGCGCCTGCTCGAGCGCTTCCACTTCGCGCTGCGCCCCGGCGGCGTGCTGTGGCTGGGGGCCTCGGAGACCGTCGGGCGGCGCCCGGACCTCTTCGCCCAGCTTCCCGGCGGCCACCGGATCTACCGCGCCACGGCGAGCGGTCGCGCCCGCGGCTCCTCGCTGGCGGCGCGGCGGCGCCCCGGGCTCGGCCCGCTACCGGCGCCGCCGGGGGCGGAAGGGTCGCACCCGAAGGTGCCCCGCCTGATCGAGAGGCTCGTCCTCCAGCGGCATACGTCGCCCTGCGTCGTGGTCGGGCAGGGGCTCGAGATCCTCTACTTCTTCGGGCCGACGGAGCGCTACCTCGAGCGGCCGGAAGGCGAGGTCCGGCTGGACCTGCTCGCCTGGGTGCGTCCGGAGCTCTACGCCAGACTGCGGGCCGGCCTCGCCGAGGCCCTGGAGCAACGGCAGCCGGTCACCCTCACCGGCCTGCGCCTCGAAGGGCCCACCGAGGCGCGGCGCGTGGAGATCGCCATCGAGCCGATCGCCCCCGGCCTGCGCCCGGGCGGGCTCCTCCTCGTGGCCTTCCGGGACCTGCCGGGCTCCCCTCCGGTCGTCCTGGCCGACGGCGAGGCCGACGACGAGGCGGGAGGGCTGGCCGTCCAGGTCCGCCAGGAGCTGCACGACACCCGGGAGCAGCTGCGCACGGCGGTCGACCAGCTGCGCACCGCCAGCGAGGAGCACGCCGCGAGCTACGAGGAGCTCCTGTCGCTCAACGAGGAGCTGCAGTCGAGCAACGAGGAGCTCGAGGCCTCGAAGGAGGAGCTGCAGTCGCTCAACGAGGAGCTGACGACGACCAATCGCCAGCTCGAGGAGCGCAACGAGGAGCTGCGCACTCTCACCTCGGACCTCGACAACCTGCTGACCAGCGCCAACGTACCCACCGTCTTCCTCGACCGCGAGCTGCGGATCCGGCGCTTCACCCCGGCGACGACCGACGTCCTGCACGTCGTCCCGGCCGACGCGGGGCGGCCGCTCGCCGACCTCACCCTGCATGTCGACGACGACCGGCTGCTCGCCGACGCCGAACGGGTGCTGGACGACCCCACGCCGATCGCGACGGAGGTGCGCGGCGAGTCCGGGCGCTGGTTCGCGCGGCGAGCCCTGCCCTATCGCAACCATGAGGGCGAGGTCGACGGCGTCTGCCTCACCTTCCACGAGATCACCGAGCAGAAGCGTGCGACGGAGGCGAGCGAGAACGCCCGCCTCTACGCCGAGGCGGTCATCCGCACCTCGCGCACCCCACTGCTGGTGCTCGACATGGACCACCGGGTGGTGTCGGCGAACGCGGCGTTCTACGCCGCCTTCGAGATCGACGAGGCCCAGACCGTGGGTCGGCGCATCTACGAGCTCGGCAACGGCCAGTGGGCCATCCCCCGGGTCCGCGCCCTGCTCGAGGAGGCGCCGCTGCGCGAGGAGCGCGAGGTGCGCGACTACGACGTCGAGCACGTGTTCGAGAACATCGGCTGGCGCAGCATGCGGCTCAACGCCGACGTCATGCCGCGCAAGGGGCGCCCCGACCTCATCCTGGTGTCGATCGAGGACGTCACCGACCTGCGCAAGGCCCAGGTCGCGGCCCAGAGCCGCGCCGACGACCTGGCGCGCGACCACCGCCGCAAGGACGAGTTCCTCGCCATGCTCGGCCACGAGCTGCGCAACCCGCTGGCGGCCCTGGCCCACGGGGTCGAGCTGCTGGGGCGCGAGGGCGCGGTCGTGGAGCCGATCCGGGCGCTCATGGAGCGCCAGACGCGGCGCATGACGGCCCTGCTCGACCAGTTGCTCGACGTGGCGCGCGTCATCTCGGGCAAGCTCGAGCTGGTGCGCGAGGCGGCGGACGTCGCCGAGGCGGCGCGCACCGCGGTCGAGAGCGTGCAGCCGCTCTTCGAGGCCGCCGGCCAACAGCTCACGGTCTCGCTCCCGCCCGCCGGCAGCGTCCTGGTGCTCGGCGACGTGGCGCGCCTCGCCCAGGTGACGGAGAACCTCCTCGCCAACGCCACCAAGTACACCCAGGAGGGGGGCCACGTCTCGCTCGCCCTGGAGGCGACGGACGACACGGTCGAGCTGTCGGTGCGCGACGACGGGATCGGCGTCGAGCCCGGGCTCCTGGCACACATCTTCGACCTCTTCACGCAGGCGCCGACCGGTCTCGACCGCGCCAAGGGCGGACTGGGCCTCGGCCTGGCGCTGGTGCGCAGCCTCGTCGAGATGCATGGCGGGACGGTCGAGGCCTTCAGCGGCGGGGAGGGCAGGGGAACCGAGATCGTGGTGACCCTGCCGCGGCTGCGGGCCGGCCGTCGGGCCGCCCACGTTACCCACGACGAGACCGCGGCGCGCCCGGCGCCGCACCGGGTCCTCGTCGTCGACGACGAGACGGACGCCGCCGAGGCGCTGGCGCAGATCCTCGCCCTGGAAGGGCACACCGCACGGGCCGTGCCGGACGGCGAGACCGCCCTGGAGGTCGCGCCGACCTTCCAGCCCGAGCTCGTGCTCCTCGACCTCGGCCTGCCCAGAATGGACGGCTACGAGGTGGCCCGCAAGCTGCGCGAGAGCCTCGAGGGCGACGGAGTCAAGATCGTCGCCCTCACCGGGTACCGGGACGACCAGGACCTGTTGAGCCAGGCCGGCTTCGACGGCTATCTGCTCAAGCCCACCTCGCTGGACGCCCTGTTCGCCCTGATGGCGAAGCTCGACCGCGGCGGTGAGACCACGGCCAAGCCCCCGACCCGCACATCGAAGACCTCTCCCCCTGATCGGCCACTACCTCGTCGGGAATCCGGCACCGACACGCGACAGGCCCCTGCGCGCCGCGCCGCGGAGAAGCCAACGAGGGTGGCCCCGGTCGTCTCCACCGATGCAGACACCCGCGGGGACCCGCGACGCTCCCCACCCGAGCGAACAAAGCGAGCCCAGAAGTGAACAACCCCACGCCACACCGGGCGCCGGTTGCGGCGGCTTGGGGCCGGCTGCTGCGCTAGGCCCGCGAGCGAGCGGCCTTCTCGAGCGGCGGTCGCGGCGCGGGGTCCCCGAGCACGGCCCGCACCCGGTGCACGCGGCCATCGTCGACCAGCGGCAGCGAGCGTGGGTCGGCCGAAACGCCGTCGACCTCCACGCCGCCGACGCCACGGCACCTGCCGTGCGGGTTCTCCACCACGATCTCGTACACGCTGCCGCCGAGCTTCCACCGCACCTCGAACCCCGGCCAGGACGCCGGGATGCAGGGATCGATCGAGAACGTCTCGCCGCGTCGCCGCAGCCCCAGGATGCTCTCGATCCCGGCGCGGTAGAGCCACCCCGCGGCGCCGGTGTACCAGGTCCAGCCGCCGCGCCCGGCGTGCGCCGGGTGGGCGTAGACGTCGCCGGCCACCACGTACGGCTCGGCCTTGTAGCGCTCGACGCCCTCCGGCGTGCGGGCGTGATTGACCGGGTTGAGCATGTGGAACAGCTCGACCGCCTCGTCGCCGCTGCCGAGCCTGGCCAGCGCCATCACCACCCAGGCGGCGGCGTGGGTGTACTGGCCGCCGTTCTCGCGCACGCCGGGCGGGTAGCCGCGGATGTAGCCTGGGTCCTGCGCCGACGAGTCGAAGGGCGGCGCCAGCAGCAGGACGACGCCGATGTCGCGGCGCACCAGGTGCGCCCGCACGGCGTCCATCGCGCGGTCGGCGAAGCGCGCCGGCACGGCGCCGGAGAGCACCGCCCAGCTCTGCGCGATCGAGTCGATCTTGCACTCGTCGCCGTGGGCCGAACCGAGCGGGCTCCCGTCGTCGTAGTAGCCGCGGCGGTACCACTCGCCATCCCAGCTCTGCTCCAGCGCCGTCGCCAGGCGCCGCGCCTGAGCACGGTAGCGCTTGGCCCGCGCCGGGTCGCCGCGCTGCGCGCAGAGGGCGGCGAAGCTGCCGAGGATGCCGTGCAGGAAGAAGCCCAGCCAGCTGCTCTCGCCGCGCCCATGGCGACCGACGCGGTTCATGCCGTCGTTCCAGTCGCCGCTGCCGATCAGGGGCAGGCCGTGGGCACCGGCGGTGAGCGCCCGCTCGATGGCACGCAGGCAGTGCTCGAAGAGCGTCGCACGCTGGTCGGCGACCGCCGGCTGAAGGTAGACCTCGTCGACTCCCGGCGGCAGCAGCGGCGCGCTGAGGAAGGGCACTACCTCGTCGAGCACGGCGACGTCACCGGTGGCCTCCACAGAGCGCGCCGCGGCGTAGGGCAGCCAGAGCAGGTCGTCCGAACAGCGCGTGCGGGTGCCCTGGCCGCCGGGCACGTGCCACCAGTGCTGCACGTCGCCCTCGACGAACTGGCGCGCCGCGGCCCGCAGCAGATGCTCGCGGGTGAGCTCGGGGCGGGCGAAGAGCAGCGCCAGGGAGTCCTGGAGCTGGTCGCGGAACCCGTAGGCGCCCCCAGGCTGGTAGTAGCCCGACCGCGCCCAGAGGCGGCAGCTCAGCGTCTGGTAGAGGAGCCATCCGTTC
>DATKEH010000355.1:0-10628 GCA_035546355.1 Thermoanaerobaculia bacterium
GCAGCAGCGCAGCGACAGCGACCGGGCGCGCCAGGAGATCCTCGACACCCTGCGCGGCGCGCTCTTGCGCGACGTGCTGCTGCTGGCGGTGGCCGGCGGGGTCTTCGCCGAGGGCGTCGACTACCCCGGCGACATGCTGCAGGGGGTGGCCGTCGTCGGACCCTGCCTGCCGGCGCTGTCGCTCGAGCGCAAGCTGCTCGAGCAGTACTACCAGGAGCGCTTCGACCGCGGCTTCGAGTACGCCTTCGTGCTGCCGGGGATGACGCGGGTGGTGCAGGCCGCCGGGCGGCTGCTGCGGTCGGCCGAGGACCGCGGCGTCATCGCCCTGCTCGACCGCCGCTTCCTCGCCCGCCCCTACCGCGCCTACCTGCCGGCCGACTGGCTGCCCGCCGACGGCGAGGCGCGGGCGCTGGTCGACGACCCCGGGCGGGCGGCGGGGCGCTTCTTCGCCGTGCCGCCCCCCGGCATCACGGCCGGCTAATGCGGGCCCGGCCGAATTGGAGGCCGCGACATGCAGGCGGCGCAGAGGACGAGACGAACAGCTCGAGGGCCTTGGACGGCAGCACCTCGCGGATGCGCACCGGCAGCACCGCCTTGGCTTTCGCCACCGCCCGCTCGATCTCGTTGCGCACGTGCCGCGAGGCGTTGGCGTGCTCGGAGAGGACGAGGAGGGTCACGGCCGCGGCCTCGATGGCCTCGATGATCTGCTCGCCGTAGTCGCGCCCTGGCAGCACGTCGCGGGGCGCCATCCAGCAGGCGACGCCGCGCGCCTCGAGCCGAAGATCTCCTCTGCAGCTTAACATTCGCGAGCCCTGTGCAGCTCGGCGACGACGGCCTCGGCCCATTCCCGGCGGGGCGGTGTCAGCCCGTCGTGGGCGTGCGGGCGCAGCCGCCGCAACGTGGCCAGCGCCTCTGCGGGCGCCTGGCCGCAGGCGCGCAGCAGCGCGTAGCCGACCATGCCGGTGCGGTGCATGCCAGCCGAGCAGTGGACGAGGACGCTCTCGCCAGCCTCCAGCGCCCGGCGGATAGCGGCGAGCGCCTCGCACGCCGCGTCATGGCGCCGCCCCTGCGGCGGCCGCGCGTCGGGCAGCGGGATCCAGCTCCAGCGCAGCCCGGCGGCGGCGATGCAGTCCCCCAGTTCCCGCGCTCCCTCGCGCTCGGAGAGCAGGGTGACGACGCGATCGCAGCCGGCCGCGATCAGGCGCGGGACGGCGCGGCGGCCGGGGCGGTGCCACAGCGCCAGCCGGCCGCTCGCCAGCGGCAGGAAGGTAGGGGTCATGGCGTGGCGCCTCCGCTCGCCACCGCCAGGTGGAGGTGGATGAGGTCGACCTCGGCGGCACCCGACAGCCGCGCTCGACCGGCCGCCGCATCGAGCAGCGTGACCGCCTTGCCGGGAAGGGCCCCGGGCAACTCCTCGGCGCGCTGCAGCAGCGGCTCGAGGAGGTGGTCGCCGATCGTCACTCCGTGGTGCTCCGCCACCCGCGACGATACTGCCCGCAGGACGTCGAGGGTGCGGCCCGGGCCCGCCGCCGGCGCCGCGACGAGCACCCACCGTCCATCCAGGGGTACGGCCCGCAGCGTCCGCGCGAAGTCGGGCAGCGTCGAGCCCACCAGCGCCACTCCGTGGTCGAGGGCGCGCGCCAACAGGAACGGGCCGTGCGGCGCCTCGCTCACGGCGAGGTCGACGCGCTCGAGCGCCAGGACGGTCGCCGGGCTCGCCGCTGCCTCGGCCAGCAGCGAGTCGAGCAGCGACTCCCGTTCCCCGTCGAACAGGGTGCCCGCGAACAGGGCGCCCAGACCCACCGCCAGCAGGCGGCGAGGGCGCCGCGCGGCGGCGAGGCGGTGCGCGACGGCCACCAGCAGCTGGCGCTTACCGGCACCGGCGGGACCGACGATCACCGGCAGCCGTGGTGCCCAGCCTTCGAACGAGGAGCGCACGACGTCCACCTCCTCGTCGCGTCCGACGTTGGCGGCAGAGCGCCGGTCCGCCGCCAGCTCCTCTGCGAACGTCGCCAGCAGTCTTCCAGGCAGGGGGTCGGGGAAGGCCGGCAGCGCCGGCTCGCCACCGTCGAACCCCATGGTGGCGAGCGCTCGGCCAACCGCTGCCGCCAGCTCGCCGCCGGCCGGCCCCAGGCGGATCAGCAGCCACCCCTGGCGGCGGGGGCCGGCGGCAAAGGCCTGCGCCAGACGGGAGTCGGCACCTCGGTACTCGAGGTCCCGGTCGACCCCGAGGACGAACGGCAGCCCGCCCGCGGGGCGCTTCACCAGCACGTTGCTGGTGGACTTGTTGAAGCGCTCCGGGTCGAGGGGCACGGAGCGCAGCACCGCGGTGTGGGGGTCGGGCAGCTCGACGCGAACCCCGGCCGCCTCCAGCCGCAGCGTCATGGCTGCCGGCAGCGCTGTGGGCGGACACGGGAGCTGGCGCACCGTCAGCTCCCCACGAAAGGGACGGGAGCCGCCCAGGAGGGCGCGGCTGCGTTCGTCCCGGCGGTCGCACCCTGGAGGAGGAGCCGCGATCCTTGGTCCCGGCCGGCCGCGGCGGCGCCGCCGGTCGCCCCTGCGAAGGGGTCCTGGAGGTCGATCACCAGGTCCCCGAGCCCGTTCCAGATCCCGGTCCAGTCGCAGTGCCCCATCGGACGGCCCGCCAGACGCTCGACGAAGTAGCCGCGCTGCCGGGCGCGGGTGCCGGCCGGCGGTCGGCGCCCGGCCCGCTCCACGGCAGCGTCCGGCACCACACGGTGGTCCAGGACACCCTGGCGGTCGAGGACGTCGAACACGCCGCCGCCGAGCTGTCCGAAGCGGACGTCGATCTCGAGCAGCTGGGTGCGCAGCTCTCGGGGGACGCAGGCGTGGGTCAGCCACTCCCACTCGGCGGTGCGCGGACAGCGGCGGCGGAACAGCGCCAGCTTGATCCCCCAATCGACGGTACGCTCGACCCGCTGCGGCCCCTCGCCGAGGCGGTCCAGCACCTGTGCCCAGATGCGGCACAGCGGCCGCCCCCAGCGCGGCAGCAGGCCGCCGGCCAGGGCGCGCTCGACCAGGTCGAGGTAGTGGCGCTGGATCTGCAGCGCGCTCGCCGCACCGCCCCAGCGCAGCGGCGCCCGCGCCCGACACCAGGGATCGGCGGCGAAGGCGCCGAGGGCGCCGACGGCCGAATGCAGCTGTACCGCCTCCCCCGGTGCCAGGCCGAGGTCGACCAGGCCCAGCACCAGCGCCGTGGCGCCGGTCTTGAGCAGCGTCGCGGTCTGCGACCCCAGGCTCTCGCCGCTCAGCACGTGCAAGCGGTGATAGCCCCTCGGGGCGTGCGGCTCGTCGCGCTGCAGCACCAGGCCGCGCTCGCGCGTGGAGCGGCTGGCGACGTCGCAAACCAGGTGCGCCGCCCGCGGCGACAGGGTGAAGCCCAGCCGCCGGTGGGGGTGGAAGCCGCCGGCACCGCAGTAAATCACCCGCGAGGCCAGGTGCGGCAGCAGCTGGCGGGCCGCCTCACTGGGGTGGGCGCGGTGCAGGTAGGACTCGTGGCACCCCCAGGTGACCGGCTGATCGCCGTGGTCGACGCTGCCGCGGAAGAGCAGGACGCGGAGGGGCGGGTCGCTTTCCGCCTCGGCGCGGGCGCCGAGCGCGGCGAGCAGGCGGTCGCCGGCGACCGCGCAGCGCACCAGGTCCCAGGGGTTGGCGCACTCGGCGGTGGCCAGCTCGGGGTGCGAGCCGGAGTCGACGTAGAAGCGGGCGCCGTTGGCCAGGAAGGCGCCCCGGCCGGTGGCGTCGTGGAGGGTGGCCGCCCCCCGTCGCGCCAGCTCCACCAGGCGGGTGGCGAGCGGCCCGCGGGCCACCGGCTGGCCGTCGGCCCCGAGGCCGGTTAGGCCGTACTCGGTCTCCTGCCCGAAGAGCAGGGGGAGCCCGGCCACCGGGTCACTCCCCCCCTTCCTGCCGGTTGGCGCGCAGGAAGGCCTCGCTGTCGCCGGACAGGGCGCGCTCGATGGCCTCGTCGCCGGCGGCCAGGAAGTCGTCGCCGCGGGCGCGCAGCCGGGCCAGGTCGCCGTCGCGTGGCTCCTCGTCCGGCGGCGGCGCCGCGGGTCCCCGGTCGCGTTCTCTCTCGCTCATCGCTCATCCTCCTCGGGTGAAGGGGTGGGGTGGATCCGCCACCGGCAGCGCCAGCTGCCCGCCGCCGAGGGGCCGGCCGTTGCGCTGCGGCTCGGGGTCGGCCAGGGCGGCGATCAGCTCCTCGGTCGAGCCGCCGATCGCCAGCAGCCCCGCGAGCTCGGCGGCGCCGGCGCCGAGCGGGTCGGGGAGACCGATGCGCCGCGGCAGCCAGCTGCCCGGACGGCGTACCTCGATGCCGTCCCAGTCGACGTCGACGACGGCCTCGGCGCCGAGCCGGCGCAACAACATGGCGCGCCCCCAGGCGCGGGTGTCCGCGGGGGGCTCGACGGCGAGCTCGGCGATCCGCGCCTCGGGCACCACCGGCTCCACCAGGCCTTGCCGCTCCAAGCTCCAGAATAGGCCCTCGCCCGGGTCGAGCCCGGCGTAGAGCTGGTCCAGGTGGCGGACCTCGGGCGAGTCCCAGGAGAGGTCCGGCCGGCGGGCCAGCAGGCGGGCGAGCAGGCCGCGCTTGAGCACCCAGTCGAGGCGGCGCGCGAGCGCCGCCCAGTCGCGGGCCGCCAGCAGGTCGAGCGTGCCGCCCCACCAGGCCAGCACCTCGGCCGCCCGCGGCACCACGCCCTCGGCCTCGCCGGCGGCGGCGAAGCGGTGGGCGGCGTCGCAGAACCGCCGCTGCAGCTCGACGGCCGTCACCTCGGTGCCGTCGACCAGCGGCGCGCGCCGCTCGAGGTCGGGGTCGTGGCTCCACAGCGCCACCGCCTCGAGCGGGTCCTCGAGGGCCAGCCGCGGGTCGACGCGGCCGGTTTCCAGCATGGCGAGCACCAGCTGCAGGGAGCCGATCTTGAGCAGGCAGGCGACAGGGCAGAGCGTGCTGTCGTAGACGATCACGTGCATGCGCGCCGGCCGGCCGCCCCCGCCGGCGGTAGCCGCCAGCGGCTCATCGCGGGTGTTGACCAGCGGTCGCCGGAAGGTGGTCTGGGGCCCCAGCAGGGTCTCCAGGAAGTCCGCCCGCTGCGACGTCTGAAATGCCACCGGCGGGGCGCCGTTCTCGCTGCCCACCTTGCCCTGGCCGAAGAGCACCAGGCTGGAGGCGAGGTGCGCGGCGAAGAAGGCGAGGTGGTGCGGCTTGCGCCCGGTGGCGTGCTGCCAGGCCCGCCGGCCCACCAGGACGTTGAGGTGACCGCCGTAGGAGCTCCCCTGGCCGTCGCTGTTGTTGACCAGCGCCACCAGCCGCGCCTCGGGCGGGCGCTCGGCGTTGGCCCGCGCCAGCGCCCCCTGGGCGAGCCGCAGCATGGCGCGCCAGGCGGCGACGTGGTCGAAGGCGCTGCGTACCTCCGGCAGGCACAGCTCGAGGTGGTCGAGGTCGATATACGCACAGCCGCCGTTGGCCGGCAGGAAGCGCCGCCCCCACTCCTGGCGGTCGCGGCGCGCCAGCCAGCCGCGGCCCGCCGAGCGGCCGCCGCCGCGCCGCTTGGCCCGGCAGGCCGGGCAGCCGCAGGCCAGCGGCTGCGGCCGCTCGGCGGGCCGCGGCAGCCCGGGCATCTCGCGCAGCAGCGCCTGGGAGGCCTCGGGGCCGCTCCCCATGGGCCCGTGGTCGCCGAGCACGAAATTGCCGAGCTCTACATCGGCGCCGCACAGCTTGGGCAGCAGGAGGTCGAGATCGCTCATCGGGCACTCCCGTCAGGCGACTCGCAGATAGCGGTAGGCGCGGCGGGCGGCAGCCGCGGGACGCTCGACCGCCACCACGTCGACGTCCTGGGGGAGGTGGTCGAGGTGGCGCCGGCAGTTGGCAGGGTGCAGCACCTGGGTGACGGCGCCGAGGCCGTCGTCGATTGCCGCCAGCAGGTCGGCGGGGCGGACGCCGGCGGCGCCGGTCTCCACCTCGCGGGCGCAGGCCCGCTCGATCGCCGCCTGCGCCACCCGCGCCAGCAACGCGCCGCTCACCAGGTGGCGCGGCAACACCTCGAGGCGGCGCCCGTCGCGCAGCGCGAGGGTGGCGAGCGGTGGCGCCGCCGGCGCGTACAGCGCTCCAACCGCCGCCGACAGCCCCTCCTCGCGGGCCTCGGCGGCGCTGGCCGCGCCGTCAGCGGCATAGGGGATGGCGGGCGGCAGATGGCAGGCGAGGACGGCCCGCGCCGCCTCCATCCCCGGGCGCGGGATCTCCAGCACCAGGTCCCCCAGCCTCCCCGGCCGCAGCAGTGCGGGGTCCATGGCGGCCAGCCGGTTGGTGGCCCCCACCACCAGCACGTTGCCCCGCCCGTCGAAGCCGTCGAGCTCGGCCAGGAACGCCTCGAGCACCCGGTCGTCCACCCGCTGCAGGGAGCTACCGCGGCTGGCGCCCACCGCGTCGACCTCGTCGAAGAACAGCACCACCGGCACCTCGGGCTCGGCGCTCCCCGCCTCTCGCGCCAGGCGGAACAGCTCTCGGTAGTTGGCCTCGCTCTGCGCGTACCACATGCTGTGCAGCCCGCCCGGCTTGATGGCCAGGAAACGGGCCCGGCCCCCCGCCGTCACCGAGGCGAGCCAGTTGGCCAGCGCCCGGGCGAGCAGCGTCTTGCCGGTGCCCGGCGGACCGCTCAGCAGCACCCCGGCGGGACGCCGCAGGCCATAGCGCCCGACTACCGCGCCGTGCTCGAGGTGCAGCCGGAGGGACCGCTGCAGGGTAGCGATCTGGCGGTCTAGGCCGCCGACGTCGGCGAAGGTCTCGGCGGGGGTGCTCTCGAGCCGCAGGCTGTCGTGGCCGAGGCCTTCCAGGCGCTCCAGGGCGAGCCACAGCTGGCGGTCCAACCGCACCCGGTCGCCGCGGCGCAGCGGCGTGGCGGCCAGGGCCGGGGAGGCGTCGGCCAGCACCTCCTCGTCGCGGCAGCTCAGCACCAGACGGCCGTCGGCGGTGCGCCGCTCGAACCGCGCCGTCTCGCCGCCCCCCTGCCAGCCGTAGGGAGAGCGGGCGGCGATCAGGTTGCGCTCGGGGCCGAGCAGCACCGCGTCGCCGCAGACGAGCCGGTCGCCGGAAACCTTCGGGCCGAGGGCAACGACGCGCCGGCCGCCCCCGGGCAGGCCGACCAGGGCGGTGGCGCCGTCCCCCTCGCCATGGGTGGCCACCACCGCCGCGAGGTAGAGCGGCGGCCGGGTCAGGGTATCCAGCAGCTCCTTGACCTGGCGCTGCTGGTCGATCGCCGCCTCCAGGCCCTGCCGCAGCCGCACGAGGGCCGTCACCAGCTCGCGGTCCAGGTCCGTGCCGGCCTCCGGGGACAGCCCGCGCAGCTGTCCCATCAGCGCCAGCTTCTCGTCCAGGTTCGGCCCGTCCGTGCCGTCGGCGGCCAGCCGGTCCACCGCCCGCGACATGGCTTCACGCGACATGCGAGGCCTCCTGGGCCCGCGCCCCCGCCGGCCGCAGCCGGTCGAATCCCCGCGGCTCGACCTGGCCGCGGCGCCAGCCGAACAGCCGCAGGCGCGGCCCGCCGTCGGTGAGGGTCACCAGCAGGGCGACGCTCCAAGCGCGCGGGAACACCACCCGGTGCAGAGCGCGGTCCTGGGCGCTGAGGAAGCCCGCGGCGGCCAGGGCGGTCACCGCAGTCCTGTGCCCTCCCTCCTCGCCCTCGCCGCGGTACCAGTCCGCCAGCGGGTGGGAGTGCCACCAGCCGAGCAGGATCTCGCCGCCCATTCGCCGCTCCAGGGCGGCGCTCACCTCGGTCCACGCCTCGGCGGTGAAGGTGAGCCGGGCGGTGTCCGCCACCGCCCGCGTGGCAGGCAGCTGCGCGGTCACCTCCAGGTACAGCTCATCGCTCCCCTGGTCGCGCCGCAGGTGCCCGAGCAGCGCCCCGCCGGTCTCGTGGGGCGCGGCGGCCGCCGCCAGCTTGGCGGCCTCGGCGAGCACCTCCTCGGCGATCAGGCAGCGGACGTCATCGCCCTCCGCCGCCGGCTCGTCCGCGGGCGTCGCCCGCTCCGCCAGGGCGGCCTGCGAGCCGGGCAGCAGCGGCACCTCTGGCGACGCGGTCTCGACGGCGAAGGAGGAGGCCATGGGGAGCTCGCGCTCCCCCTCTGCGACTACCGCGAAGACGGAGTAGCCGTCGCCGGCCGAGAGCTGCCCGGCCTCGCGCAGGGCCGCCACGGCGGCGACGGCCGGGTCGCGCAGGTAGCTCGCCGGCAGCTCGACGGTGAGAGCAGGCCGACCGGGGAGGGTGAGCCGCAAACGGAAGGCCGCCGCGTAGGGACGGCCGATCTCGCCGTGCCAACGCGGGGCGATGACCACCCGCCCCGCCTCCTCGCCGGGGCGCAGCCAGCCGCGCCGCACCGCCAGGAAGCGGACCCACTCCCGGGCCGGCTCCCAGTCGATGGACGCGGCGACCCGCGCCACCAGCTCGCCGCCGTCGCGGTGCACGGCGAGGAGGAAGCGCCTCACGCGCCCGGCCCGCCGGCGTCGATGTTGGGCTGCAGCACCAGCCGGTCGCCGGCCTGCAGCGCCTCACCCACCACCTCGGTGGCGTGCAGGTGCCGCCCCTCGCGCTCCAGCCGCGCGTGGTAGGTCACCGGCCGACCGGTGGGGTCGTTCTCGGGCAGGCTCATGTGGGCCAGCAGGCCGTGGACGAGCTCGCCCACGGTGGCCTCCGGGGGCGCCGCGGGGACGCGGCAGAGCTTCTGCCCCGACACGTCGCCGACCTCGAGGTCGATGGGGGTCCTGGTGGTCTCGATCATTCTGGATGCCTCCTTTCAGGCGCGTGGCGCGCCGTTGCCCGCAGCCTGGCGCCGCCGGGGTGGCGGCGCCGGTGCGGAATCCGCGTTCGCCGGGCCGGGGCGGGCGGCGAGATAGGCGCGCGCCAGCCCGTCGTCGGCCAGGGCCCGGGTCTCCCGGCCGAGCACCGCCACCGCGGCGCCCAGGGCCTCGGCGGCCTCGGCCAGGCAGGCCGCCGCAGGGTCGCTGCGGAGCGGCCACTCGGCGACGGCTTCGGCGCCCGCGGCGCCGAAGCAGAGCGCCGTGCGGACCCCGAGCAGCAGGTCGGCGCCGCGCAGCAGCAGCAGGGCGAGGGCGGCGCGGCTGGGCGCAGCCGGCGCGCCGAGCGGCGCCAGGGTGAGCCGCGCCAGCGTGCCGCTAGCGGTGGCCATCACCCGCGCCGGCCAGCGCTGCCCACGGACCTCGATAGAGAAGCTCGGACCGGGCGCGGCTGCTGGCCCGCTCTCGCCCCGCTCCGGCGGCTCCGCCGCGCCGACGAGGTCCGTGCTCATGCCGGCGCACAGGGCGGCGCAAGCGGAGGCCACCGTGTCGCCCAGCGGGCGATCGCCGTCCAGGGGGAGCTCGCCGCGCAGGTGGACGTGCGCCGCTCCCGGCGGCAGCGCCGCCTTGACGCCGCCCGGCAGCGCCGCCAGCCGGCCCATCAGCTCCCAGCCGGGCGGCCAGTCCGGGCGCGGCGCCGCCAGCACCAGCCAGTCGCCCTCCAGCGCGGCGGTGGCCGGGAACGGCTTGCCATTGGCGAGCACCAGGCGCCACGAGGCGGGTCCCCGGCGCAGGACCGCCCTGCCGCAGCTCGCCAGGGCTCGCTGCACGAGGTCGGCGCGGGACGACTCGGCGCGGAGCGCGCTCACGCCGCACCCCCCGCGGACGTCTCGACGCGCAGCTCGAGCCGCCGGCGCTTGAGCGGCCGGCCGTCCACCGGCCACCGCTGCCGGTGCTGCCGCGCCCAGGCGCAGGCCGCGGCGTTGAGGGCGTCGTCCTCGCGCATGGTGACCTTGCGCCAGGTGACGATCTCGAAGCACTGGTAGAGCAGGTCGACCAGCGGCGTGCCGGGCACCAGCCGGCCGATGCAGAGCAGCGGCAGCTGGGCGCTGACGTTGGGGTGGAACACATCCCGCGGCCCCAGCCAGGTGAGGACCTGGAACGGGTCGGCGCGGCGCAGGTAGTCGAGGGGGAACCAGATGCCGACCTCGAAGCCCTCGGCCACCGCCACCTCGCCGCCCGCGGGGCGGACCAGGCCGCGGCAGCGGAAGCGCGCCAGGTAGCGGTCGGGAGCCTGCGCGTCGCCTATAGGCACGAGCTCGAGCAGGTCGCTGGACCGCGCCAGCGCCTCCCCCTCCCGGCGCTGGCGGCGCAGGAAGCCCGCGAACACCGGGTCGCGCTCCGGGCCGGCGCTCACGCGGCACCTCCGGCCAGCTCCAGCCAGGCCGCCCCGCCGTACGCCCACACCCCGGCCACGTCCCCAGCGCGCACGCCCAGCGAGGCCAGCGAGCGCCGGCGGCAGGCGGAGAGCTCCGCAGGCGACAGCCCCTCGCGCAGGCCGAAGCCCGGGGGTCGCCGGAGGCCGCCGCAGCGGCGGCACCGCGCTCCCGGCGGCGGCGCCAGCCGCAGCCCCGCCGCCCCCGCGCCGCAGGAGCCGCAGCGGCCGTCGGAGGTGAAGGCGCGGCCGAGGACGGAAAGACCCTCGGCCGGGGCGCCGAGACGCCGCGCCCCGAGGTCGAGCAGCGCCGCCACGCTCAGCTCCCCCGGCGCGGCGGCGAGCCGCTCGATGCCGCGCGGCGCGTGCGGCCGCAGCCGGCAC
>DATKEH010000356.1:0-15448 GCA_035546355.1 Thermoanaerobaculia bacterium
GGTCCCGCACCTCCGGCAGGCCCAGCACCCGATCGACGGCGGGCAGCTCGCGGCGCAGGTCGGCGGGTTGTCGAGAGGCCATGCGCTGCCGCGAATTGTAACCAACGGGATTGCCGAGCCGTAGATGCAGCCCACCAAGCCCCCGCAAGAGACGACCGCGACCGGCGCGGCAGCCGGTGGCCAGATCGAGCGCCAGATCGGCCGTCTCGCACGCGACGTGCAGGAGCTGCGCGTGGAGTTCCAGAGGTTCCTGAGCGGCGACCGCGGCGTGCCGCCCGAGGAGCTCCGCACCCGCATCCGGGGCGAGCTGGGCCGCCTGCGCAACGTCAACCTCAAGTCGGCGGCCGATCGCTTTCGGCTCGGCGCGATCGAAGCGCAGTTCAACTCCTACGACGAGATGTTCGGCCGCCGGCTGCGGCAGCTCGAGGAGGGCCGCGGGCCGCACCCCCGACCCAGCCTGGGCGAGCGGCCGGGCTACGACGTCGGCCAGGGCGTGCTGATCTCCGACTCCCCTCCTCGGGGAGCCGTCGAGGCCCTCTTCGGCGGCCTCGCCGAACGGGGCGCCCGCACGACCCACTTCGACCTCGAGAGCTTTCGCGCCTATCTGCAGCGGCAGGTGGGGGAGATCCGCCGCAAGACGGGCTGCCAGGCGGTACAATTCCGCCTCGTCTCCGAGGGCGGCAAGGTCAAGATCAAGGCCAGGCCGATGATGGCCACCTCCGACCCAGGCGGCTGAGCGATGCCGACCCCCCTCTCGCCCCGCCCCCGCCGCCTCGCTCGAGGCGCGGGGGTTCCACACCACGGAGCCGCTCGCCGCCGCGAGCGGGCGGCCCATGCAACGGTGGTATCCATGAAGCGCAAGCACGCACCACTCCTCGTCCTCCTGGCCCCGCTGGCACTGGCCACCGTGGCCGCGGTGCCGCCCCCCAACCTGGTGGACGCCATGGCCGCGCAGCGCGCCCTGGTCGCTGCCGAGCCGTACTCGGCGCCCGTCCACAACGACCTCGGCAACCTGCTGCTGCTGGCCGGCGAGCCGGTGGCGGCGAAGGATGCCTACCAGCGGGCCCTCGAGCTCGACCCGGATCTCGCCAGCGCCCACTTCAACCTGGCGCTGCTGCTGCAACAGCAGGGGGCGCTCCGCCGCGCCGCCAACCACCTCGACCGGCTCCTCGAGCTCGAGCCCCGACACGCGTGGGGCTGGTTCCAGCTCGGCCGCACGCAGGAGGAGCTGGGGCGGGAATCCGTGGCGATAGCCGCCTACGCCCGCGCCTTCGGGCTCGACCCGCGGCTCTCGTTCCACGACGTCAACCCGCAGGTCCTCGACAGCGAGCTGGTGACCCGCGCGCTCCTCGCCGTGCGCAGCGAGAGCCTGTCGGACGCCCCGCGGTCCTACGAGGACCCGCAGCGGATCGCTTCCTTGATGCTCCCCAGGCTGCCCGCGGACCAGCCGGCCGAGCCGACCGAGTCGACCGCGGTGCGGCCCGGCGCGGCGTCGGTGGCTCCAGCGACCGCGTTCCCGCCGGCCGTCGAGGACGACGTCAGCGTCAAGGTGATCCGGGTGGACGACCTCGAGCCGCAGCGGCGCACCGGAGAGGCGACGCCGGCGACGGGAGGATCGGTCGGCGTCACCGTGACGCCCCGCGAGAGCCCACGCGAGCGGCTGGAACGGCGCCGCGCCGCCGAGCGCGGCGAAGGCGAAGAGCGGCCCGGCACCGGCGTGCAGCCCGGCTTCCACCCCAGCGCCCGCAGCACCGGTCAGATCGAGCTGCAGGTCGAGCCCGAGTGGTAGGGGCGCGGGGCTCCGCCCCCGCCCGGGCCGGCGCAGAGGCCGCGCCAACGACGCGCGGGACCGACGCCGGGCGTGACGAGGCCCGGGACGGCGCGTCGTGTCATACCGCGAAGCGCACGTGGACCACCTCGCCGTCGCGGACGGGGTAGTCCTTCCCTTCCAGCCGCAGCACCCCCTCGGCGCGGCAGCGGGCCAACGAGCCCAGCCGCACCAGGTCCTGCCAGTCGACCACCTCGGCGCGGATGAAGCCGCGCTCGAGGTCCGAGTGGATGGCGCCGGCGGCCTTGCGGGCGAGAGTGCCGCCAGGCACGGTCCAGGCACGCACCTCGTCCTCGCCGACGGTGAAGAACGAGAGCCGCCCGAGGAGCTCGTAGCTGGCGCGGATCAGCCGATCGAGGCTCGGCTCCTCGAGCCCGAGCTCAGCCAGGAACTCCTGCTGCTCGTCGCCGGGTAGGCGGGAGATCTCCGCCTCGATCGGCGCGCTCACCACCACCGCTTCGGCGTTGGGGCCGGCGGCGAAGCCGAGCTCCTCGGGCCGCGCCGACGCCAGCCGCCCTTCGTCGACGTTGTAGACCACCAGCATCGGCTTGGCCGACAGCAGCTGGAACCCCCGCAGCCGCCGCTCGTCCTCGGCCGTCAGGGCCACTCCCCGCAGCGGCCGCTCCGACTCCAGCGCCGGCAGCACGGTGGCGGCGAGCAGCTCCCGCTCGCGCTCCTCGTCGGGCTCGAGCCCCCGCTTGGCGGCCTGGGCCAGTCGCTCCAGTCGCCGTTCGACGACGTCGTGATCCGCCAGCACCAGCTCGAGCTCGAGGCTCGCCGTGTCGCGGGCCGGATCGACGCTCCCCGCCGGATGCACCAGCTCCGGGTCGCTGAAGGCCCGCACCACGTGGACCAGAGCGTCGACCCCCCGCAACCGGGCCAGGTCGAGGCTCTCCGCTCCCTCGCCCGTGCGGATGCCCGGGATGTCGACGTACTCGACGGTCGCCGGGGTGTACTTGCGGGGGTGGAACAGCTGGCGCAGCCGGGCCAGCCGCGCGTCGGGCACCTGCGCCACCCCGACGTGGGTCTTCTGCGAGGCGCCGAACTTGTCGGTCGCCTCGGCGGTGCCGGTCAGCGTGTTGAAGAGCGTGGTCTTGCCGCTCTTGGGGAAGCCGAGGATGCCCAGCTGCATGGCGTCGCACGATGCCATGCGGCGGAGGGAAACTCAACCCGGCGCTCGGCGGACCTCCAGGCCGGTCGCCACCACAGTCGGCGCCCCGATCATGCCGCCGAGCGAGGAGAAGGCGAGGTCGCGGGCCACCGCCTGGATCCCCCGCAGCAGGGCGGCGACGCCGCCGACCAGCCAGGCGGCGCCGAGGGGCGCTTGCGCCCGGCCGTCGCGGATCGCGAAACCGCACACCGGCAGGGCGAAGCGGCCGGTGCGGAGATCGCACCACCCGGGTCCCCGGGTGTCCAGCAGGTAGTAGCCACGGGAGATCGCCGCCAACAGCGCCCCCGCTCGCACCGCCGGGTCCGGGCGCAGGTAGAGGTGCGTGGGGCCGGGCAGCGGCAGGTCTCGCCAGCTCGGCCGCGCGGCGCAACCGCTGCTCTGCCAGGCTCCACGCTGCCACCAGGCGACCAGCGGCTGGCGGAAGCCCCCCGCCTCGATCAGCACCACCTCGCGGGTGGGGACGCCTTCGCCGTCCACCGGCGCCGACAGCAGCCCTTCGGGCAGCCGCCCGTCGTCTACCAGCGTCACCGCGGCAGCGGCCAGCCGCGTGCGCTCGCCCAGCGCCGCCGCCCGCTCCGCCGCCTCCGGCCCCAGCCACAGCGGGGCGAGATGGGCCAGCAGCCGCGCCACCACCGGCGGCGCCAGGACCATGTCGCCGCGGTCTCGCGGTGGCGGCGCACCCGCGTCCACCGCCGCCAGCCGGTCCGCCAGGGCGCTGGCGAGCGCGCCGGGATGGAACCGCCGCGCCTCCCTCTCCGCGCGCTCGAGCGACACCTCGACCGGCGAGTCGCCGCGGCGCGCCAGCAACCGCAGCGCCGCCAGGCGTTGGCGCCATCGCGCCCGCACGCCCTGCGTGCTCGCCAGCGTGGACACGCTCGATCCATCCTCGAGCAGCGCGCCCCGCAAGCGGGCGCCCGGCAGCTCCCGCGCCAGGGCCTCGGCGATCGCGGCCAGCAGCGCCACCCCCTCCCGCTCACCGAGCAGCGGGCTCTCCACTTCGGCCGGCTCCCGCCACGGTGCCGGCTCGACGGCGTCGGGGAGGCGCAGCGGGTAGCCGTCGGGCTCCGGCCACGGCCCGCGCGGGCGCGGAGGTCCGCTGGCGGCGACGAAGAACGAGCAGCGGCCGTCGCCGGCCCGCACCGCCCAGCCCTGCTCCTGCACGAAGTGGCAGAGCTCGCCCTCCGGCGACAGGGAGAAACGGCGGCCGCGCCCTTCCTTGAGGTAGACCTCTGCGTCGCCCCCGCCGCCGGCCAGCTGCTCCAGCACCTCTTCGGCGCGGTCGAGATCGTTCACGTCACCTCGGCCTCTGCCAGCAGCAGGGCGGGCGCCTCCGCCCACACCGGCAGCCGCTGGCCCCCCTTGGCGCACCAGCCGGCGCCCGCCACCCGCGTCTCGGCCCCGACCGCCGTCACCCGCTGCAGCAGCTCCGCCACCCGGCCCCGCAATACGCAGGGCCCCAGCGGCTCGCCGAGGCCGGCCTCGCCGATGCGCTGCGCGTGCGGGAAGCGCAGCGAGAAGCTGCCGCCGAGCGGATCGAGCCGGCCCCGCTCCGCCGCATCGAGGAACAGCCCGCCGGGCGCCGCGGCGAGCAGCTCTTCGAGGGTGGCCACGCCGGGAAGGAGGCGGAGGTAGAGGGAGCGGGGCGCCGGCGGCACATGCCGGTGGGACCGCCGCGCCGCCCCCGGGGCGAGGGCCGTCGACCGCCGCGCCCAGAGGCGATCGGCGAGCACCTGCTCCACCACCCCGGCGCGCAGCAGCCAGCGCGCGGTGACCGCGCAGCCCTCGTCGTCGCTGCTGCGGCGCAGGTCCGCCGGCGCCGCGGCCGGATCGTCGACCACGTCGAGCCCGGCCGAGCCCAGGCGCACGCCGAGGGCCGCCTGGGGAGTGCCGCCGAGCGCCAGGGTGTCGACCTCCAGCGCGTGCGCCACGGCCTCGTGCAGGAAGACGGCCGCCGCGGCGGGGGCGAGCACCAGCGGCACGCGCCCGGGGGCCGGCGGCGCCGCGTCGCGAGCGCGGAACGAGGCCGCGAGCGCCGTGGCCATCTCCTCGGCCGCCGCCCGGCCGAGCTCGGCGAGCAACCCTCCGCTCGTGCCCCAGGGCAGATCGGCCTGCCAGCTGTACCAGCGCTCCGCCTGCGCCGCGGGCACGAGCTGCGGCGAGACCACCTGCAGCCAACGGCGATGCCGGCGTACGGTCAGCCGCAAGGGGAAGGCCAGGCGCCGCTCGCGCAGCTGCCGGACCACCCCCCGCGGCGCTTGCTTGAGGGGCGTCAGGTCGTCCTCGGCCGGCCAGGCGCCGGCGCCGAGGGGCGGCAACGGAGCCATCGTCCGCGGCCGCGCCCGCGCCACCTGCCGCAGCGCCTCCTCGAACGCGCCGCGGGACACCTCGTCGCGGCTGGCCAGAAAGCTCCGGTCCTCGCGCACCAGCCGCACCGCCAGTCCGTCGTCCCGCCAGATGCGCACGCCGGGTGGCTCGCCGTCGGGGGGCACCGCCACCACCTCCTGGCGCTCGAAGTAGGCGTCCACCAGGTCTTCCGGCCCCGCCACCAGCTGCGCCAGCGCGCGGGCCACGGCGGCGGAGTCCAGTGCGGAGAAGGGCATGCGGCGGGAGGTCCGGCGGCGCAGGCATGATAGCCCAGCGGCGGCGGTGGCATGCGGCCGCGACCGTGGCGCAAGCGCTGCGGCGCGGTGGGGTATCCTTTCGCCGCAGGAGGCACCACAGCATGGCCGAAGCCAAGACGGCCCCCGGGGCCGAGGAGCTCGCCAGACGCCGGCAGGCGGCGCTGTCGGGGGGCGGCAGCGAGCGCATCGAGCGCCAGCACGAGGCGGGCAAGCTCACGGCCCGCGAGCGCGTCGAGCTGCTCCTGGACCCGGCCTCGTTCGTCGAGCTGGACGCGCTGGTGGTGCATCGCTGCCGCGACTTCGACATGGAAGGGAAGCGAATCCCCGGCGACGGCGTGGTGAGCGGCTACGGCACGATCGAGGGCCGGCTGGTCTACCTCTTCGCCCAGGACTTCACCGTCTTCGGCGGCTCGCTGTCCGAGACCAACGCCGAGAAGATCTGCAAGATCATGGACCTGGCGATGGAGAACGGAGCGCCGCTGATCGGGCTCAACGACTCGGGCGGCGCCCGCATCCAGGAGGGCGTGGCGTCGCTCGGCGGCTACGCCGACATCTTCCTGCGCAACACCCTGGCCTCCGGCGTGGTGCCGCAGATCTCGGCCGTCATGGGGCCTTGCGCCGGGGGCGCCGTCTACTCGCCGGCGATCACCGATTTCATCCTCATGGTCGAGGAGACGAGCTACATGTTCGTCACCGGCCCCGACGTCATCAAGACGGTGACCCACGAGCAGGTGACCAAGGAGGAGCTGGGCGGCGCCCGTACCCACGCCGGCAGGAGCGGCGTCTGCCACTTCGTCACCGCCAACGACGCCGCCTGTCTGCAGACCGTCCGGCGGCTGCTCTCCTTCCTGCCGAGCAACAACCTCGACGACCCGCCGCCGGGAACGAGCCGCGACGACCCCGAGCGGGAGGAGCCGGCGCTCGACGCGCTGATCCCGGCCGACCCCAACAAGCCCTACGACGTCCAACAGCTGATCCGGGCGGTAGTGGACGACGGCGACTTCCTGGAGGTGCACGCCGAGTACGCGCGCAACTTGGTGGTGGGGTTCGCGCGGATCGCCAACCAGAGCGTCGGCATCGTCGCCAACCAGCCCGCCTACCTGGCCGGAGTGCTCGACATCGACGCCTCGCTCAAGGGCGCCCGCTTCGTGCGCTTCTGCGACGCCTTCAACCTGCCGCTGGTCACCTTCGAGGACGTGCCCGGCTTCCTTCCCGGCACCCAGCAGGAGTTCGGCGGCATCATCAAGCACGGGGCGAAGCTGCTCTACGCCTTCGCCGAGGCGACGGTGCCGAAGGTGACGGTGATCACCCGCAAGGCCTACGGCGGCGCCTACTGCGTCATGGCCAGCAAGCACATCCGCACCGACGTCAACCTCGCCTACCCGACGGCGGAGATCGCGGTGATGGGGCCGGAGGGGGCGGTCAACATCCTCTACCGCCGCGAGCTGCAGGCGGCCGGCGACGAGGCGCCGGCGCTGCGCGCCCGGCGGGTCGGCGAGTACCGTGAGAAGTTCTCCAACCCCTACGTCGCCGCCGAGCGCGGCTTCGTCGACGCGGTGATCGAGCCCCGCCAGACGCGGCCGCAGGTCGCCCGCGCCCTGCGCCAGCTGCGCGGCAAGCGGGCCGCCACGCCGCCCAAGAAGCACGGCAACATCCCGCTGTGAGCGCTGCGCCGCGCACCGACGAGGGCTGAATGCGGCAGGCCCACGTCCTGCTCCTGCTGCTGGCCGCCGTCGCCGCCGGCGGCTGCGCGCGCGACGCCTTCTCGCGGCTGCCGCAGGGCACCCTGTGGTACGGCGACGCCGCCGCCGCCGACGCCTTCCTGGCGCAGCTGCAGAGCCTGGCCGGGACGCCGGCAGCGCACGCCGCGGGCGAGCTGCGGGAGCGACTCGACGGGTGCTCTCGCTTCCTCGCCTTCTGCCCCCGCGGCGGGAGCTGTCGGCTGCAGGACGCCGTCACCTGCGAGCCGGCAGACGCCACCGCCACCGCCGCCGCCGCCGCCCTCGGCGACGCGGCATGGATCTTCGCCGGCGAGCCGGGCGGCCGCCGGGTCTACGTGCGCGCGACGCCCGACGAGGCGGCGGGCTGGCGCTTCGAGGCGGCGGTCGATCGCGGCGCCGTCGGCGCCGTCGACGCCGTGCTGCCGGCCGCCGAGCCCCCCGGCCGGCCGACCCTGGCGGCCCACGAACGGCTGCTCCACCTGCACGTCCGGCCCGACCGCAAGCCGGATCTCGAGGCCCTGGCGCCGGACGTCGGCTGGGTCGAGCAGCTCTACCTCCTGCACCACCCCCTGCTGAGCGGCCACGGCCTCGAGGGGAGCTGGGAGCTCGCCACCTACCTCCCCGCGGCAGGGGAAGCCATGGCGCCGACCGTGGTGGCGCTGGCGGTCCGCGAGCCCGAGAAGGCTCGTCAGGCCATGGAGGACTTCCTGGCGAGGGCGATGGAGCGCTGGCCGCTGCGGCGCAGCGACTGGAGCCTGGAGGGTGCCGCCGGGGCGTGCCTGAGCAACCTCAACGTGCTGCCCCAGCTGGCGCCCTGTTACGTGCTGACCAGCGACGCGCTGGTGATCGGCTGGAACGCCACCGCCCTCGAACGCGCCCTGGCCGCAGCGTCGGGCGCGGCGACCGCCGCGGCGGGCAGCGAGCTGAGCGTCGACCTCGCCAGCCTCCCCGAAGCCGACTTACGGCTGCAGCGCGCCTACGGCCATCCGCGGCCGGTGCCGGGCAGCTACCCATGGTCGTCGCTGCGGGTCGAGGGCCGGCGCGAGGGGGGCCGCTACGCGCTGCAGGCCACTCTCGCCGGACCTCCTACCGCCCCCGCGCCATGACCCGCCGCTGGCTCAGCCTGACGCTGCTCGCCCTGCTGCTGCTGGCCGCGGGGGTGCTGGCGGCGCGAGCCGGCCGCCGCTGGGCCGGCTATCGTCAGGCCGAGGGGGTCTGCCAGGCGGCGACGGCCGGCCGCTGGGACGAGGCGCTGCGGCGCAGCCAGACGCTGCCGGTCCCCCGGGTGTCGCGGCTGCGCGCCGCCGACTGCCGCTGTATCGCCTTGATGTCGACCGGCCGGCGGGAAGCCTGTGTCGAGCTGCTCGAGCGGCTGCTGGCGGAGCCCGCGACCGGCGACTGGCTGCCGAATCCGCTGCTCACCGCCGTGCTGGTCGAGGACCGCCGGGATCGCGGCCAGGTCGCGCGCGCTGCCCAGCTCGCCCACCAGGGGGCGCTGCACTACCCCGACAGCGGGCCGCTGCTGGTGCTGGAGACCGAGCTACGGCTGCGGCTCGAGGAGCCGGACGGAGTCCTCGCCGACGTCGAGCGCCGGCTCGAGCGCGGCCCCCCGCTGGCGCCGGTGGTGCGCTTGCACGTGGCGCGGCGGTACCTCGGCGAGCATGACGCGGCCGGCACGCTGCGGCTCCTCGGCGAGGAGCCGCCGGCGCCGGAGGTGCGCGACATCTGGGCGAGCCTGCGCGCCCAGGCGCTGGCGCTGCAGGGGAGGCCGGAGGAGCTGCTGGCGCTGGTCGAGCAGTGGAGCGCCTGGCGCGGCGACCCGGCGCTGCCGCAGGCCTACTACGCCGTGCTGCTCAGCGTGCAGCAACTCGAGGATCCGGCCGGCCGGCCGGTCGAGGCGTTGCTGCAGCAGGTGGTGGAGCGCGGCGACCGGCTGGCGGACGAAGAGCTGTTGGAGGGCGCCTACGTACGGCTGGTGGGAGCGCTGACGGTCCTCGGCCGCAGCGAGGAGGCCCTGGCCTGGTTCGATCGCGGGGCGGCGCGCTTCGACGGCCTCGGGCACCTGGAGAGGGACGACCTGCTGCGCAGCGCCACCCACCATTCGCTCGGCCTCGACAATCTGATCCGGGTCCAGGGAGCGGTGGCGATTCGGCTGCCTCGCCCCCGGCCCGGGGACGTGCTGCTGCTGTCACCGGATCCCTCCCAGCCGCCCGACACGGCGTACGAGGCGCATCCCGTCCCGGCCGAAGGCGTGGTACGGGTCCGGCGGGCTCTCGGCACCTGGCCGCAGCGCTGGGTGCTGCGCCAGGGGGACGGTACCGTCGCCGCCTCGGGCGCGGTGTGGCCCAACCCGCAGCGGGAGGTGACGGTCGAGGTGGCGCGGCGGCCGGGGGTGGCGCCCCGGCAGCTCCCTCCCTGGCGGCCGCCGCCAGCGGGCGATGGCCGCCGCGCGGTGGTGGTCATCCTCGACTGCGGCGACTGGCGGTTCGTACAGTACGGCCGCGCGCGCGGCGAGCTGCCGACCCTGGGGCGCCTGCAGGACCGGGGGCGCAGCGCGGTGCTGCTCAGCGAGCCGCCCTTCACCGCCATCGCCATCCGCTCGCTGGCCAAGCCCGGCGCCCAGGGGATCGACGGCTTCCTCGGGCTGATCCACCGGCTGGGGGCCGAGGTCGAGGGGCTCGACTTCGTCGGCCGCAACCCCTTCGCGCCGCTGGCCTGGGTACTGCCCGCCCACACCGATCTGTTCGAGACCCTGGGGGCGGGCGCGCTCAAGACGGTCAACATGCTGCACGCCCACGGCTCGATGGAGGAGGTCGGCCGCCACGGCCGGGTGGTCGGGCCGCGCGGCGCCGAGGGCCTTCTCGAAGGGCTGCGCAGCCGGCGGTCGCTGACGGCCGACGAGATGCGCGACCTGGACGAAGCCGATCCCGCCATGCTGTCGCTGGTCGAGCAGATCGCCGCCGACTTCGATGCCATCGAGCGGCTGGCGGGCGAGCGGTCCTTCGACCTGATCGTGCTGCGCGTCGCCGCCCTCGACCTGTTGACGCACGGCGGGTTCCCTGCGGCGACCGCCGCCCGTCAGGACGACGGACGGGGGCTGCTCTTCGCCCTCTATCGCTACCTCGACCGCCGCATCGGCGAGCTGCAGCAACGGCTGGCGGGCGACGATCTGCTGGTGGTGCTCTCCGATCACGGCATCCGCACCGCGCTCGAGCACGCGCCCGAGGCCCTGTTCCTCGCCATCGGCCCCGGGGTCGAGCCGGGAAGGGTCGCCGGCGCTCCGGAGCTGCGGGGAGTGGGGCGGATGCTCGCCGACTACTTCGGTGTGCCGACCGAGTGGCCGCGGACCCTCCGGCTGCGGGAGGAGCAGGCGGCCGGCGGCAGCCCGAGCCCGGCGGGCCCCTCGGGGTCGCCTTGACACCCCCTGCGGCGTGCGCCAAGCTGCGCGCGCACTACCGACGAGGAGGGCCCCCATGCGTGAGAAGGATCGCCAGCTGAGACGGCGCCGGCAACGGCGCCAGAAGCGGTTGAAGCGGCGCGCCGCCGAGGAGCGGTCACAGCGCCAGCAACAGACGCCCGCGAAGCCGAAGAGAAAGACCACCACCCGCAAGCCGGCCAAGGCCAAGGAGGCCGCCCCGGCCGCAGGCGGCGAGAGCTGAGCCGGGCGGCATGATCGACAGCAGGAGCCTGGCGCAGGCCGACCCCGACGTCGCCGCCGCGTTGACCGCGGAGCGCCGCCGCCAGAACGAGGGCCTCGAGCTGATCGCCTCGGAGAACTTCGTCTCCCAGCCGGTGCTCGAGGCGGCCGGATCGGTCCTCACCAACAAGTACGCCGAGGGCTATCCCGGGCGCCGCTACTACGGCGGCTGCGAGCACGTCGACGTCGTCGAGGAACTGGCCATCGACCGCGCCAAGCAGCTGTTCGGAGCCGAGCACGTCAACGTGCAGCCCCACTCGGGGACCCAGGCCAACATGGCGGTCTACTTCGGGTTCCTCGAGCCCGGCGACAAGCTGATGGGGATGGACCTCTCCTGCGGCGGCCACCTCACCCACGGCCACCGCCTCTCCTACTCGGGCCGCGACTTCGAGGTGGTGGCCTACGGGGTCGACCGCGACAGCGAGCGGATCGACTACGACGCCGTCGAGGCGCAGGCGACGGCGGAGCGGCCGAAGCTCATCGTGGTCGGAGCGAGCGCCTACAGCCGCGTCCTCGACTTCGCCCGCTTCCGCCGCATCGCCGATCGCGCTGGGGCGCTGTTGATGGCCGACATCGCCCACATCGCCGGGCTGGTGGCCGCCGGTCTGCACCCCTCGCCGGTGCCGCACTGCGACTTCGTCACCACCACCACCCACAAGACCCTGCGGGGGCCACGGGCGGGGATGATCCTCTGCCGGCAGGAGCACGCCAAGCAGCTCGATCGCGCCGTCTTCCCGGGCATCCAGGGGGGGCCGCTGATGCACGTCATAGCCGCCAAGGCGGTGGCCTTCGGCGAGGCGCTGCGCGAGCCGTTCGCCGACTACCAGCGCCGGATCGTCGCCAACGCGCGGCGGCTCGCCGACCGGCTGGCCGCCAGGGGCTTCCGCATCGTCTCGGGCGGCACCGACAACCACCTGATGCTGGTCGACGTGGCGGCCGCCGGCACCACCGGCAGCGAGGCCGAGAAGGCGCTCGAGGCCGCCGCCATCACGGCGAACAAGAACACCATCCCCTACGACCCGAACCCGCCGCTGGTGGCCTCGGGCATCCGCCTCGGCACGCCGGCGGTGACCACCCGCGGCATGGGCGAGACCGAGATGGACGCGATCGGCGACCTCATCGGCGAGGTGCTCGCGGCGCCGCACGACCGGGGCATCCAGCAGCGGGTGGCGGGGCGCGTGCGCGAGCTCTGCGCGGCCTTCCCGCTGTACGCGGCGTAGAGAGGGCGTCACCCGGATGCCCGGCGCGGCGGGCGGGGCGGGGACCAGGAGGGGACGTCGGCCGCCGGCGTCGGCTCACCCCAGCGCTCGCGCGCCAGCCGGCGCACCTCGCCGACCAGCACCAGGGAGCCGGTGACCAACAGCACCCGCGGCCGCTGACGCAGGGCCCGCTCCAGCGCCTGCGCCGCAGCCGGGACCAGCGTCGCCTCGCGGTTGCCGGTGATGCGCGCCAGGGCCCGCACCGGCTGTGCCCGCGGCGAGGACGGCTCGCACAGCGTCACCCGCCCCGCCACCGGCGCCAGCGCCCGCCAGATCCCGACCGCGTCCTTGTCGGCCAGTACCCCGAACAGGAGGTCGACGCGGCCTTCCCGGGCAGCCACCGCCGCGGCCAGGCGATGCGCGGCCGCGGGGTTGTGGGCCCCGTCGAGCAGCAGCCGCTGCCCCGCCGGCAGAAGCACCTCCTCCATCCTCCCCGGCCAACGGCAGCCGGCGACGCCAGCGGCCACGGCGGTCTCGTCCAGCCTGGCAAAGCCGCGCTGGCGCAGCTCCTCGGCGGCGGCCAGCGCCAGCGCCAGGTTGGCGACCTGGTGGTCGCCCGCGAGTGGCAGATCGAGCCGGTAGCGCGTGCCCCGCGCGACCAGGCTCACTCGCTGTCCGCCGCCGGCCAGCGGCGTCGCCGCCACCACCCTCGACTCCTGATCCACCCGCCGCAGGGCCACCCCGATCTCGCCGGCGGCCGCCGCCAGGGCCCGCGCCACCTCGGGCTCGGGAGCCCACGCCAGCGCCGCATGGCCGCGGCGGAAGATCCCCGCCTTCTCGCGCGCCACCGCCGCCAGCGTGCCGCCCAGGTACTCGCCATGGTCGAGAGCCACCGAGGTGACCAGGGAGAGCAGCGGCTCGCAGGCGTTGGTAGCGTCGAGGCGCCCCCCGAGGCCGACCTCGAGCACTGCCAGCTCGGCGTCCTGGCGGTGGAACCAGAGCCAGGCGGCGACGGTCAGCGCCTCGAAGTAGGTGGGCGGCTCGTCGCCGGCCGCCGCCACCACCTCGGCTACCAGCTCCTCGAGCGCCGCCGCCGCGATCGCCTTGCCGCCGAACCGCAGCCGCTCCCGCGGCTCCTCCAGGTGGGGCGAGGTGTAGAGCCCGGTGCGATAGCCGGCGGCGCAGGCGATCGCCGCCAGCAAGGCGGCGGTGGAGCCCTTGCCGTTGGTACCGCCCACCAGCACCGCTGCGACGCCTCGCTGGGGGTCGCCGAGCCGCGAGAGCAGCCGCCGCACGGGTGCCAGGTCGAGCCGGACGCCGCGCCGTTCGAGGCTGGCCAGCAGCGACCGCGGCGCGGCGGCCCTACGGCGCAAGGGCCTGATGAGGCCCCGCGTCGGACCGCCGAGGGCGCTCTGCCCATTGCGGCGTAGCCACCGCTGCCCCAACCCCCACGGACGAGGTCCCTCTGTCGCCCCCCTCCGGAGCGGGACCGCACGGGCAGACCCGCGGCACCAGGGGATCCCGGGGGCTGCGCACTACGCCACCAGGTGCCGCAGCCCGCGCGCCAGGGTCGGCTTGAGCTCCTCGCGCGGCACCACCAGGTCGAGGAAGCCGTGCTCGAGCAGGAACTCGCTGCGCTGGAACCCCTCCGGCAGCTCCTGGCGAATGGTCTGCTGGATCACCCGCGGCCCGGCGAAGCCGATCAGCGCCCCCGGCTCGGCGATGTTGAGATCCCCCAGCATGGCGAAGGAGGCGGTCACCCCGCCGGTGGTGGGATCGGTGAGCACCGAGAGGAAGGGGAGGCGGGCGCTGCGCAGCCGCGCCAGCGCAGCCGAGATCTTGGCCATCTGCATCAGCGAGAGGATGCCCTCCTGCATCCGCGCCCCTCCCGAGGCGGACACCACCACCAGCGGCTTGCGCTGCGCCAGCGCGGCCTCGGCGGCGCGGGTGATCTTCTCGCCCACCACCGAGCCCATGGAGCCGCCCATGAAGCGGTACTCCATCGCCGCCAGCACCAGCGGGATCCCCTCGAGATGCCCGTCCACCACCAGGACCGCGTCCGGCATACCGATCGCTTCCTGGTAGGTCTTGAGGCGGTCGCGATAGCGCTTGGTGTCGGTGAACTGCAGCGGGTCGGCGGGCCGTAGATTGGTGAACAGCTCGCGCGGCCGTTCCTCGTCGAGCAGCAGGCCGATCCGCGCCCAGGCGTCGATGCGGAAGTGATAGCCGCACTTCGGGCAGACGAAGAGGCTGCGCTCGAGCTCCCGCGTGTACACCGCCTCTTTGCACTGCTCGCACTTGGTCCACAGCCCCTCGGGGATGGGGCTGCTCGGCCTGCCGCGGCGGACGGCCTTCGGTTGCTTGGCCTTGCGGAACCAGGGCATGGGGGCGATGGCAGCGGCCTGCCGATCGGCGACGGCCGTCGGCCCTCCGGCTCAGCGGCGCCGGCGACCGCCGTCCGGCCAGTCGCCAGCGGCCCGAGCGTAGGCCCTCAGACGTCGGCTTCGGCTTCCTCTTCCTCGGCGAGGTCGTTGGGGATGTCGAGGCGCAGACAGGCGGCGTCGTACATCTGGCGGGCGGCCTTCTTGGCGTTCTGCAGCTGGGCCAGCCGCTCCTTGACCTTGGCGAGCTCCTCCTCGATCTGCCGGTCGAGATCGGAGATCTCCTGCTTGGTCACCTGCATTGTGTTCTCGTAGAACTTCCGCTGCTGGTCGTTGAGGGTCGTCATCGGTCCTCCTCCAAGTAAAACTCGGGTCCGGATGCCGGTGGCTGCGCCCACCGGGAATCGCTAGAGCTTGAACGGAATCGTGATGTTGGTCCAGGTCTTGACCCGCACGCCGTCCTTGGTCGCCGGACGGTAGGTGGCGGTGCGGGCGGCCGCCAGGGCCGCCTCGTTCAGGCCGGCACTCGACGGCACGCCCCTGACCAGGCGCGTCTCGACCACGCTGCCGTTCTCGTTCACCAGCACCCCCACCACCACGGTTCCCTGTGTGCGAAGCCTGCGTGCAATGGGAGGATACTCCGGTTTGTCGATCGAGACCAGCGTCGGGAGCACCAGCCCGGGCGCGTCAGCGGCGACCAGGTCCCCCTGGGAAACCTTCGGCGCCGGCTGCGGCTCGGCGTCCGGCGCGGGCTGGGCGGCCGACGGCGGGGTGGTGGCCGGCGCCGGCGCGGTGGCCGGCGGCTGCGGCCGGGAGGCGGCCGCTGGGGG
>DATKEH010000357.1:0-2831 GCA_035546355.1 Thermoanaerobaculia bacterium
CCTGGCCCAGCCGCTGCTCGACCTGCTGGCCAGGCAGCCGGAGTTCCTGGTGGTGCGCGGCGCGAGCCCGTGGGAGGTGGCCGGGCTGCTGGTCGGGCTGCTGCTGGTCGCGCCGCTGCCGCTGCTCGCGCTGCGTCTGGCCGCCGCGCCGCTGGGGGAGCGGGCCGGGCGGCGGGTGCAGGCCGCGCTGCTCGGCGCGATGGCTGCGCTGCTCGCGCTGCAGGCGGTGCGCGAATCGGGAGGGGCCTGGTGGTGGCTGGCTCCGCTCGCCGCCGGCGCCGCGGTGGGCGTCGTCTTCCTGCGGGTGGCGGCGGTCCGCCTCTACGCCAGCTTCCTCGCCCCGGCGGTGCTGGTCGTGCCCCTGCTGTTCCTGTTCCATCCCGGGGTGCGTCGCGCCCTGGCGCCCGGCGGCGGCGAGGGGATCGTCCTGGGCGAGGTGGCGGCGACGGCGCCTGTGGTGCTGGTCATCTTCGACGAGCTCCCGCTGGCGGCGTTGCTCGACGGCCACGGCGCCATCGACGCCGAGCGCTTCCCCAACTTCGCCGCGCTGGCGGCGCGCGCGACCTGGTTCCGCAACGCCGTCGCCGTCTCCGACGCCACCCAGATCGCAGTTCCTGCCATGTTGAGCGGCCGCATCCCGCAGCGCGGCGACCTCCCGTTCGTCAGTGACTTCCCGGTGAACCTCTTCACCGTCCTCGGCGGCAGCTACGAGGTATGGGTGGAGGAGTCGCTGACGCGACTCTGCCCGCCGGAGATCAATCGCATCGAGGAGGCCCACCGGTCCCTCTGGCGCCGGGTGCAAGCCACCTTCGCCGACGTCGGCGTGGTATGGCTGCACCTGACGCTGCCCCCGCGGCTGGCCGACGAGCTGCCGCGGATCGACCGTACCTGGGGGGGGTTTACGGGCCCCGGCGGCGGCGAGCCGCTCGCCGTCGCGGATCGCGGCACCCTGCGTGAGGTCGAGGTGGCGGCGATGGCCGGCCTCGCGGGGCGTCACGAGCGGCACAGGGCGCTGCCGTCGCTCATCGCGCCCGAGCCGCGGCGTCTGTACTTCTTCCACGTCCTGCTGCCCCACGCCCCCTGGGAGTACCTGCCGTCGGGCGAGCACTACCTGCGGGTGAACGACGATTTCCCGCCCCGCGACCAGATCTGGCCGGATAGCCGGGCGATCGTCGCCCAGGGGTACGGGCGCTTCCTGCTGCAGCTGGGCTACACCGACCGGTGGTTGGGTGAGGTGGTGTCGCGCCTCGAGGACCAGGGAGCGTTCGACCGGGCCCTGCTCGTCGTCACTGCGGATCACGGCACCAGTTTCGTGCCTGGGGTAAATCAGCGCTTCTACGCCGCGGGGAACCTGGCCGAGCTCGCCGCAGTCCCGTTGTTGGTCAAGGCGCCGGGCCAGCGGCACGGGGAGGTCGTGGAGCGGCCGGTTTCCGGGGTCGATCTGCTGCCGACCCTGCTGGAGGTGTTGGCAGTGCCGCCGCCGTCGGGGCTCGACGGGCAGTCGGCCTTCGCCACGGCGCCGCGGCGCCTGCCGTTGCCCTTCGTTCCCCACCACGGGCAGCGGTCGATCGCGCTGCCTGCCGACCTGCCGCGGCAGGTGCTCGCGGCCAGCCAGCGGTTGCGGCGGCTGGTTCCGGACGGGCCGGATGGCCCCTTCCGGGCCGGCCCCTTCCCAGAGCTGCTGGGAAAGCCGGTATCCGGCCTCGCGACGGCGGGGTCGGAGGCCGTACGGCTGGTCCTGCACGAGCTTCCTAGCGGACCGAGGCCGGCGGGGGCGCTGCCGCTCCTGGTCAGCGGTCTCGTCGACCTGCCGCAGGTGCCGCCGCGCAGCGCTCTGGCGGTGGCGCTCGACGGTGTCGTGGTCGCCACCTCGTCGTTGCTGTCCGACTCGGCAGGTCGTCCGCGCTTCACCGTGCTCCTCCCCGTAGAGGCGGCGCGGCACGGCCCGGAGCGCCGCGCCTACTTCCTGCTGCAGCGCACGGCCGGTGGCCTACGAGCCCGCCCTCTGCTGCACGAGAAGATGGGAGGTCGGCTGGGGGTGGACGCTTCGGGAGAGCCGCGAGTCGTCCTGGGAGGCCGCCGCTATCGGCTCGATCCCGAGCTGAGCGGATGGATCCACGAGGTGGCGCTCGAGGGGGGCGCCTTGCAGGTCAGCGGGTGGGCCGTCGATCGCCATGCGGTCGGCCCGGCCGAGCGGGTCGCGGTGTTCCTCGGTGGACGACTCCTCGGGACGGCGCTTCCGACGATGCCCACCGACGGCGTCGTGGACCTGCTCGGGGATCCGCGATATCTCGACTCGACGTTCAGCGCCTGGCTGCCGCCGGTCGACCCCGAGGAGCTGGCGAAACGAGGGGCGCGGCTGTTCGCCCTGTCGCGCCGCGGCACCGCTGGCGAGCTGAGGATGGTGCATCCGGCCAGAAGGCTCGACAGCACCCCCTCCGGGGAGGCGCTGCGGGCGGCCAACGGGCGATCGCTGCCGGTCCGGCCGGGCGCCATTCGTTTCAGCCTCGACGGAGTGACCGAGACCCCCGATCAGCTGCTGGTCTCCGGTTGGGCGGTCGACGTGGAGGAGGGTGGCGCCGCGGTCCAGCTGGTGGGCGTGCTCGCCGGCGAGGTGATGGCGGCGTACTACACCGGCGGTGAGCGCCCGGACGTGGGGCGCGCCCTGGAGGCGGCCCCGGCGGCGACGTCCGGCTTCGCCCTCCCCATACCCCGCGACCGGGTGCCGGCGGCGCAGGCGGGCCGCCTGCGGGTGTTCGCCATATCCGACCGACGCCCCGTCGCCACCGAGCTGCCGCTGGCCAGCTTCCTCGCCGAGCAGATCGCGCCTC
>DATKEH010000358.1:0-12889 GCA_035546355.1 Thermoanaerobaculia bacterium
CGGCTCGGAGGCCTGGTCGCGCAACTCGAACACCACCTGCACCACCGCCCCGGAAGCGCTCGCAGCGTCGGTGGAGCGGATGCTCGCCACCGGGCCGTCGGGAAACTCGCGGTAGCCGCAAGCGGCGCCGCACGCGCAGCCGTGGAGCTCGACCACGAAGCGGCGGGGGAAGCGGCGGGGGTAGCTGCGGAAGTCGAAGGGCCCATCGACCCGCAGCACGAACGTCGGCCGCTCCGCCCGCGGCCGGTGACCGACCGACCGCAGCAGGGAGGGGGCTCGCCCCGCACCGTCCGGCAGGGGGGTGGCGGGTCGGCCGGCCTTCCCGGCTGCGTCCGCGTGCGTCGCTCGTCCAGCGGCCCGACCTTGAGGGCGACGCCGAGAGTGAGCTGACTGGTGGTGAACACCCGGCTCTGGCGCGTGGAGTCGGTGTCGAGGTGGTCCGCCTCGAGGTTCAGTGCCCACCGCCGGCTCACCACCCAGTCCCCCCGCAAGGTCCATTCGTCGCGGTCGTCGTCGCGGCCGAAGTTGGAGTCGCCCGGATCCTCGACGCGGTAGTCGCGGCGCCGATCCCGGTAGCGGAGGCTGAAGGTGAGAGCCCTGGCGGGGGAGAATCGCAGCTTGGCCCAGGCCATGTCCTCGGCGTACTCGTCGTGGGGATCCAGCGCGTCGCGCTGGCGCCGCTCGTACCCCACCTCGGGCGAGAAACGGCGACCGAAGCCGCGGTAGCGCAGGGAGAGGTTGCCGGAGAGCAGCTCGCTGTCCTCGCCGCGCCGGGGAGCGGAGTAGCTCTGATCGCGCATCTCCCCCTCCAGGTTCCACTCCCAATCTTCGGCAAAGCGCAGCCGATAGGCGGCGAAGTAGATGTAGATGTCGGCCGGCTCCGCGTCGTCGTCGACGTCGCGGAGCTCGCGATTCTCGAGATAGCGCACGGCGGCGTCGAATCCGTGCCGATCACCGTCGCCCCTCAGCCCCAGCGAGAAGGTGGGGCTGGTGAGGATCGTCGCCTCCTGGAAGTTCTCCCGCTGCGCCTGTAGGTACGTCTTGATGCGGCGCTCGCGGTCGAGGGTGAGGGTGACCCGCCCTTCGACGGAGAACGACGACACCGTGGTGGCGTCGCGGTCGTCGGGGACCCGGAAGTAGTTCTGATAGGAGGTCCCGAAGAGCTTGACCCGCGCCTCGTAGCGCGCCGCCGAGTAGCGGCTCTGCTCCCATTCGTCCGCCGTCTGGTCGGGCCCCAGGCCGGTCTCGTCGGTCTCCTCGGCGGCCGGCTCGCTGGCGATCGCCGGCGGCAGCGCGGCGAGCGTGAGGAGGAGGGGAAGGAGAAGGATCTGCGCCGTGCGGCGGCCGGGCTCGCGCATGGCGTCAGATTCCGAGGATCTCTTCGGCCGCCGCGGCGTGCCGCTCGACCATCGCCGCGTCGGCCGGTGACCGCAAGGCGCCGTCGACCCCGTGGCGGACGAGCGCCAGCGCCTCGAAGGGGCGCAGCTCGTCGGGCTGGGCTCCGGTGGCGGCGAGCCAGCCGGAGCGGAGCCCCGCGGCAGCTTCGCGTCGCGCATCCGCGTCGTCCACCGCGGCGTTCAGCTCGGCGAGCAGGCCGGCCACCGTCACCGGTCGCGGCCCGGCGACGACGTCGCGCATCGCCAGCACTCCGATCCGCTCGCCGGCCTGCTGCAGCTCCCGCAGGTGGAGACCTCGCAGCATCGGTGCCGGGGCCGCCGGCGCGGCGGCACCCAGCAGCTCGACCACGGCGGCCAGCAGCCTGGCGCAACGAGTCGCCGCCGAGAGGCCGGCTTCCTCGAGGGTCGCCAGGCGCCGCGACACGGTCCGCAGCTCGCGATCGGCGGTGCGGGAACGGCCGAGGTCGACGGCCGCGGTCTGCACCACGCCGAGACCCCGGCCGAGGGCGCGCTCGACGTGGCCGGCGGAGCTGGCGAGCGCCAGCGGCGCCGGCGGTGCAGGCCAGGAGGGCTCGAAGACCGCCAGCCCCAGCGGTTCGAGGAATCCCAGGGGACGGGGCAGGAGGAGGGCGTCGGCGGAGTCGCCGAGAGCCTCGAGCAGCGCCGCGAGCCGCCGCAGGACGCCGCTGCGTGCCTCCGGTGACAGGGCGATCCCCTCGCAGGTCCCCTTCCACCGCTCCTCGCCACGCAGCCCGGAGAGTCGCCAGCGAACCCGCAATCGGTTGCCCTCGGCAGACACCCGCTCGGGGCGGCAACGGTAGATCTCGAGATCGTCACCATGGGCGGTCCGGGCGAGCGGCACCAGCAAGGCCTGGGCGTATACGGGATCGAGAGCCCAGCGGATGCGCGCCGCCTCGGGAAGGCTGCGGCTGGCGGCGGCGGGAGGTGCCGCCGGCCGCCGGACCGACTGGGCGAGCAGCCGCTCGGCCTCGCCGACCATGGCGTCGGCGCCGTCCTCCCAGCCCCGACGCTGCAGGCGGAAAGGGCTCGCCGCCGCCACCACCAGGCCGCAAGCCTCGAAGAGCTGGATCTGCCGCTCCTCCTCCGGACGGGTGGCGAGGTAGGCGGTGAGGAAGGCCTCGCCGAGCTCGGCGTATCCGTCGATCCTCCCCGTCGCGCGCAAGGCGGAGACGCGCAGCGCCCCCAGAAACCGCCCGACGTCGCTGGCCGGGTCGCCGACGGCCACCTGGTCCCAGTCGATGAGCACCACCCCTTCGGCATCGACCAGGACGTTCGCCAGGTGGAAATCGGAGTGCATCGGCGCGACCTTGCGCACCCTCGCCTCGAGCTCGGCGACGAGCCGTGCCTCGAGTCGCTCGAGCCTGCCGTCGAGGGCGGGGCGAATGCGGCGCAGGACGTCGATCCAGCGCCGCACGCTGCGCACCTCCTTGTCGGCGCCACGGGTGGCGAGCAGCGGCAGGTCGAGGGAGTGGACGGTGGCGATGGCGCGGGCTGCCTGGCGGACGCCCTTGACGAGGGCGCCGTGCTCGGTGACGTCGGACAGCCGCGTGCCGCGGACCACCTCCTGCAGCGACATCCCGAAGGTGGCGAGATAGCCCACCGGCGGAGCCAGGCGGATGCGCCCGGCGGTGGCTCGCCACACCGCCCAGTGGCCGGCGAAGAGGGTGGCGGGGGACTTCCTCTGCTGCAGCTTGCCCACCAGATGGCGGATCTCGGGCAGGCCGTTGTCGCGGCTCTCGGACAGCACCTCGTAGCGCAGCGCGGCGCGCGAGCCGGGGGTATAGGCCAGAGTCTCGACGCGGACCCGGCGCACCTTGACGCCGCGCCGCCGCCACAGCTCGTTGACGGCGACCCGCATCGCCAGCGGGTCGGTGACGTCGACCAGGGAGGTGAGCTCGGGGTCGAGCGGAAACGCGTAGGCGGCGATGCCCAGGTCGGGAATCGTCAGCGCCCCCACCGGCATCGGCGCCAACCTGGGAGTGGCGGCGCGGCGCCAGTCCTGGTACCGGGCGAGGAGTCGTGCCGCCGGCGCCGGTGGCCCCTCCTCGGGAGGCACCACGTGGAGGAACAGCTTCTGCCGGGCGGTGCGTCGCAGCCCGGTACAGCGCACGTAGGCGCGCACCAGCACCGCCGCCCGACGCTGCGAGTACTGCACGTCCAGGATGCGGATCTCGGGCACCTCCGCGGCCGGATCGTGGCGCCGCAGGTGGCGCTCCAGCAGCGATGCCAGCGCCGGTGGGTCGAGGACGGCGGCGAGCCCGGGAAGCTGGTCGTCGCTGACCAGCGCGGCATCGGTCGCCACCTCAGCCGACCCCGCCATGAGCCTCGAGGTCCCGGAACAGCCCGGCGCACGCCGCCAGCTCCTCGTACCGCCCCTGTTGCACCACCCGCCCCCCTTCGAGGACCACGATGCGATCGACGTTACGCAGGGTGCGCAGGTCGTGGCTGATCAGCAGCACGGTGCGCCCAGCCACCAGTCGTTGGATGGCGGCGCTGACCAGGGCGCTGGAGCGTGCGTCCAGCCCGGTGGTCGGCTCGTCGAGGATCACGATCGGCGCGTCCCGCAGCATGGCGCGGGCGATCGAAACGCACTGCCGCTGCCCCCCGGAAAGGGTGCCCCCGCGCTCGCCCAGCAGCGTGTCGTAGCCATCGGGCAGCTCCTCGATGATGTCGTGGATGCCCGCGCGCCGCGCCGCCTCCACCACCTCCTCGCGGCTCGCCTCGGGGCGGCCGTAGGAGATGTTCTCGGAGATCGTATCGGCGAACAGGATCGGCTCCTGGAACACCAGGCTGATCTGCCGGCGCAGCGACTCGAGCGTGAGGTCGCGTACGTCGTGGCCGTCGATCCGCACCACCCCCTCGGTGGCCTCGTAGAAGCGGGGGACCAGGCTGATCAGGCTGCTCTTGCCGGCACCGGTCGGGCCGACGATGCCGACGCGCTCGCCCGGCGCGATGCGCAAGGAGACGTTGCGAAGCACCCAGGCGCGCCTGCCGTGGCGGAATCCCACCCGCTCGAGCTCGATCGCCCCCGGCAGCCGATCGACCGACACCGCGCCCGGCCGGTCGGCGATCTCCGGCGTGTGGGCGAACAGATCGAGGATCCGCTCGGCGGCGGCGGCGGTTCGCGCCACCCGCTCGGTGGTCTTGGAGATCCGCCGCAGCGGCCGGGAATAGGCGCGCAGGTAGGCGATGAAGACGATGAGGTCGCCAGGGGAGAGCTCACCGCGGAGGATTCGCCACGAGGCGAATGCCACCACTCCCGCCGTCATCAGGCCGACGGAGACATCCGAGGTCCAGCGCATCTTCGCCTCGATCCGCGCCGCCTTGAGACCCTGCTTGAGGCTGCGGCGGTTGGCGCCGCCGAACCGCCTGGCGATGCGCTCCTCGAGGCCGAACCCCTGGATGGCCCGAATCCCGCCCAACGAGTCGGAGGCGAAGGTGGCGAGATCCCCCTCCTGCTGCCGTTGCTTGCGCACCGCCGACCTCATCGGCCGGCGATGGTGGCGGACCACGAGAGCCAGCAGAGGTAGCAGGACGAAGGCGAAGAGGGCCAGCTGCCAGTCCATCCACAGCATGATCACGCTCATGCCGAGGATCATCAGCGCGCTCTCGGCGAGACCGATCGGCAGCCCGACGACGGCGTCGCGGACCAGGCGGATGTCGGTCACCAGGCGGACGATCAGGTCCCCGGTCTTGCGCCGGTCGTGGAAGCTGAACGACAGTGCCTGGAGATGGCGATAGAGGTCGAAACGCAGTTGCGCCACGACCTCCTGTCCGAGTCGCGAGGTGAGCAGACTCTGGTGGTAGTAGAGCAGACCCGAGGTGCCGGCCAGGGCGACGATCGAGGCGATCAGCAGGGCGAGGACCTGCGCAGTGCCCAGCTCCGTGGCCAGGGCGCCCAGCCTCCCCGGCAGCGGCGCGTCCAGGAGCACGTGGTCGAAGATCAGCTTCAGGGGCCAGGGCTCGAGCAACCGCACCGTCATCAGTCCGACGGTCAGGCCGAAGGCGGTGGCCAGTCGGCTGCGCCGCCCGTGGGCATAGGCCAGCAGGCGCCGGGAGATGGTCGACACCGAGCGCAGCTGCTCGCGCAGGCGGAACAGCCTGCCGCGCAGCGCCCGCGGCAGGAGCGGGCGCCGCCGGCCGCGGGCAGGGCTCTCGCTGGGCTGCACGACCCTCACCCTTCCGTCCCCAGCGAGACGAGCTCGGCCGCCCGCGAGGTCCAGGCGTGGTGGCTGCGGGCTTCGGCGAGGGCCCGGGCGGCGATGCGCCGCCGCAGCTCGCCGTCGTCGGCGAGGCGGCGGATGGCGCTGGCGAGCGCCGGGGCGTCGCCCGGCGGCGCCAGCAGGCCGGTCTCGCCGTCGCACAGCAGCTCGCGGATCTGGCCGATCGCCGAGGCGACGTTGGGGGTGCCGCAGGCCATGGCGTCGAGCACCTTGAGGGGCGAGAAGTAGAAGGGCTCGAGCGGGGGGTAGGGGGCGACGGCGACGTCCATCCCTCGCAGGTGGGGTGGCACCTCTTCGAGATCGATCGCGCCGGTGTGGGTCACCCGTCCCGGCAGCTCTTCGGCCAGCTGCTGAATCCGCTTGCGCTCAGGCCCGTCGCCGACCACGTGCAGGTGGAATCGGCTGTCCGCCGCCAGCTCGCGGAAAGCCGACGCCAGCACGTCGACCCCGTGCCATCCCTTGAGGCTGCCGGAGAAGCCGACCACGAAGGCGTCATCCGGCCCCGCGCGGGCCACCGCCCCCTCAGGAGTGAACAGCTCGAGGTCGACGCCGTTGGCCACCACCGCCACCTTGTCTGCGTCGACCCCGGCGGCTATCAGGATCTGCCGCATCTCCTGCGAGTTGGTGACGATGCGCTGCGCCTTGGCGAGCACCGTTTGCTCCAGCTCGTCGGCCGCTTCCTGGAGCGCCTGGTTGCGGAACACGGCCCCCTCCCAGGCCAACGGTGCGTGTACGTTGAGGAGGTGCGGGATGCCGAGCTGGTTGCAGACCACGGCTCCGGCGACGCCGAAGGGGCTATAGAGCTCGAAGACCAGGTCGGGCCGGAAGGAGGGGATCTGCCGCCGCAGGACCTCCTCCACCGCCAGGTTGTTCCAGACGTGGCCGAGAGCGTGGACGACGCGCTTGCGGCGGCGCTGCTCCTCGCGCCGCTCCCGCGGTACCGGAGAATCGACGTCGGTGAGCAGCTCGCCGAGGGTCCACGCGGTGTCGATGCGTGCCACCGGGGCGCCGAGAGAAGTCGCGTCGGCGGCGCTCGGCGTCGCCACCAGGACCTCGTGCCCCAGGGAGGTGAAGGCCCTGACCAGGCTGCGGAAGTGGGCGGTGGCGCCGTTGCGCTTCTCGAGGTCGATGCCCCGGTCGCCACAGAGGTAGAGGATGCGGCTCAACCGGCCACCCCGCTGATCGCGTCCACCGGCGGGTGGGTCTCGTCGCGGACCCGGGGATCGGCGCGCTCGCCAGCGTCGCCCTCCCCCAGCAGGAGGTCGCGCAGGCGGAGCGTCGTCAGGCGCGCGTCGAACATCTCGACCACCGACGGCCGCGCCGCCTGGCGCAGCGCGGCGAGGCGGTCGCGGTCCAGCAGCAGCGACTCGAGGGCGTCGGCGAGAGCGACGGGGTCGCGCTCGGGCACGATGAGCCCGTTGACTCCGTGGGTGACGGCCTCGGGGATACCGGTCACCGCCGTCGCCACCACCGGCACACCGCAGGCCAGCGCCTCGACGATCGACACGGGCAATCCGTCGCGATTGCCGTCCTCGGCGACCACGCAGGGCAGCGTCAGTACGTGGGCCTGGTGATAGCGGGCGACGATCTCGTTCTGCGTGTGCGGGCCCACCAGCTCCACCCGATCTCCGAGGTCCAGCCGCTGGATCAGCTGCTTGAGCTCGGCGCGCAGGATCCCCTTGCCGACGATCCGACAGCGGAAGAGGTGGCCGCGGTCGCGCAGGTGGCCACAGGCGGCTACCAGCACGTCGAGGCCCTTCTTCTCGATCAGGCGCGCCACCGCCAGGATGGTGAACGGCACGGCGGGTGGTGGCGCCGCCGGCGGGGCGAAATGCTCGAGGTCGATGCCGTTGCGGATCAGCTCGATCCGCGCTCCGTCGCCCTTCACCTGCGACGCCAGGTAGCCGACGTTGTGGCGGCTGACCGTGGCCACGAAGCGGGCGGCGCGCATCTTCTTCGCCAGCACCCGGAAGTCGTGGTCGCCGAAGATGTCGAAGGCGTGGGCGGTGAAGCTGAACGGGATCTTCGACAGGCGCGCCGCATAATACGCGACGGTGGTGGCGCGATTGGCGAAGTGGGCGTGCAGGCAGCCGACGTCGTAGCGGCGGGCGCGATCGGCGACGTAGCCCGCCTGCAGGAACCGCCACAGGAGCCAGCGGTCCCGGCGACGCAGCACCGAGAGCAGCTCGCGGCGGTAGCGGCGGGGGTGACGACGGGCGAGCTGGCGATTCTGGCGCAGCAGCACGCGCCAGTCGACGATGTCCGGCAGGTAACTGATCTCGGCCTTGAGCCGGGCGATCCCCTCGTGGAACCGCGGGTCGCGCGGCGTCGCCAGGGCGAAGACGTGCAGCGCCACCCCCAGCCCCTCGAGCGCCAGGATCTCGTTGAGGATGAAGGTCTCCGACAACACCGGGAACTTCCGCAGCACGTAGCCGACCGTCGACCGCGGTTTCCGGGCCGGCGTCATCGCGCTGCGCCCTCCGTGGCCAGCCGGACGAGCTCCTCGGCGACCCGCGCCGCCCCGTCGAGCGCCAAGCGCATCGGTGGGTGGGGCGAATGGCCGTTGCCGGAGCCCAGGGCCGCGGTCATCGCCTCCGCCAGGGCGTCGGGCGCGAGCTTCGCCGGGTGCAGGGTCCGTACGGCTCCGAGCCGCGCCAGCCCCTCTGCCCGCACCAGCTGCTCGCCGTCGACGCGGGACTTCTCGCGCGCGCCGTGCTCTCCGGACTTCCAGCTGCGCGGCACCAGCACCGCACGGGCGCCGGTGGCGAGGATCTCGGCGGAGGTGTTGTAGCCCGCCATGGCGACCACGACGTCGGCCGCGGCCATCAGCTCGGGCAGGTTGGCGACGTGGTCGCGGACCAGCACGTTCGGCCGCGAGCCGGCGGACTCCCGGATGGCCGCGCGGTCGGCGTCTGCCATCAGCTCGCCGGTGACCAGCAGCGCGTGCCGCTCGGGGAAGTGCTCGAGGGCGCCGAGGAAGGCGTCGAGGAGGGGGCGCCCATCGCCGCCGCCGCCGACCGTGGCGAGCAGGAAGCCGCCGGCCAGGCCGAGCTCGCTGCGCACGGCTGCGGGCCGCCGCAACGCCGCCGGGGACTCGGTCACGTAGCCGCAGTAGGCCAGCTTGTCCGAGACCTCCGGCGGCAGACCGTAGGCTTCGCCGGCATCCAGCACCTCGCGGGTGCCGTAGACCAGTACCCGGTCGTAGTAGCGTTCGACCACCCCGTAGAGGCCGTCCCGCTGCCAGTCCCTCTGCACCTTCTCCGGCGGGTCGACCACGTCGCGCAGGCCGAGCGCGGTGCGGGTGGGGCGGTGCCGCAGCTCCCGCAGCGCGGGCAGCAGCTCGAGCCGGGTGCCGAGGGGGAAGTTGTCCACCAGCAGGACGTCGGGCTCGAGCAGCTCGAGGGCCCGCTGGGTGATGCCGCCGCGCAGCGCCGCCAGCTCCGCCACGCCCAGTGCCAGGGTCGCAGGGCGCGTCGGGCCTTCGCCCGAGGTGACGATGGTCGGCAGGTGCAGGTGGTCGGCGCCGGGGGGGAGCGACCTCAGCCAATGGGTTGCCGGCGAGCCGGTGATCAGCAGGATGCTGGCCCCCGGATCCCGCTCCGCCAGGGCGCGCACGATGCGGACACTCCGCCGGACGTGGCCGAGCCCGTACGCGTCGTGGGTGAACAGCGCGTAGCGGCGATCAGGCAAAACGACCGGCTCGATGCTTTACTTCGGGGTTCCCCGCGGTGGCGGCGGCGAGCAGCGAACGGAGGCGGGCGGTGGCCCGCTGGAGACCGTCCATGGCGGGCAGCGGAACGGCCACGCGAGGGCTGGTCAGGGTATCGACGAGGGCACCGGCCAGGCGCTCCGGGCTGGCGTGCGGCGGCAGGGCGCGGAGCAGGCCACGTTCGGCAAACAGCTGCGCCCGGGTGACCTGCTCGGCGCTGGGACCCGGGCGCGGGATCGAGATCACGGGGCTGCCGGCGCGGAGGGCTTCGGTGAGGGTGTTGTAGGCGGCCATGGTGACGACGACGTCGGCGGCGGCCATGGTGGTCTCGAGGCCGGCCCTCCAGCGCTGAATGGTCACCGCGCTGCCGTGGGCCAGCCGCTCCAGCTCGGCCACCTCGCCGGCCTCCATCAGCGGTCCCGTAACCACCAGCGTGCGCAGCCGCCGCCCTGCCCTCTCGAGCCGCCGCGCCGCCTGTACCGCCACGCTCATCATCGGAAAGGCGTCGGCCCCGCCGCCAGCCGTCACTAGTGCCAGCTCCTCACCGGCGCGCAGCCCGAGCCGGCGCCTCTCGGCCTCGGCGTCCGGGGGCGGCCCCTCGCTGCACACGTAGCCAGTGAAGTGGACCCGCGCGGCGAGGTCGGCGAGGCCGTAGGCGGCCGCGGTGTCGTAGACGGCGCGATCTCCGTAGACGTGGACGGTGTCGAAGAGCTGACGCAGCCCCTCGTCGTGCCCCTGGTCGCGCCACGATCGCCGGGTGACGAGGGGGGAGTCGAGCACGTCCCGCAGCCCCAGCACCACAGCTGCCGAAGGGTGCTGCCGGCGCAGCCGCGACAGCGGCTCGCGGAGCTCGCCCCAGACCCCCAGGGGTAGGTAGTCGACCACCACCAGATGGGGCGCGAAGCTGGCGAAGACGCCGTCGAGGATGGCCCGGCGCAACGCCTGCAGCCGCGCCAGCTCGATCCGCAGGTTCCGCGGCTGCCAGCTGTCGGTGGCCACCTTGCGGATGGCCGGCAGCTTGACCATGTCGATACCCGGAGACGGCTCCAGGCCGGCGGTGCCCGGGACCCCGGCGATCAGCAGCGCGCTGGCCTCGGGCTCCTCGGCGACCAGGCGTTGCGCGAGCTTCAAGTTGCGCCGCAGGTGCCCGAGGCCGAACCCATCGTGGCTGTAGAAGAGGATGCGCGGCGAGTCGCTCGAATGGGTGGATGACACGTGGGCTGGGCTCCGCCATCTCGGCGCTGGCACCAGTGTGACAGCCGGGTGTCGATCGTGCAGTGAAGTGAGCGGCAGCCGCGCGGTGAATTCCGCCGCACCTGCGCAGTGAACCCGGGCGCGGGTCGATAGTGCAGGGAGTCACACGACGGCGCGCGTGCGCTCGGTCGCCAGCGGCGCCTGCGCCCGCGGCTCGCTACCAGCGTCGCGGCAGGCGGGGCAGCCGGATGCCGCTGCGCAGCCGCTCGACGCCGTCACGCGCCTGCGGCGGGACCTCCGCGAAGGCCCGCTCGTACCCCAGCGCCGCGAGCAGGTCCCCGGCCGCGGCCTCGAACCGCTGCACGTCCGCCGGCGCCATCTGGCGGCGCCAGTCGCGCAGCCCCGGAGTCGGGGGCAGCGAGGCGCGGTTCCCGGTGTCCCATTCGCGGCGGGCCCGCGTCTGGTGGTAGGCGAGCATGGCCGGGTCGTAGGGCACGCCGAGGAAGTCGCACAGCGAGCGGCACTCGGTCGCCGGGTCGGCCACCAGGGACTCGTAGCGCAGCTCGTGGTAGAGGCTGGATCCGAGCTCGCTGCCGTCCTCGACGCCGAGGCCGACCCACCGCTTCCACCACAGGGCGGTGATCGCGATCGGGTCCTGGTCGTAGCCCGCCAGCTTGCCGGCGTTCTTGTAGGTCCTGCTCCAGCCGAGCGACGAGAGGCAGACGTCCCGTCCGTCGCGGACGATGTGCACGAAGCGGGCGGCGGGGAAGAGCCGGTGGAGGAGGGGGAGCTCGCCGACGTAGCCAGGGGTCTTCTCGCCGACCAGGGGCTTGCCCTGGGCTTCGCCGTAGAGGTCGAACAGGGCCCTCACCAGCTCGGCGTAGCGGGTGCCCGCACCCCGCTCTACGATCTCATCGACCGTGGACGCCGGGATCCCCAGGCGAGGGAAGCGCCGATAGGCCGTGAGCGCCGCGACGGTCTCCCCGCTCACCCTGTCGTCGGGACCCATCCCCACGCGCTTCCTGTAGAGGCGCGGGATCCACTGCAGCTCGGGAGTGACGGCGATCGCCGGGTGGGCGTCGACCATCCGCTTCAGCAGGGTGGTCCCGGAACGGGGGCAGCCGACGAGGAAGACGAAGGGGTTCGCCGGCCCCGCGGTCACCGTGGCTCCGGCAAGCTGGGGTGGAGGTTCTCTTCGCAGTAGGCGGGCGTCAAGTCGCAGGTGTAGAAGGTAGAGTTCCCCTTGCCCAGCCCCAGGCGCGCTACCAGGTGCACCTCCTCGTCCTGCAGCGCCTCGCGCACCGCGGCCTCCGCCTTCCTCCCGCGGTGGCGGCCCTTGCGTACCAGCTCGACGCCGTTGACCAGCACGCCGAGCTTCTCGGCGACGATGTGGGCGCCGCTGGCGCCGATCGCCGAGACGACCCGCCCCCAGGCCGGTGAGGCGCCGGCGACCGCGGTGCGCAGCAACAGCGAAGAGGCGAGAGCGCGGGCCGCGGTGCGCGCCTCTTCGCGGGTCCGCGCCCCCTCGACGGTGATCGCCAGCAGCCGGGTCGCGCCCTCGCCGTCGCGGGCGAGCTGCCGGGTGAGGTCCAGGGCCAGCTCGTGGAGGGCGGCGCGGAACTCTGCGGCTTCCCGGTGACGCCTCGCGAGCGGCCGGTTCCCCGCCACCCCCGAGGCGAGCAGCAGCACCATGTCGGAGGTCGACGTGTCGCCGTCGATGGTCAGGGCGTTGAAGGTGGTGTCGGCCACCTCCGAGAGCGCCCGCTGCAGCCACCGCTGCTTCACCGCCGCGTCGGTGACCAGGAACGCGAGCATGGTGGCCATTCGCGGCGCCACCATCCCCGAGCCCTTGGCGATACCGAGCAGGGTCACCTCGCGACCGTCGACGGTGCAGCGGCCCACCGCGTGCTTCGGCACCCGGTCCGAGGTCATCATGGCCCGCGCCACCCGCCGGTGGCCCTCGGGGCTCAACCCGGCCACCAGATCCGGGAGCGCCTTGCGGATCGGGCCGAGCTGCAGGCGCTCGCCGATCCAGCCGGTGGAGGCGCCCAGCACTTCATGCTGCTTGACCCGCAGCGCCTTGGCGGCCAGCTTGGCGGCGTTGGCGGCGTCGCGCAGCCCCTTCTTGCCGGTGCCGGCGTTGGCGATCCCGGCGTTGACCAGCACGGCGCGTACCGGCTTGCGCCGGGCCAGGCGTCGTCGCGCCAGCAGCACCGGGGCCCCGGCCGCGGAGCTGGTGGTGAACACTCCGGCCCAGGCGGCCGGTCTGTCGGCGACGATCAGCGCCAGGTCGTCGCGGCCGGTGAAGCGCATGCCGCTGGCGGCGGCGGCGAAGCGGAACCCGT
>DATKEH010000359.1:0-12519 GCA_035546355.1 Thermoanaerobaculia bacterium
GGTGCTCACCGGTCGCGGTCCCGCGGCCCCCACGCCCCGAGAGAGGAGCCCCGTCGCATGCCCTACTCGCCGATCCTCGTCAAGCCGATGCGCGAGGAGCTGACGTCCGTCGGCATCCAGGAGCTGACCACCGCCGCCGAGGTGGAGGCCTGGATGGACGAGCGGCGCGGCCTCTCGATGCTGGTCGTCAACTCGGTCTGCGGTTGCGCCGCCGGCGCCGCGCGGCCGGGGATCCGCTTGGCGCTCGCCGCAGGGGCGCGCCCCGACCGCATCGCCACCGTGTTCGCCGGCCAGGACCTGGAAGCCACCGCCCGCGCGCGGCAAGAGCTCGCCGACATCCCGCCCAGCAGCCCGTCGATAGCGCTGTTCCGCGACGACGAGCTGGTCTACTTCGTGCCGCGCCACCGCATCGAGGGCAAGGACGCCCAGGGCGTCGCCGAGGACCTGCGCCAGGCGTTCTCCCGCTACGCCGCCGAACCCGCCGGCCGCGCCACCTAGGTCTCCACCCCGGCCCATGGGCACCTTCCACCAGGAGCGCGGCCCGCTGCACGGCATCACCGTGGTGGTGGACACCGATGGGCCGGAGGTGTACGTCGGCCGCTGCGACCAGGTGACGCCGCAGGGTGTGGTGCTGCTCGACGTCGACGTGCACCGCGCCGAGGAGGGGCAGCCGAGCAAGGAGGAGTGGGTGCGGCGCGCCGCCCGGTTCGGCGTCTGGGGGAAGCAGCGGCACCTGGTGGTACCGAGCGAGCGGGTGGCCTCCATCCGTCCCCTCGGGGAGATCGCTCCCGACTGATGGGCGCCGGCTGGCTCGCCACCGGCGCCTGTGGCTGTGCCCTGGCCGTGGCGGCGGGCGCCTTCGGTGCGCACGGCCTGGCGGCGCGGCTCTCGCCACGCTCGCTCGAGCTGTGGGAGACGGCGGCGCGCTACCTGATGTACGGAGGGCTCGGCGTCGTACTCGTCGGCCTCGCCGCGCGCCAGCATGCGGCGCCCTGGGCCTGGGCCGGTTGGTCGCTGACGGTGGGGACGGCGCTGTTCAGCGGCACGGTGGCGGCGCTGGCGCTGGGCGGGCCCCGCTGGCTGGGCGCCGTCACCCCGGTCGGCGGGACGCTGATGATCCTCGGCTTCTCGCTCTTCGCCTGGGCCGCGCTACGGTGACGAGCCACCGCAGAGGAGAGGAGTCATGACCCACGGCATCGTCGCCCCACCGCAGCCGGTCAACGAGACCGTCCTGTCCTACGCCCCTGGTTCGCGCGAGCGGCAGTCCCTCGAGGCGCGGTTGCGCCAGATGCTCGGCGAGCGGGTGGAGGTGCCGCTGCTGATCGGCGGGCGCGAGGTGCGCACCGGCAACACGCTCGAGGTGGTGTGCCCGCACGATCACGGCCACGTCCTCGCCACCTGCCACCAGGCCGGCGCCGCAGAGGTGGCGCAGGCGGTCGCGGCCGCCGGCGAGGCGTGGCGCGAGTGGTCGGAGACGGCCTGGGAGTCTCGCGCGGCGGTGTTGCTGAAGGCCGCCGACCTGCTGGCCGGGCCGTGGCGCGACACCGTCAACGCCGCCACCATGCTGGGCCAGTCCAAGACCGTGTACCAGGCGGAGATCGACGCCGCCTGCGAGCTGATCGACTTCTGGCGCTTCAACCCGCACTACATGCGCCAGCTCTACGCCGAGCAGCCGGCGTCGGTACGCGGGCAGTGGAACTACGTAGAGTACCGGTCGCTCGAGGGCTTCGTCTTCGCCGTCACCCCCTTCAACTTCACCTCCATCGGCGGCAACCTGCCCACCGCTCCGGCGCTGCTGGGCAACGTGGTGCTGTGGAAGCCCGCCTCGACCGCCATCCTGTCGAACTACTACCTGATGAGAGTGCTCGAGGAGGCGGGGCTGCCGCCGGGAGTGATCAACTTCGTGCCCGGCCGCGGCGCGCAGGTGGGGGACCCGGTGTTCGCCCACCCGGAGCTCGCGGGCCTGCACTTCACCGGCTCGACGGCCACCTTCCAGCACATGTGGCGGGTCATCGCCGAGGGGCTGCCGAGCTACCGCTCCTACCCGCGGATCGTCGGCGAGACCGGCGGCAAGAACTTCGTCTTCGCCCACGCCTCCGCGGACGTCGCAGCGCTCGCCACTGCGCTGGTGCGCGGCGCCTTCGAGTACCAGGGGCAGAAATGCTCGGCCGCCTCGCGGGCGTACCTGCCGCGCTCGCTCTGGCCGCAGCTGCAGGAGCGCCTGGAGGCCGACCTCGCCGCCATCCGCATGGGCGACCCGACCGATTTCCGCAACTTCATGGCGGCGGTGATCGACCGCGCCGCCTACCGCAGCATCCTGGAGTACGTCGAGCATGCGCGCCACGCGAGCGAGGCCGAGATCCTGTTCGGCGGCGGCGACGACGACTCCACCGGCTACTTCATCGAGCCGACGGTGGTGCTGACCAGCGACCCGCGCTTCCGGCTGATGCGGGAGGAGATCTTCGGCCCGGTGCTCACCGTCTACGTCTACGAGGACGAGCGGTTCGAGGAGACCCTGGAGCTGTGCGATACCGCCACCCCGTACGCCCTCACCGGCGCCGTCTTCGCCCGCGACCGGGAAGTGCTCGTCCGCATGACGCGCGCGCTGCGCCACGCGGCCGGCAACTTCTACATCAACGACAAGCCCACCGGCGCGGTCGTGGGCCAGCAGCCGTTCGGCGGCTCGCGGGCGTCGGGTACCAACGACAAGGCGGGATCGGCGATGAACCTGCTGCGCTGGGTCAGCCAGCGGGTGATCAAGGAGACGTTCGTGCCGCCGGTGGACTTTCGCTACGAGCACATGGAGTAGTCGCGGTAGCGATGGGCGGAAGGCACGCAGTCGCGCTCCTGGCCCCGCCTGGCCCGGGTCGCTCCGTCTCCGGGTCTCTCCTGTAGTGGACGTTCGGACGCATCGCGCCATCGACCGGCGGCTGAGCGGCGAGCCGGTGGCGCTCGGACCGGGCTGGGCGCGGGTGGCGATGACCGCTGGAGCGGAAATGGCCGCCGACGAGCAGGGGCTGGTGCACGGCGGCTTCCTCTTCGCGCTCGCCGATCACGCGGCGATGCTGGCGGTCAACCACCCCCACGTGGTGCTGGCGCGCGCCGAGGTCCACTTCCACCGGCCAGTGCGGGTGGGGGAGAGCCTGGAGGCGGAGGCGCGGGTCACTGGTGGAGAGGGGAGGCGAAGACGGGTCCGGGCGATCGTACGCCGGGGCGAGGCGGTGGTGATGGAGGGCGACTTCGCCTGCGTCGTGCCCTCGCGCCACGTGCTGTAGGATCCCGGCATCCAGGATCCCTCCGCGATGACGCGCCCCGCTCCGACTGCCGCCGACCGCCCGCTGGGTTTCGTCTGCGGCCAGCGCCGGAGCCGGCGGTGAACGGCGGCGAGCTGATCGCCCGGGTGCTGCAGGGGCATGGCGTCCCCTTCCTGTTCACCCTCTGCGGGGGGCACATCTCTCCCATCCTCGTCGAGTGCAAGAGGCTCGGCATCCGCGTCGTCGACACCCGGCACGAGGCGACCGCGGTCTTCGCCGCGGACGCCGTGGGGCGGCTCAGCGGCACGCCGGGGGTGGCCGCGGTCACGGCCGGGCCCGGGGTGACCAACGCGGTGACGGCGCTGAAGAACGCCCAGATGGCGCAGTCGCCGGTAGTGCTGCTGGGGGGCGCCACCGCCACCGTGCTCGAGGGCCGAGGCGCGCTCCAGGACATAGACCAACTGGCGCTGGTGAAGTCGCTGGTCAAGTGGTCGGGCAAGGCGCGGCGCGTGCGCGAGCTCCCCGAAAAGCTGTCCGAGGCGCTGTGGGCGGCACAGGAGGGCGTCCCCGGACCGGTGTTTCTCGAGTGCCCGGTCGACCTGCTCTACGATCCCGCCGTCGTCCGCGGCTGGTACGAGGCGAAGTCGCGCCCGGGGCGGAAGGCGTCGCTGGGCGATCGGGCCCTCGCCGGGTATCTGCGCTGGCACGCGAGACGGCTGTTCCGTGGCGCCGGCAAGGGGGAGCTGCCGCAGGTACGCCGCCCGGAGCCGCCGTTGCCCGACACCTACGACGTGCGGCGGGCCGCGGTTCGGCTGGCGCGGGCCGAGCGGCCGCTGCTGCTGATCGGCAGCCAGGCGCTGCTCGAACCGCAGCAGGCGGGAGAGCTGGCGCACGCGGTCGAGCAGCTCGGGGTGCCGGTGTACCTGGCGGGGATGGCGCGCGGCATCCTCGGGCCGCGGCACCCACTGCAGCTGCGCCACCAGCGGCGCAAGGCCTTGAAGGAGGCCGATCTGGTCCTCCTCGCCGGGGTGCCGGCCGACTTCCGCCTCGACTACGGCCGGCAGATCGGTCGTCAGGCCTGGGTGATGGCCGCCAACCGCTCCGCCGACGAGCTGTTCCAGAATCGCCGGCCGGACCTGGGCGTGCACGCCGACCCGGGGCGCTTCCTGCGGCTGCTGGCGCAGACCGTGACGCTGCCGGAGGAGCGGTGGCGCTCCTGGTTCGAGATCCTGCGCGAGCGGGACGAGGAGCGCGAGGAGCACATCGCGCGCACCGCCGAGCAGCCCACCGCCGGCCTCAACCCGCTGGCGCTGCTGCGCGAGGTCGAGGCGGTGCTGCCCGACGACTGCATCCTGGTGGCCGACGGCGGCGACTTCGTGGCCACGGCCTCGTACATCCTGCGCCCGCGGGCGCCGCTCTCCTGGCTCGACCCCGGGGCGTTCGGCACCCTGGGAGTGGGCGCAGGGTTCGCCCTCGGCGCCAAGCTCTGCCGCCCCGACGCCGAGGTGTGGATCGTCTACGGCGACGGCTCGCTCGGCTACAGCCTCGCCGAGCTCGACACCTTCGTGCGCCACGGCGTGCCGGTGATCGCGCTGGTCGGCAACGACGCCTGCTGGATGCAGATCGCCCGCGAGCAGGTGGAGATCCTCGACGACGACGTGGGATGCATCCTGCGCCACACCGACTATCACGCCGCCGCCGAGGGGTTCGGCGGCAAGGGCCTGCTGGTGCGTGCCCCCGAGCAGATACAGCCGGCGTTGCGCCACGCGCGGCAGGCGGCGGCGCAGGGGCACCCGGTGCTGATCAACGCGCACATCGGGGCGACCGACTTCCGCCAGGGTTCGATCTCGATGTAACGTCGTCGCGGCTGCGGGTGCACCCAGCCCGGCCCGACACCGTGACCCCCCACCCGAGAAGGAGCCCGTATGCGCCACCGCCGCGCCTCGACCCTGCTCGCCTGCTTCCTCGCCGCCGCTCCGGCGGCCGCGCAGTGGAACCGCGTCGAGATCAGCCCCTACGGCGGCTACCGCTGGGGCGGCGAGCTGGAGGCCGAAGACAACGCCCTGTTTCGCCAGGACGTCGAGGTCGACTCGAGCGCCACCTTCGGTCTGCGGCTCGCCATCGGCGTCCACCCCAACGTCCAGGTCGAGCTCCTGGCCGCTCGCCAGGAGTCGGAGCTCGGCCTCGATCGCCAGCTCTTCGGTGAGGATCGAGGGCTGCTCGACGTCACCATCAACTACTACCACCTCGGCGGTCTCTTCCAGTGGGGCGGCGGTCAGGCCCAGCCGTTCGTGACGGTGAGCGGCGGCATCGGGCGGATCGCCCCTGACCTTCCTGGCGTCGCCGCCGAGGAGCGCCTGTCGGCCAGTTTCGGCGGTGGCGTGAAGGTGTTCGTCAACCGTCACGTCGGGTTCCGCTTCGAGGGGCGCTTCTTCTGGACCGACACCAACGACGACGACGATTTCTTCGACGACGACTGGGGCCTGGACTACGGCGACGACCTCTACCAGGGAGAGGTCACGGTCGGGCTCGTCCTGGGGCTCTGACCGCGGCCACCAGCACGCACAGGGCGATGATCCCGAAGCTGACCCACGGGATGCGCCGGACGGGCGCCTGTTGGTGCGAGAGAGGGAGGATCATCGCCGCGCGAAGGGTGTAGGAGAACCTGTCATGTCCGGCGCCGCAGCGCCCGCAGCTCCCACCCTTCGGCGACGGTCTTGGTCACCGTCGCCGCCAGGATCACCGCCCCGCCCACCAGGGCCCAACCGCTCGGCGTCTCGCCGTGCATCGCCCAGGCCCATAGCGGCGTCAGCACCGGCTCGAGCATCAGCAGCAGCGATGCCTCCAAGGCCGGCACCTGCCCCATGGCGGCGGTCAGGAAGTAGTAGGCGAGGCCGATCTGTACGACGCCGAGGTAGAGGATCCAGGCGGCGTCGGCGGGGTGGGCCGCGGCGATGGGCAGGGCGAAGGGCAGGGTGAGGAGGAAGGCGAGGGTGTTGCCGGCGACGACCGACGCGGCGCCCAGACCGCCGGCGCTGTCCGCGGTGCTCCGCTCCAGCCAGCGCAGCCCCATCAGGGTGACCGCCCAGAACGCGCCCGAGGCGAGCCCGAGCAGGTTGCCCAACAGCGGATTCGTCGCCAGGCGCGTCGGCTCCTCCTGGCCGACGAAGAAGAAGGCCATGCCGGCGGCGATCCAGGCCATCAGCAGCAGGTCGCGGCGCCGCACCGGCTCGCGCAGCAGCAGCGGGGCGAGCAGCAGCACGTAGAGAGGTGCGGTCGACTGCAGGAAAATGGTGTTGGCGGCGGTGGTGAGCTTGTTGGCGACGGCGTAACAGACCAGCGTGCCAGCGTAGGCGCAACCGACCAGCCAGACGCGCGGCCGGTTCAGCTGCCGCGCCTGGGGGAGCAGGACGAGCAGGGCCAGCGCCGCCACCCCGGAGCGCAAACCCGCCACTTGCCAGCCGGTGAGCGTGGTCGCCTTGATGCCGGCCGCGCCGGTGGAGAAGAGCCCGGCAGCGGCCAGCAGGCGCAGGCGGGAGGCGGCGCGCTGATCCATGGCCGAGGAGACTACAGCGGAAGGGGCTTGCCGGAGATAGTACGTTTTCGTATAATGCGATTTCGTAATGAATCCGCGCCATCCGCCGCTCCGTCTCCTGTCGCCGTTGCATCGCGCATCGCGGCAGATCGCGCTGCGGCTCGAATGGAGCTGTCGCCAGCTCGGCGTCTCGCCGCAGGAGGGGCACCTGCTCACCTACCTCGGCAGCTACGCGCCGGCGCCGGTCGGGGAGCTGCGCCGGGTCTTCGGCCACAAGGGATCGACCCTCACCAGCCTGCTCGATCGCCTCTCGGCGGCGGGGCTGGCGAGCCGGCGCCCCAATCCCGCGGACCGCCGATCGGTACTGGTCGAGACGACCGCCGGCGGCGAGCGGGTGGCCGCCGTGCTCCGCATTGTGATCCTGGCGCTGGAGGGGGAGATCCTCCGGCGCGTTCAACCGGCCGACCTGGAGGGGTTCCGCGCCGTCATGGCGGCGATCGAGGACGTCACCCGGGTCGATCCACGCAAGGAGAGCGAAGATGACCGCACAGCCCATGACCCCGGAGCTCCGTCCCCACGCGACCCTCGAGCCGCTGCTGACCCAGCTGGGCTATGACCTGATGGTGCTGCAGCGCAACCTCGAGGGCGTCTCCCACGCGGACAGCCTGCTGCCACCACAGCCGGGAGGCAACTGCCTCAACTGGGTGGTGGGCCACCTGGTGGCGACGCGCAACCGCTGGCTCGCGGCGTTGGGGCTGCCGCAAGTGATCGACCCGGCGCGGGTGGCCGCGTACGCGCGGGGCGCCGCGCCGTCGGCCGGCGGGGTGCCCGCGGTGCCGCTGGCCGAGCTGCTGGCGGCGTTCGCCGCCGCCCAGGGACCGATCGCCGAGGCGATGCGGCGGCTCGGTGCCGAGGAGCTGGCGGCGCCGGCACCCTTCTCGCCGGTCAACGACCCGCGGGAGACGCTGGGCAGCCTGCTCACGGCCCTCTGCTTCCACGAGGCCTACCACCTGGGGCAGACCGGCCTGCTGCGGCGGATCGCCGGCCACCCGGGCGCCATCCGCTGAGCCGCATCCTCGGGCGCGGCGAGGCGGGATCCCGGGGTGATAGGCTGCCGCCAATCCGGTCGGTGATCTCGCGGCCGGGCCCGGCGCTCCCGCCGGCTCCCGGGCCGCTGCAGAGAGGAGGACCCCATGGTCTCGATCCCGTCCCTGTGGGCACCCATCGTGCTCTCCGCGGTGCTGGTGTTCGTGGTCAGCTCCATCGTGCACATGGCGCTCGCCTACCACCGCAGTGATTACCGCCCGCTGCCGCGCGAGGGGGAGGCGCTGGACATGCTGCGCGGCCTGGGCTTGGCGCCGGGGCTCTATACCTTTCCGCACTGCGAGAGCCCCAAGGAGATGGGCACTCCGGAGATGCTCGCCAAGTACGAGCGCGGCCCGGTGGGCCTGCTGACGGTGTTGCCCAGCCGGCCGCCGGCGATGGGCAAGCACCTCGCCGCCTGGTTCGTCTACTGCCTGGTGATCGGCGTTTTCGTCGCCTACCTGGCGGGGCGCACCCTGGCTCCGGGCACGGAGTACCTGGAGGTGTTCCGCGTCGCGGGAACGGCGGCGTTGATGGCCTACGGGCTGGGTTATCTGGTGCTGCCGATCTGGTGGGGGCAGCCCTGGGCGACGACGCTGAAGCACGTCTTCGACGGCCTGCTCTACGCCCTCGTCACCGCCGGCGCCTTCGCCTGGCTGTGGCCGGCGTGACCGCGCGTCGGCTGCGCGGGGTCGCGGTAGACTGCGACCCATGGTGCGGAGCGTCGCCGCTGTCTGCGTCCTGCTGCTGCCCGCCGGGCTCCTCGCCGGCTGCGACCCCGGTGCGGTGGCGCCGGGGTCGGACGGGCGAGCCGAGGGAGCCGGCGCGGCGACGGGATCGGGCTTCGACCTCGCCGCTGCCGAGGCCGTGGACCTCACCCATGCCTTCGGCGAGGACACCATCTACTGGCCCACCGACCCCACGGGCTTTCAGCTGGAGACGCTGTCCTACGGTCACACCGATGGCGGTTACTTCTACGCCGCCAACCGCTTCTGCACCGCCGAGCACGGCGGCACGCACCTCGACGCGCCGATCCACTTCGGCGAGGGGCAGCAGGCGGTGGACGCCATCCCGGTGGATCGTCTGATCGGCCCGGCGGTGGTGATCGACGTGGCGGAGAAGGCGGCGCAGGACGCCGACTACCGGCTGGCGGCGCAGGACGTCGAGGCGTGGGAGGCCGAGTTCGGTGCGGTGCCCGCGGGAGCGATCGTGCTGCTGCGCACCGGCTGGGGGGCGCGCTGGCCCGACCGCCGGGCCTACCTCGGAGACGACGCGCCGGGAGACGCCTCCGACCTCCACTTCCCTTCCTACGGCCGGGAGGCCGCGGAGCTGCTGGTGCGCGAGCGGAAGGTGGCGGCGCTGGGGGTCGACACCGCCAGCATCGACCACGGGCCGTCGCAGGACTTCGCGGTGCACCGGGTGGCCGCCCTCGGCGACGTGCCGGGGCTCGAGAACCTGGCCAACCTCGACCAGGTGCCGCCGACGGGTGCCTGGGTGGTGGCCTTGCCGATGAAGATCGGCGGCGGCTCGGGGGCGCCGCTGCGGGCCGTCGCCCTGCTGCCCCCGAGGTGAGGCCTTCGCGGTTTCGGCTCATCTCGGTCCTGGCGGTTCTGGTCGCGATCTTCCTGGCGCTCCTGATGCTCGGCAACACCGTCCGGCAGATGATCTACCCGGCGCCTTCCGTACGGGTGCCGTCGCCACCCCCCGAGCCGTTGGTCGAGGTGCCGCTGGAGAGCGCCGACGGCACGCCGCTGTCGGCATGGTGGCTGCCGCCGCCGCGCCCTAACGCGCCCTCGCTGCTGATGCTCCACGGCAACGGCGAGAACCTCGAGACGATGCGCCGGTCGGGGCTGTTCGAGGAGCTGCGCGGAGTGGGCGCCGGGGTGCTGGGGCTCGACTACCCCGGGTACGGCAACAGCGGCGGCGCGCCGGGCGAGGCGGCCAATCTCGCCGCCGCCGAGGCGGCGTGGGAGTGGCTACGGCGGCAGGCGCCGCCCGGCGCGCGGGTCATCGTCGGCTGGTCGCTGGGCGCCGCGGTGGGCGTCCAGCTCGCCGCCAGCCACGCCGACAGCGTCGACGGTCTGGTGTTGATGAGCGCCTGGGACCGGCTCGGCGAGGTGGCGGCGATCCACTTCCCCCGCTTCCTGGTGTCGGCGCTGCTCGCCGAGCGCTACGACTCGGCGGCGGCGGCCGAGAGGCTGCGCTGTCCGGTGCTGGTGGTGCACGGCAGCCGCGACTCGATCGTCCCCATGGCATTGGGTCGGGCGCTGTTCGCGGCGCTGCCGGAGCCGAAGCGCTGGGTGGAGGTGCCTCGGGCCGACCACAACGACCTGCTGGCGCACCGGCAGGTCTGGGACGCGCTGGCGGAATTCCTCGACCAGCGGTCACCGGCAGGCTCGGATGGTCTCTAGGGGTACCCTCGGCCTCGCCGCCCTCGGCCTGCTCCTCGTCGCCAGTCGCGGCGGCCGGCGGCGGGCGCGGCCGCGGGTCGCGCGGATCCCGTCGCCGGCGACGGCAGGCCTCGGCCTCCCCTTCCCCGGCGCGGTGCGAGTCGGCGACCTGCTGCTGCTTTCCGGCGCCATCGGCCACCTGCCGGGTGCCCTGACGCTGGCGCCGGGCGGCGTCGCCGCCGAGACCCATCAGGCGCTCGACAACCTCGAGGCGGTGTTGCGGCAGGAGGGGCTCGACCTGGGTGACCTGGTCCAGTGCACGCTGATGCTGGCCGACATCGGCGAGTGGCCGCAGGTCAACGCGGTGTGGGTCGAACGCTTTGCCGGCGCCAGGCCGGCGCGCAGCGCCTTCGGCACCAGCGGCCTGGCGCTGGGGGCGCGCATCGAGATCGACGGCATCGCCCTGGCCCGCTGACGCGCATTCCGGAGCCCAGCTCGGCGGCGCCGGGGGGGCCGGCAGCCTCTACCAAGGCCTTGTAAGGTCTACACTCTCGCCGGCGGGCCCGCTCTGGCGCCGACCGGCGGCAGCCGCCGGCCGTGTGATCTACTTCCTCCTCGTGAGGCTGCTCAAGGTGGCTGCCGGGGTGGTCAACACCACCCCCCTGGACTGGCGGGGAAACGCGGCCGCGGTCCTGGAGTCGATCGCGGCGGCGCGCGAGCAGGGGGTGGGCGTGCTCTGCCTGCCCGAGATGTGTCTCTGCGGCTACGGCTGCGAAGACGCCTTCCTCTCGCCGGGAGTGGTGCAGACGGCGTGGGAGGTGCTCGCCGAGGTGGCGCCGGCGTGCGAGGGGATCGTCGTCTCGCTGGGGCTGCCGATCCCTTTCCGCAACGCGCTCTACAACTGTGCCGCGCTGGTCGCCGATGGCCGGCTGCTGGGCTTGGCGGCCAAGAAGTTCCTCGCCGGCGACGGCATCCACTACGAACCCCGCTGGTTCAAACCGTGGCCGCGCGAGGTGGTGGCCGAGCTCGAGCGCGACGGCGGCACCTGGCCGCTCGGCGACGTCTACTTCGAGGTCGGTGGGGTCAGGATCGGCTTCGAGATCTGCGAGGACGCATGGGTGGCCGCCCGCCCCGGCGGCGCGCTGGCGCTCAAGGGCGTCGACATCATCCTCAACCCCAGCGCCAGCCACTTCGCGTTCGGCAAACAGGAGGTGCGGGAGCGCTACGTGCTCGAGGGGTCGCGGGCCTTCGGCGTCACCTACGTCTACGCCAACCTGCTGGGCAACGAGGCGGGGCGCGTGATCTACGACGGCGGCGCGTTGATCGCCACCGGCGGCAAGATGGCGGCCATCGGACCGCGACTGACCTTCGATCGCTGGCGGTTGACCACCGCCGTGGTGGACCTCGACCTGACCCGCATGCAGCAGGCGCGGCTGTCCAGCTTCCAGCCCGACCTCGAGGAGAGGCCCGAGGAGCGGGTGGAGGCGCCCTTCCGCTACCCGGCGAGCGCGCTGGAGCTGGCGGCGCCGCGGCGCCAGGCGTGGGAGCTCGCCGAGCAGCACCGCGAGGAGGAGTTCACCCGCGCGGTGGCCCTGGGGCTGTTCGACTACCTGCGCAAGAGCCGCTCGCACGGTTTCGTGGTGTCGCTGTCGGGCGGCGCCGACTCGGCCGCCGTCGCCGTCCTGGTGGCCCTGATGGTGGAGCTGTCGTGGCAGGAGCAGGGGCCCGAGGAGCTGCGGGCGCGGCTGGCCCACGTCCCGGGGCTCGACGAGGCGACGGCGCCGCCGCAGCTCGTCGAGCGCCTGCTGACGACGCTCTACCAGGCGACCCGCAACAGCACCCAGGCCACGCGCGAGGCGGCGCGGGCCGTCGCCTCGGCGGTGGGGGCGCGCCACCTCGAGCTCGACGTCGAGCCGCTGGTGAGCGGCTACGTGCAGTTGATCGAAGAGGCCCTGGGGCGGCGGCTCTCGTGGCAGAGCGACGACGTGGCGCTGCAGAACATCCAGGCGCGGGTGCGGGCTCCCGCCGCGTGGCTGGTGGCCAACCTGCGCAACGCGCTGCTGCTGGCGACCTCGAACCGCTCCGAGGCCGCGGTCGGCTACGCCACCATGGACGGCGACACCGCCGGCGGCCTGTCGCCGATCGCCGGCATCGACAAGGCGTTCCTGCGCCGCTGGCTGGGCTGGATGGAGACTTCCGGGCCGACCGGCCTGCGCCCGGTCCCGGAGCTGTCGGCGGTGACGGCGTTGCCGCCGAC
>DATKEH010000360.1:0-6409 GCA_035546355.1 Thermoanaerobaculia bacterium
CACAGACGATCTCCGCTCGCGCGATGGGAGCGCGGTTCCGCTCCATCGCCTGCAGCAGGCTCGCGAAGCGGGGGTCGCCGGCGAGCCGGGCGAGCTCCGGGGAGGCCACGAGGTCCATGCTGACACCGCCCGCCGCCAGCCTCTGCAGCTGTCCCAGCGCAGCGGCCCGATCTCCCGTCGCCGCCAACACTTCGGCGAGATGCAGGCTCACCACGGGGTTCTGTGGCGCCATGCGGTGGGCCTGCGCCAGCAGCTCGGCGGCGGCCCCCAGGTCACCCTGTTCGCGGGCCTGTCGCGCCTGGCCGCGAAGGTCGAGGAAACCGGGCGCCGGCGCGGCGTGCCCGGCGTGCTGGCGCGATACCCTCGCGGCCGGGGGCGCCTCGGCACAGGCGCCCAGCGTCGCGGCGACGAAGGCGGCGAAGGCGACGGCGAAGAGACTGTCCCGGCCCCGACGCGGCATGGCTCGTAGCGTAGGGTCCTCACCGCGCCCGAGTCGCGAAGAAACTCTCAGGAAACTCTCAGGCTGGGCGGCGGTCGAGTCTGGCTCATGGCACCGACCTCGCAAGGGCCTGGATCGCATGGGCAGCCGCGCGCTCACGGACCGCGCCGCCAGGTGGCCCGACCGCGGCTCCCGGCCACGGCCCTCCCTGTCGCTGCTCGACGGTGTCGCCCTGGTCGTCGGCGTCGTGGTCGGCGCCGGCATCTTCCGTACTCCCTCGGTGGTGGCGTCCCACGCCGGCAGCGAGAGCGCGATGCTGCTCGCCTGGGTGGTGGGCGGCGCCATCTCCCTGGCCGGGGCGCTGTGTTACGCGGAGCTGGCGGCGACTACCCTGGCGTCGGCGGCGATTACCACTACCTCGGGCGCGCCTTCGGCCGGCGGCTGGCCTTCCTCTTCGCCTGGGCGCGCCTCACCGTGATCCCCACCGGCTCGGTGGCGCTGCTCGCCTTCGTCTTCGGCGACTACGCCACTTCGCTCCTCCCCCTGTGGGGAGCGCACTCCACCGCCGCCTGGGCGGCGGCGGCGGTGATCGCCTTCACCGCCCTCAACGCCCTCGGCCTGCGACACGGTACCTGGACGCAGAAGGTGCTGGTGCTGATCACCGTCGTCGGGCTGCTGGCGGTGATCGCCGCCGGTATCGCCGCCGCGGCGGGCGGCGACGGCGCCGGCGCCGCCGCGCCTCCGTCGGGCGACACCCACTGGGGGCTGGCGCTGATCTTCGTCCTGCTGACCTACGGCGGCTGGAACGAGGCGGCCTACCTCTCGGCCGAGATGCGCGGCGGGCGGCGCAGCATCGTGCGCGTGCTGCTGCTCAGCATCGGGGCGATCACGGCGCTGTACCTGGCCGCCAACTGGGCCTTCGCGCGAGGCCTGGGGACGCGGGGGATGGCCGCCACCGACACCGTCGCCGCCGACGTGATGCGCGCCGTGCTCGGCGACGGCGCCGCCGCGGCGGTCAGCCTGTTGATCGCCGCCGCCGCCCTGACCTCGATCAACGCCACCCTCGTCTTCGGCGCCCGCACCGCCTACGCGCTGGGGCGGGACTTCCCCCTCTTCGCACCGCTCGGCCGCTGGCACGGCCGGGCCGCGACGCCGGTCGTCGCCCTGCTGACCCAGGGCGGGATCGCCCTGCTGCTGGTGCTGTTGGGCGGGCTCACCCGCGAGGGGTTCGAGACGATGGTCGAATTCACCGCCCCCATCTTCTGGCTGTTCCTGCTCCTCACCGGCATGGCTCTGTTCGCCTTGCGCCGGCGCGAGCCGGGAGCGTCGCGGCCGTTCCGGGTGCCGCTCTACCCGTTGACCCCGGCGCTGTTCTGCGCCAGCAGCGCCTTCCTGCTGTACTCCAGCCTGGCGCATACCGGCATCGGTGCGCTGGTCGGCGTGGCGATCCTCGCCGCCGGCGTGCCGTTGCTGCTGCTGGACCACCGATCCACCCAGCAGCGGACGCTTCCCATGGAGGACGCTCGTGCACCCCAAGCTCCTGTCATGTCTCTTCGCCGCGGCTCTCCTGGCCCTGTCGGCGTGCGCGGGCCCGACGAACGAGCCCGCCGCCGCCGCCACGGATGACCGCTCGCTCGTCGTCAGCGCCGAGGATCCGCAGGGCTCCGAGGTGCACCTCGACGTGCCCTACGTGCCGACACCGGTCGAGGTGGTCGAGGTGATGCTGCGCCTGGCGGAGGTGGGCCGCGACGACGTGGTCTACGACCTGGGTTGCGGCGACGGACGCATCGTCATCGCCGCCGTCGAGGAGTTCGGCGCCGAGCACGGCGTCTGCGTCGACCTCGACCCCGAGCGGATCCGCGAGGCCGTCGACAACGCTCGCGCCGCCGGCGTCGAGGACCGCATCACCTTCGTCGAGGGGGATCTCTTCGAGGTCGACCTCACCACCGCCGACGTGGTGACCCTCTACCTGCTGTCCAGCGTCAACCTGGAGCTGCGCCCCAAGCTGCTGCGCGAGCTGCCGCCGGGGGCGCGGGTGGTGTCGCACGACTTCAGCATGGGGGACTGGCAGCCGGAGGAGACCGTCGAGGTCGGCAAGCACTCGGTCTTCTTCTGGCGCATCCCCGATCCGCGCTGAGCCGCGCGGGCGTCATCCGCGGGCGAGGTCGCGGATCGCGGCCAGGGTCGTCTCCACCTCCTCTGGAGTATTCATCACCCCGGCGGCGACGCGGGCGTAGGACACCGGGTAGGGGGAGGCGGTGGCGTGGATGCGGCGGGCGGCGAGGAGGCGTACGACCTGCGACGCCTGCATGCCCGCCACCTCGAAGGCGCAGATGCCCGCTGCCAGCCGCCCGTCGAGCGGCGTGTGCAGCGTCACCCCCGGCATCCGCCCGAGCTCCTCGCGGAAGCGGCCGTTGAGCGCGTGGATGCGGGCGGCGACCCGGCCGCGGCCCAGGGCCTGGTGGAAGGCGACGGCTTCCGGGATGGCGAACTGGTGCTCGTAGGCGACGAAGCCGCCGGGGGCGACGAACGACGCCTCGGTCGGCGGCAGCGGCTGCCGTCGGACCCACGACACCCACAGCGGCGGTGAGATGTCGAAGCTCGGGACGGTGGGGCTGACGTGGGGCCACGCCTCCTGCCGCCCCCACAGCATGCCGGTACCGCGGGGAGCGAACAACCACTTGTGCGCACCGGCGGAGAAGAAGTCCGCCCCCAGGGCCGCCAGGTCGATGTCCTCGACGCCGAAGCCGTGGACGCCGTCGACCACCAGCAGGCAGCGGTCCTCCTCGGCGCGCCCGGAGTTGGCGCCGGCCACTACCTCGGAGAGCTCGCGGACCGGTAGCTTGACGCCCGTCGACGAGTGCACCCAGGTGACGCCGAAGGCGCGGGTCTTCGGGCCGATGGCGCGGCGGACGCGCTCGACGATCTCGCCGCTGGAGGCGGCGGCGCCGCGGTCGTACAGGGGGATGAAGCGGACCCCGGCACCGCGCTTCTCCGCCGCCCGGCGGATCGACTCGTGGTGCACGTAGTGGTCGTGCTCGGTGGTGAGGATCTCCTGGTCCGCCCGCAGGCGCAGGCCGTTGTAGGCCAGCGCCAGGCCGGTGGTGGTATTGGGGGTCAGCGCGATCTCCTCGGCGCGGCCTCCGGCGTAGCTCGCGAGCGCCTCCTTGGCCCGCGCCAGCGGGTTGTCCGCGCCGGGCTCGAACAGCACCTCGAGCCACAGGGGGTTCTCGTCGAGCATGCGGCGGTAGCGCTCGATGGCCTCGCGCACCGGCCGCGGGTGGGACGCGAGGTAGAAGGAGCCGAGATGGATCCAATCCGGGTCGAGGAGGAACTGGCGCCGCACGGCGCCCCAGTCGACGCCGCCCTCGGCGTCCAGCAGCCGCTCGGCGCCCGGCGGCGCGGCCGCCTCCCCGCGGAGGGCGGACGTCAGCGGCAGGGCGGCTCCGGCCACCGCCCCGGCGGCGACGGAGGAGAGGAAGCGGCGGCGGTCGAGGGGCATGGCGGGGTCCTCCCGAGACCAGACGGGGACGTCGAGCGGTCGACTATACCGGCGCTGCGCGGTGGGCGAGGCGCTCCCTCGCCCACCGCCCGCGGCATCGCGCCCCGCGACGTCCAGCCCACGTCCTCCTGGTCGACCGCCGCCGTTCCCGACGCGCCCTCGCGACCTGGGGACCGCGGCGCGGGCTCAGGGGAAGAAGGCCATGCGGTCCTCCAGCCCGTCGAGCACCCCGGAGCCCGGGGCCACCGCTTGCAGCAGGTAGTAGTTGACCTGCCCGCCGCCGATCGGCCGCGCCCACACCTCCACCTGCGACGGACTGAAGCGGATCAGCTGCACCCACAGGAAGCCGTTGGGCCGCGGCCCGATGACCTTGAAGAACACCTCCGGCCGCCCCGCCAGGGCGCCGCTGGCGCAGATCGTCTCGATGATGCAGTTGCCCTCGGCGGCTCCCTGCACGGGCCCGCCGCCGCCGGTGATCCGCACCTGGATCTCGAAGCCGGGGAGGTCGGGGCTGCTGAGCCAGTTGGCGTAGGGCGGCGGCGGGTCCCCGGGGCCGGCGCCCTCGCACGGGTGGTCGTAGCCGCGCACCCAGATCTGGCTGCCGACGTGCATCGAGACGTAGGAGCGGCCGTCGCCGTTGCCGCCGATCCCGGACAGGGAGCCGACCCGGACGTTCTGCTCGCTGCCCTGGAAGGTGCCGGTGACGGAGATGCCACGCCCGTCCACCCGCTCCGGGTTCACCGCCTGGCTGCGCCAGATGACGAAGAACTGCTCGCCCCCGGCGGCCGCGACCCTCGGCTCGAACTGGTTGCTGTTGGTCGACTGGTTTACCTGCACCTGGGCGCTGAGGCCGGCGCCGCTCCACGCGAAGCCGCGCGCCTGCACGCTCTCGAAGCTGCTGTCGTTGCCGTTGCTGTTGCGGCTCTCCCACACCACCATGAAGGAGCCGCCGAGGGGGTCGACCGCCACCGACGGGTTGGCGGCGTCGTTCAGCACGCTGACCTGGAACTCCTCCGCGTCGAGGGGTGCACCGTTGGCCGCGAAGCGTCGCGCGAAGGCGTGGTCACGCGCCAGGTCGGTCCAGACGGCGACGAACTGCCCGTCGGGCCGCATCGCCACCTCGGGGCTCCGCTGTGTGCCGCCGGTGACCGTGTTGAGCTGGATCTCCCCGGTCACCGGCGCACCGTTGGCGTTGAACACCCGCGCCCGCACCTCGCGGCCGCGCGGCTGCGAGGTGCCCGGCCGGTCCGCGTCGTCGTGCCAGACGATCACGAAGGTGCCGTTGTCGGCCATCGCGATCGCCGGATCGATCTGGTCGCCGGAGGTGGAGGTGTTCACCTGGAAGTCGCTGCCCACCGGGTTGCCGCTGGCGTCGTACACCCGCGCCCAGATGCTGCCGAACTCGGCGTCGCTGGGCGACGTATCGCTCTGCCACACCACCGCGAAGCGGGGTCGACACGAACCGCTCCGCCGATCGGATCCGGGGCACACTGTGCCTGGCCGGGTGCGCGGCCCGGCAACAGCACCGCGAGCGTCAAGGCGAGGATCGCCGAGAACCCCAGGATGTGCAGAGGTGCCCCCTCGGGTTTGGTGGACCGACGGGTCGTCCGTGGCTGTAGCATCGCCTCCTCCTGTCGTGCGTGGGCCGGCGGGGCCGGCACTGCGGTTTTCTTCCTACTGCTAGTCCGCAGAGAGCCGGTGCGACCCACCAAGGGCATGGCAGCGAGGTGCGGGAGAGAGGCTCCAGGCATTCAGGCGCCCCGGGGCCGCCCCCACGCCTGGCGGTAAGCTCGGCGGCATGACGACGCACTCGCAGTCAGGGACCCGGCGCGTCCTCTTCGTCTGCCTCGGCAACATCTGCCGCTCCCCCACCGGCGAGGGGTTGCTGCGGGCGCTGCTCGCCGAGCGCGGGCTCGAGGGCCGCATCGAGGTCGACTCGGCCGGCACCGGCGCCTGGCACGTCGGCGAGGGTCCCGACCGGCGCATGGCGGCCGCCGCCGCGGCGCGCGGCTATCGCCTCGGTGGCCGCGCGCGACAGGTCGCGCCGCAGGACTACGACCGCTACGACCTGATCGTGGCGATGGACCGCGAGAACCTCGCCGACCTCGAGGCGATGGCGCCGCCGCCCGAGAGACGACGCGCCGAGCTGCGCCTGTTCTCGGAGTTCCTGCCGCCGGGCGCGCCACGCGACGTCCCCGACCCCTACTATGGCGGCGGCCACGGCTTCGAGCGCGTGCTGGACCTGGTGGAGGAGGGTTGCGCGGCGATCCTCGACCACCTCCTCGACGGCGAGGGCCAGGGCTGAACCGGTGGACGCGGGGCTGCGGGCGGCCGTCGAGAAGGCCCTCGCCGCCCGCGACGGGCGGCCGGCGTCGGTGGTCGCCGACCGCCCGATCGCCGGCGGCTGCATCCACGACTCGCGGCTGCTCGAGCTCGCCGACGGCCGGCGGCTGTTCCTCAAGGCCGAC
>DATKEH010000361.1:0-12439 GCA_035546355.1 Thermoanaerobaculia bacterium
ATCGCCGCGGCCGCCGCCCAGACGCGGGAGCCGGTGCGCCAGGCGCTGGTGTCGATGACCCAGACCTTCATCGACACCCTGGTCGTCTGCACCTTCACCGGCGTGGCCATCATCGCCACCGGCTCGTGGACCTCGGGGGAGAACGGGGCGGCCCTGACGCAGATGGCGTTTCGCCACGGCCTGCCCGGGCAGTACGGCGGCTGGATCGTCGCCATCAGCCTGTCGCTGTTCGCCTTCTCGACCATCCTCGGCTGGAGCTACTACGGCGAGAAGTGCTGCGAGTACCTGCTCGGCGCGCGCTCGGTGGTGCCGTACCGGCTGCTGTTCGTCGTCGCCACCTTCCTCGGCTCGACCTACACCCTGGAGCTGGTGTGGGGGATCTCGGACGTGCTCAACGGTCTGATGGCCCTGCCCAACCTGATCGGGCTGCTGCTGTTGAGCGGCGTCATCGTCGCCGAGACCCGCTCGTACCTGCAGCGCAACCAGCGCACCCGACCGCCCGAATCGGGCTGAATCCCCCTTCGTCACGCGGACCAGCTATACTCGGCTGGTTTGGCGGGCGGCAGTCCTGGGGCACGGAAGGATTCCCCGCCCGCGGCCGGGGTGGATCGCTGGTCCATCGCCCCCTGCCGTCGCGTTGCGCGACGCACGGCACCGACACCAGCGGCGCCGAGGGGATCGACCCGGCGGGACCGCCGCCGCAGGCGGTGGGGAACGCAGATCGCGGCGCAGGACGAAATGCCAGGAGGAGCGAAGGCGTTGTTGGGACGCGTGGCTGGGACGCGACAGCGATGAACGAAAAGGCGACGACGCGGCCGCGCCGACGCAAGGGCCACGGCCGCTCCCGGACCTCGCCGGCCAAGATGCGACCGGTACCGCTGCACAAGCGGGTCTCCTCCCACTTCGAGCGCGGGGATCGCCAGCGCGGCGAGGAGTACTTCGCCCAGGAGAGGGCGCGCCTGCAAGTGGAGGGGACGCGGCTGCTGGCCCGGGTCGAGGGCACCGAGCGCGAATCCTACGGCGTGGGCGTGGACTGGTCCCGCATCGGGGATCGCGTGCTGCACGGATTCTGCGAGTGCCAGCGCTTCGCCGACGGCAAGCCGTGCAAGCACCTGTGGGCGACGCTGCTGGCCTTCGACGAAGGCGGGTTTCCGCAGCCGCCCGGGCGCGACCGGCTGTCGCTGCGGCGGGACCGGGGGGCGAGCTGGAAGGACCTGGGACTGGCGCCCGCCGATTCCGCGCCGCAAGCGGGAGGCAGCCTTCCGCGGCGGGCGCACCTGGCGCGGCCGAGCCGCAAGGGGCCGCCGCCGGGTCCGGCCGCGGCCGGTAACGGCTGGCGGGCGCAGCTCGCCGCGGTGCGCGACGCCAGCCGGCGGTTTGCCGGCGCGGCCGCCGACGAGGCCCCCGCCGGCGGCCCCGAGCCGGCCGAGATGATGCTGCTGATCAACACCGCCGCCAGCCTGGGCAGCGGCGGGCTGGTGCTCGACGTCTTCGCACGCGGTGGCGGCGGCAAGCTGCAGCGCACGACCCTGGCCGCCGACCAGCTCGAGCAGCTGCTGCAGGGTGACGGGCGGCCCGGCGAGCCGAGCGAGGGAGCTTCCCCGGTCGGGCTGGTCACCGCCCTGCCCGCCGAGCCCGCTCCCCGCAAGGGCCGTGGGCGCGGGCCTCACGGCAAGACCGCGGGGGCGCGGGTCCAGCGGATGCGGCTGTCACCGCAGCTCTACGAGCCCGTGCTGCCGCGGCTGTGCTCGCGCGGCGCCCTCGGGTGGTGGGACGGCCGCGCCACGGGAGAGCAACCGCCGCTGTCGTGGGACGAGGGGCAGCCCTGGCGGCTGGCCCTGCGGGTGCAGCTCACGGGTACCGGTACCGCCCGGCTCAGCGGCGCCCTGGAGCGCGAGCGCGAATCGGTGCCGCTCAGCGTGCCCGAGCTGATCCTGCACGGCGGACCGCGCGCGGCCGCCGGAGCCGGCGGCGCGGCCCGCCAGGCGCTGGTGGTCTTCGGCGACACCCTGGCTCGCCTCGAAGTGGTGCCGGCGCGCGACCTGCCCTGGATCGGGCTGCTGCGCGGCAAGGGCGAGATGGTGGTGCCGCGGGAGGAGCTGGGCGAGGCGCTGACCGAGTTGCTGGAGCTGCCGATGCTGCCTCGGCTGGAGACCCCGGAGGGGCTGGAGCTGGGCGAGCAGCAGGAGACGCTGACGCCGCGGTTGGTGCTGGAGACCGACCCCGCCCCCGCCTGGACCAACCCGCCGCTGCGGGCGCAGCTCTCCTTCGTCTACGGCGAGCACGAGGTGGATGCCGGCGACCCTCGCGGCTCGGCGGTCGACCTCGACAGGGGGACGTTCGTGCGGCGCGACATGGAAGCCGAGCGCGCCGCCCTGGTGCGGCTGCTCGAGCTCGGCTTGCGCCCCGTCGAGTCCAAGGAGGGGCACGGGCTGGAGCTGCCGCCCCGCGAGCTGCCGGAGGTCGCCGAGCCGCTCCTCGCCGAGGGGTGGGAGGTCGAGGTCCACGGGGCGTCGCTGCGGCCCCCCAGCCCGCCGGCGCTACGGGTCGAGAGCGGCATCGACTGGTTCGAGCTCAAGGGCGAGGTCGCCTTCGCCGGCGACCGGCTGGAGATGGCCGACCTGCTGTCGGCGGTGTCGCGCGGCGATCGCTTCGTCACGCTGCGCGACGGCTCGCAGGGGCTGTTGCCGGCTTCCTGGATGGAGACCTACGACTCGCTCGCCAAGCTCGCCCAGGACGCCACCGACGACGGGCTGCGCTTCCTCCCCTCCCAGGCCCTGCTGGTCGACGCCCTGCTGGCCGCCATGCCGCCGGCGCAGGTCGACAAGGAGTTCGCCTCGCTGCGCGAGAAGCTGCGCTCGTTCGATCGCGTCAAGCCCAAGAAGGAGCGGGCGAGCTTCGGCGGCACCCTGCGCGGCTATCAGCGCGAGGGTCTCGGCTGGCTCGAGTTCCTGCGCGAGTTCGGGCTCGGCGGCGTGCTGGCCGACGACATGGGGCTGGGCAAGACGGTGCAGGTGCTGGCGCTGCTGCAGGTCCACCGCACGCCGGCCAAGACCAGCGGCCTGCCGTGGCTGGTTGTGGCGCCGCGCAGCCTGGTCTACAACTGGGTCGAGGAGGCGCGCCGCTTCACGCCCAAGCTGCGGGTGACCGAGTATCACGGCGCCGATCGCGAGGAGCTGCGCACCGGGCTCGGCGACTACGACCTGGTGGTCACCACCTACGGCACGCTGCGCCGCGACATCGGCTTCCTGGCCAAGGTCGAATTCGACACCGTCATCCTCGACGAGGCGCAGGCGATCAAGAATCCCGAGTCGCAGACCGCCAAGGCGGCGCGGCTGCTGGTCGGGCGCCGCCGGCTGGCGCTCACCGGGACGCCGATCGAGAACCACCTCGGGGAGCTGGGGTCGCTGTTCGAGTTCCTCAACCCCGGGCTGCTCGGCCGGCTGCCGAAGCTCGACGTGCTGGCCAGCGGCGGGGCCCCCAGCGAGCACCAGCTGGCGCTGGTGGCCCAGGGGATGCGGCCGTTCATCCTGCGCCGCACCAAGGCGGAGGTGCTCGAGGACCTTCCCGACAAGACCGAGCAGGTGCTGCACTGCGCCCTGCGACCGCAGCAGCGCGAGCTCTACGATCGGCTGCGGGCGCAGTACCAGGCGAGCCTGCTGGAGCAGGTGGAGGCCAAGGGGGTGAAGGGCGCGACCATGCAGGTGCTCGAGGCGCTGCTGCGGCTGCGGCAGGTGGCCTGCCATCCCGGCCTCGTCAATCCCGAGTGGGAAGAGGCGGGCAGCGCCAAGCTCGAGGCGCTGTTCGACCAGGTCGAGGAGGTGCTGGCCGAGGGGCACAAGGCGCTGGTCTTCTCCCAGTTCACCTCCCTGCTGGCCTACGTCCGCAGCCACCTCGACGGCAAGGGCCGCGAGTACGCCTACCTCGACGGCCAGACGCGCGACCGCGCCGCGCAGGTGGAGCGCTTCCAGACCGACCCGGGATGCCAGCTGTTCCTGGTCAGCCTCAAGGCGGGGGGCGTGGGCCTCAACCTGACGGCCGCCGAGTACGTCTTCCTGCTCGACCCCTGGTGGAACCCCGCCGTCGAGGCGCAGGCCATCGACCGCGCGCACCGCATCGGCCAGACGCGGCCGGTGTTCGCCTACCGCATGATCGCCCGCGACACCGTCGAGGAGAAGATGGTCGAGCTGCAGCGCTCCAAGCGCCAGCTCGCCGACGCCGTGCTCGGCGGCGAGGGGCAGACCCTCGGCGAGATCACCGCCGACGACCTGCGCATGCTGCTGAGCTGAGCCGGGCGCGCCGCGGCTCACCGCTCTCTCGTGGGCTCGGCCGACCGCTGGTGGTGGTGCCCCTGCTGCGGTCGTAGGGGCGGGCCTCCGCGCCCGCCCGCCGGTGGCGCGGAGGCCGCCGCGACTCCAGCAATCTGGGGCGCGTCCTGGCGACGAGAATCCCACTGGCGCTAACAGCCCGTTTTCGGTAGCATCCGCACACACCATTTCTGATCTCGTGGAGGACGCTTATGCGCGAGCAGAGCCTGGTATGTGGATTGGCGTGCGCGGCGGTGGGAGCGTTCGTCGCCGGGATGGCGGTGGCTCAGACCCCCGCGCCGGCTCCGGTCATCCTGGAGCAGATCGAGGACGTCACCAACGCCACGATCACCTGCCGCGTGACGCCGGCGCAGCAGATGGTCGCGCTGGGGCAGGAGGTCGAGTTCATCGCGCTGCGGCTGGACACCGCGGACGAGGTGATCGTGCAGCAGAAACCGGGGCCGCCTGGCGGCGGCTTGAACCTGGGCGGCACGAACTTTACGGCCCCGAAGCGCGGGAGGGCGAAGACCGGCAAGGCGGCGCCGGGCACTGGCATCCCCCCCGGAACGCAACCGGACGTATGGCGGTACACGGCCGTGTTCCACAAGCAGCCGGGCAACCTGGTCATCTGCCGCATCGACCCGGTGATCTGCCTCGAGGGCGGCGAGTGCGAGCCGCCGGAGGGGCTCGACGAGGAGCCGGAGGAGCCCGAAGAGCCCGAGGAGCCGGCGACTCAGGATGGAGGGGCCGGGTCGACGAGCCGCTGAAACCGCGCCTCCGACGCCAGGTTCTCGAACTCCACCTCGCCGGCGGCCAGCTGGGGCTTGTAGCCGAGCTCCAGGGCCCGCTCGAGCAGATCCAACGCCTCCTGCGTATCTCCGCAGGCTGCGTGCGCCTTGGCGAGCGTAGCCACGGTGCTGGCCGTGTCGTCGAAACGCTGCAGCAGCTGTGCCGCGAGACGGCGCGCCTCCTCGCAACGAGCCGCCTTGGCCAGGTACATGGCGTGGTTCACCTGTGTCAGGAAAGGCAGGGCGCCTTCGGCGCTCCGTGCGGTCATCATGTCGGCGGCCCGGCTGTACTCCCGCCGCGCCGCATCCACCTTTCCTTGCCTCGCGAGGACGTCGCCAAGGTTGGCGTGGTACGCCGCGGATGGGGCGAGGCGCAGCGCCAGCCGGTAGTGGCGCTCCGCCTCCTCGAGATCGCCCAGGAAGTAATAGGTAGTGCCGATATTGCTGGCCATCAGCGGATCCTCGATCGGGCGTGGCAGGCGCTCGAAGGCGGCGAGCGCGGCGTCGAAGTTCCCCTCCACGAGCTCCAGCGTAGCCAGCAGCTCGTAGGGGCGCCCGTAGTCGAGCTCGGTGAGCGAGGCGGCGCGGGTGAGCACCTCGCGCGCCCCAGCCGCGTCTCCCTGGCGCACCAACAGCTCGCCGAGCGCGTGCCAATAGCGCCAGTAATCGGGTCGCGCCTGGAGCGCCCGCCTGATCGTGCGCTCCGCCTCCGCCAGATCTCCGCTGTCGCGATAGGCCTCGGCGAGCAGGGAGTGGACACGATCGAGCTCGGGGTGCAGCGCGGCGAGGCTACGCAGGGTGTCGATGGCGCCCGCATGGTCGCCCTGGCGCCGCCTGACGTCTGCGTCGGCGAGCTGCGCCTCCGGCAGCTCCGGCGCCAACTCGAGGGAGCGGCGCGCGTGACGCTGGGCTTCGGGAAGCACTCCGGAGCCCTCTCGTAGTGCCCGTCGCGTCAGCACCTGGCTCAGCCGCGCGTGCGCCAGCGCGAACCGCGGGTCGAGCGAGATCGCCCGGCGCAGCATTTCCTCGACGTTGGCCATCTCGCCGGTCTCTTCCATGTGGTCCAGGCGCCCCTCTGCCTCGAGGTAGAGGCGGTACGCCTCCTCCGAGGCGGTAGGGGCATCCACCGCATGGTCCGGTTGCCGGGCCAGCGAGCCGAGGAGGTCGCGCGCCACCTCCCTCCCCATCCGCTCCTGCAGCTCGACCAGCCGGTCCCCCTTCTCCTGCACCATGCTCGACCAGCGCACGAAGCCGGTGGCGGCATCGACCAGCGAGAGGTGCGCCTGCAGCATGTCGTTGCGCGCCAGCAGCTGCCCCTCGAGCACCGCCTCGACGCCGAGCTCGCGCGCCACGTCGCGCACCGACGCCTGGGGCCTGCGGTGGCGGATGCTCCAGGCCTCGTCGCGGGAGACGACGTTGATGCCGGCGACGCCGGCGAGCTGGTCGAGGAGGACCGCGCCGAGCCCGGCGGCGACGGCGTCCATCCCGGGATCGCCGGTGGCGTTGACCAGGGGCAGGACCGCCAGGCTGCGCGGGGTGTCGGCCGTACCCGCCACCGCGACGCCCTCCCGCACCATCAGCCACCCCCCCGTCGCCAGCCCCAGCAGCAGCGCCGCGGCCGCCGCCCATAGCGCCCCGCGGGGCGCCCGCCGCAGGCGGGTCCGTACCGAGCCGATCAGGCCGCCCGCAACGCCGCCGGCGCCGGCGCGATGCGCCGCCAGCGGGGTGAGGAAGCTCTCGGTACGCTCCTGGTCCGCCGAGCCCAGGGACCGCTCGACGCGCTCGAGGTCCTGACGCAGCATCTCGGCGCTGCGGTAGCGTTGCTCCGGGTCCTTGACCAGGCAGCGCTCGAGGATGGCGTAGAGGCCCTCGGGGAGCCCGGCCCGCGTCTGGCGCAGCTCCGCCGGCTCGCGGTGCACGATGGCGTACAGCATGCTGACCTCGGAGCCGGCGCCGAAGGGCAGCCTCCCGGTCAGTGCCTCGTAGAGCAGCACGCCGAGGCTCCACAGGTCGGCGCGGTGGTCGACCCCGTCGCCCAGCGCCTGCTCCGGCGACATGTAGCCAGCGGTACCGACCACCGTGCCGCTACGGGTCAGACGGGAGCTCGCCGCGAGGTGGGCGAGGCCGAAATCGAGCAGCTTGACCAGCCCGTCCTCGGTCAAGAAGACATTGCTCGGCTTGACGTCGCGGTGGATGATGCCGCGGCCGTGGGCCTGGGCGAGGGCGGCGGCGAGCTGCGCGCCCACCCGCAGGGTCTCGGCGGCGGACAGCGGCCCGCGCTGCAGCCGATCGCCCAGCGTCTCGCCGCGGTAGTAGGCCATGGCCAGGAAGACCGTGCCGTCGTCGGTCTCGCCGGCTTCGTAGATGGTGCAGACGTTGGGGTGGTCGAGCGCCGAGGCGGCGCGCGCCTCGCGCAGGAAGCGCTCGCGCGCCCGGGCGTCGCGGGTGGCGGACCGGGGAAGGAACTTGAGCGCCACCTCGCGGCCCAGGTGGGTGTCCTCGGCCCGGTAGACGGCGCCCATCCCCCCCTCGCCGATGCGCTCGAGGACCCGGAAGTGCGAGACCAGCTCGTTCTGCATCACGGTGCTCTGATGGTTGGTGCCGATTGTAGCGGGATGCGACGGGCCCCGGCGCTATCATCGCCCCACCCGTGGGACCCGTTCGCACCGCCTTCGCCCTCTTCCGCCGCACCCGCCAGATCGCGGTGGCGCTGGCCCGGCACGGCCTCGGCTATCTCGCCTTCGAGCTGCGGCTCGGGCGCTACCTGCCGCTGCGGCGCCTGCGGCGTCCGGCTCCGGAGGAGGCCAGCAGGGGTCGCCACCTGCGTCTGGCTCTCGAGGAGATGGGCACCACCTTCATCAAGGTGGGGCAGATCGTGTCGACGCGCCCCGACCTGGTGCCGCCGGACATCGCCGCCGAGCTGGCGCGGCTGCAGGACGCGGCGCCCCCAGAGCCCTGGGAGCGGATGCGAGGCGTCGTCGAGAGGGAGCTGCAACGGCCGGTCGGGGAGGTGTTCGCCGAGATCGACCCGGTGCCGATCGCCGCCGCCTCGATAGGCCAGGTCCACCGTGCGGTACTGCACGGCGGGGAGGTGGTGGCGGTCAAGGTGCAGCGCCCCTGGGTGCCGGCGCAGGTGGCGATCGACCTGCGGGTGTTGCGCCGGCTGGCGGCGGTGGCGTCGCGCAACCCGGCGCTGCGCGCCTATCAGCCGGAGCAGGTGGTGGACGACTTCGCCCGCACGCTGCAGGGGGAGCTGGACTACGCCCGCGAGCGGCGCAACCTGGAACGGTACGGCCGCGACCTCGAGCACGAGGCGGGGGTGCGGGCCCCCCGCGCCTTCGCCGAGCTCTCCACCCGGCGCGTCCTCACCATGGAGTACGTCGCCGGGGCGCGGGTCGACGACCTCGCCGCCCTCGCCAGCATGGGGGCCGACCGCCGGTTGCTGGCGCGCCGCCTGGCGGGGCTGCTCTTCCGCTCCGCCCTCGAGCGCGGCTTCTTCCACGCCGACCCGCACCCCGGCAACTTCTTCGTCACCGGTGCCGACGAGGTGGTGCTGCTCGACTTCGGCATGATGGGGTATCTCACCCCGGTCGAGCGCTCCCGCCTGGTCGAGGTGCTGTTGGCGGTGGTGGAGAACGACCCGGAGCGGGCGACCGACCGTCTCCTCGACCTCGGCCTGCGCGCTCGTGGCCCGCAGGCGCGGCTGCTGCAGCGCGAGCTCGGCCGCCTGCTCTACGACTACGCCGACCTGCCGCTCGGCGAGGTGCCGATGGGCGAGATCCTGGCGCGGGTGGTGGAGATCGTGCGCGACCTGCAGCTGCGCCTGCCGGCGCAGCTGTCGATGCTGATCAAGACGCTGATCATGGCCGAGGGCCTGGGGCTCCGCCTGGACCCGGAGTTCCAGCTCATCCCGGTGGCGCGGCGCCTGGTGCGGCGGGCGCTGGTGCGCCGCTTCCGCCCCGAGAGGCTGGGGCGGCGCCTCGGGCGCGGGGCCCTCGACGCGCTCAGCCTGATGGAGGAGGGGCCGGGGACGGTGCGGCGGCTGGCCGACCGCATGGAACGCGGCGACCTCGAGCTCGAGATCCACGTGGAGCAGCGGGAGTTCCTCTGGGAGCTCGAGCGCATCGTGCGCAGTCTGAAGATGTCGGCGCTGTCGGCCGCCGCCATCCTGGCCATGGGGCTGCTCACCCTGGCTCACCCGCCGCCCGGCTGGGAGCGCTGGGCCGGATGGGCCTTCGGCGGCGGCCTGATCGCCACCGCGTCGCTGGTCGCGTACCTGTTCTTCGACAATTTCCGCTCCCGTACCCCCAGGTGAGGGCCCCCACCCAACGCCCTGCTACAGTAAGCGCATCCCGTATCCGCGGGGTGCTCGATCCGTGTCCGAACCGACCTCGCTGACGCGCCGCCTCGCCCGAGCTCGCGACGCCGAGCGCGCCCGGCTGGAGGCGCTGGCGCGCACCGAGGCCATCCTGCAAGCGGCCGTCGACGCCATCGTCACCATCGACGCGCGCGGCGCCGTGCAATCCTTCAACCCCGCCGCCGAGCGCATGTTCGGCTACGACGCCGGCGAGGTGATCGGGCGCAACGTCAGCCTGCTGATGCCCCCGCCCTATCGCGAAGAGCACGACGGCTACCTCGAGCGCTACCTGCGCACCGGCGAGCAGCGGATCATCGGTATCGGCCGCGAGGTGGTGGCCCGGCGCAAGGACGGCGCCGTCTTCCCCATCGACCTGGCGGTGAGCGAGGTGACGGTGGGCGGGGAGCGCTCGTTCATGGGCACCCTGCGCGACATCAGCGCCCGCAAGGCGGCCGAGGAGGAGCTGCGGCGCCAGCGCGACTTCGCCGAGAGCCTGGTCGACACGGCGCCGGTGATCGTCCTGGTGCTCGACCGCGAGGGGCGCATCGTGCGCTTCAACCGCTACATGGAGCAGCTCACCGGCCGCTCCCTCGCCGAGGTGCAGGGCGCCGACTGGTTCGAGACCTTCCTCCCCGATCGCGACCGGCCCGGCGTGCGCCGCATCTACGCCGAGTCGCTGGCCGGCGAGCGGGTCCGCGGCAACGTCAACCCCATCCTCGGCCGCGGCGGCGAGGAGAGGCTGATCGAGTGGTACGACACGCCCATCCGCGCCGGCGACGGCGCCACCGGCGGCATCCTCGCCATCGGCCTCGACGTCACCGAGCGCGAGGCGCTCGAGGAGCAGTTCCGTCAGGCGCAGAAGATGGAGGCGATCGGGCGTCTCGCCGGCGGCGTGGCGCACGACTTCAACACGGTGCTCGCCTCGATCCTCGGCTACAGCGAGGTGCTGCTCGACGCGCTCGAGGAGGAGCGGCTGCGGCACCCGGTGGAGCAGGTGCGGCGCGCCGCCGAGCGCGGCGCCGGGCTGACGCGCCAGCTGCTGGCCCTGTCGCGAAGGGAGCGGTCGGAGCCGCAGGTGTGCGACGTCAATGCCGTCATCGACGACATCCGGAGCATGTTCGACCGCCTGCTGCGCGAGGACGTGGAGCTGGTGCACGACCTCGCCGCCGGCCCCGCGTTCGCCGGCATCGGCCCGGGGCAACTGGAGCAGGTGGTGCTCAATCTGGTGGTCAACGCCCGCGACGCCATCGAGGGCGGCGGCCGCATCCGGGTGAGCACCCGGCGCGTCGAGCAGGGCGAGGACGTCGGGCTGCTCGGCCCCGGCGAGTACGTCGGCCTGACGGTAGCCGACACCGGCGTCGGGATGACCGCCGACGTGCGCAGCCGCATCTTCGATCCCTTCTTCACCACCAAGGCGCCGGGCAAGGGGACGGGGCTCGGGCTGTCCACCGTCTACGGCATCGTCGAGCAGGTGGGGGGGGCGATCCGGGTGGAGACGGCGCCCGGCGAGGGGTCGACCTTCGAGGTGCTGATCCCGAGCGCCCTGGGAATGGCGGCGCCGGCCGAGGCGCCGCGCGAGCAGGACGCGCCGGTGCAGGGAGGGAGCGAGGTGGTGCTGCTGGTGGAGGACGACAGCATGTTCCGCGGCCTGCTCGAGGAGGTGCTGCAGAGCGCCGGCTACGAGGTGCTGGCCGCCGAGGAGCCCCGGGTGGCGATACAGCGGGTCGCCGAGAGGGGCGGCGCGATCGACCTGCTGGTCAGCGACATGGTGATGCCCGGGATGTCCGGCGTCGAGCTGGCCCGCCGGCTGCTGGCGCAGCAGGGGAGCCTCAAGGTGATCCTCATGTCCGGCTACAGCGACGAGGAGCTGGTCGAGCCCGAGACCCTTCCGGCCCACGCCCCGCTCCTGCAGAAGCCGTTCAGCCCGCGGCAGCTGCTGCGGACCGTGCGGCAGGTGTTGGAAGCTCCACCGGAGTCGTAGGGGCGGCCCGCGCTGGCGGCGCGGAAACCGCTACCCCGGGATCCGCAACGTGAGGCGGGCGCCGCCGCTCTCGGCGGCCGCCGCCGCCAGCTCGCCGCCCAGCAAGCGCGCCAGCGCCGCGGCGATCGCCAGTCCCAGATCGCTGCCGCCGAAGCGCCGGCGGCCGCGGGGGTCGGTGGCGGCGAACGGCTCGAGGAGCCTGCCGGGCGGCTCGGGAGGTGGCGGCCCGCTGTCGGTAACGGTGAAGGCCAGACCGCCCCTCCCTCGCGCGGCGCGGACGGAGAGCTCCACCCGGCCGCCGGGGCCGCTCGCCGCCAGCGCCGCCGCGAGCAGCCGCTCGAGGCACTCGCGCAGCAAGCGGGGATCGGTGACCAGGGTCGCCGGCGGGCCCGCCGCGGGCAGGATCGTCAGCTGGCGGGGATCCGGCCGCTCGCGGCACCAGTCCGTCAGGGATTCGAGGAGCGAGGGGACCTCCACCGTCTGGGGCTCCACCGCCACCCGGCCGGCGGCGATCCGCCCCAGCCGCCCCACCTGGTCGACGAGGTCGCGCAGGTCGACTGCCGCTGCCTGCAGGCTCGTCGCCCAGCGCTGCTCCTTGGCGTCCAGATGCCCCGAGGCGTTGGCCGCCAGCAGCTCGCTGAGCAGCAGCAGCGAGTTGATCGGCGTCCGCAGCTCGTGCACCAGCGAACCGGTAAAGCGCGGGCCGAGGTCGCCGGCAGCCGGGGCCGCGGGGTGCGAGGGATCGCTCACAGGTGTGCCGATCCTATCGCCGACGTCGCGATCGGTGCGGCCCGGCCTGGCGGAGGCCGGCGCGCGGCCGCCGCCCCCCGCGGTCGGTGGCTGGGGTACCCTGGAGGTCCATGGAACCCATCGAGGCCGCCCCGGCCGGGCCCGCCGCGCCCGAGCCCATGTCCGCGGTGGACCGGGCCTGGCTGCGCATGGACGAGCCGGGAAACCTGATGATGATCCATGGGGTGCTGCTGTTCGCCGGCGAGCTCGGTCTCGC